>NZ_JAUEIQ010000001.1:0-497834 GCF_030385545.1 Collinsella ihumii | reverse complement strand
TCGAGAGTACGCCATAGGCACGTTGTTCGCCTGAAAGCGTGCCTATGGCGTACCTTGGATTGAGCTGTGTGCCTATAGCGTACCGTCGTTCACGCGCCCGCGCTCCAGGATTCCTGCCGCACCCTCCTTCGGGCAAAAGTGGCTAGAAATTTCTGTTTTGCTGTAAGCCGAGCGCGGTGGAAATGTCCGATTGACCCATCTTGTCCGCATTGGCTGGTTGAAAAGACGATTTCCGAACCCTTGCATCCTCGAATCGGGCACTGCCGAGGAGAAACCTGGCCGACACCAGGCCTCTGGCCCCTCCATCCTGGTTCAGCAACAGCAAAATAGAAATTTCTAGCCACTTTCTCCACGGAGAGTGGCATCCCCGGGCCCTTCGACGCAATAGAGGGGAGTACAGTGCCGTTGATCAACGTTTCCTGAGGCTCATGCCTTCGCTCATTCATGAATCAACGGAGCACCTTTTGACGTTTGCCCAGGATTGGATTTTTTAACGCCCCTGTTCATTCATGAATGAACAGGACGAGGGCGCCTAGAACTCGGCGAAACGCGGAGAACCGACGTCGACGTCCTCTTTTCCGGCAAGCAGCTCGGTGAGAGCGGCCAGAAACGGCTCCTCCTCCCCCGCCTTGAAGACAAGGTGCAGGCACACCGAATCGGTGAAGTCCGTTCCCGAGACGTGCGCGCCGGCATGGTCCGCCACGTGCAGCACCTGCTCGTACTGAGGATAGGCGATGCGAACATCCACCGGCACGACGCTCGTCATCTCGACGAGCTGGCCCGCCGCGCGCGCCGCCTCGATCGCCGCCTGCGCCGCCGCCGTGTACGCGCGCACCAGGCCGCCCGGCCCGAGCAACGTGCCGCCGAAATACCGGGTCGTCACGCAGCAGACGTCGCGCAGGTTCGCTCCGCGCAGCACCTCGAGCGTGGGCATGCCGCTTGTGCGCTGCGGCTCGCCGTCATCGCTTGCCCGTTCGCGGCCGTCCGCCAGAATCCACGCCGGCACGTTATGGCGCGCGTCGAAATGCCGGGCGCGCATGGCCGCCTGGTGGGCAGCAGCCTCCTGCTCGGTCTCCACGTGCACAAGCTGGGCGATGAACCGGCTCTTGCGGTCGATGAACTCGCCGGTCGCTTCGACCCCTGCCCGCATCGTGATATAGCTCTCCATACCCGTCCCTCGAACTCAACATGGCGAAAACGAACCGCTACCAATCGTATCAAGTTTTGCAGGAAGACGGGCCGGGACCATAGGCGTCGGGCGATTCTGCCGTAAGGAGCCAGACCGATGCGACGCAAAAAAACAAACGGACCCCATGCAAGCGACATGGGGCCCGTTATCGGCTTCGCAAAACGTACCGTCAATCTCCCGCAGGCGCGAAAGCGATTGACCGGCGCATTCCTAGCTGTTCTTCATCACGATGGAGCCAACCGTGTCGGCAACGTGCTCGACGCTGTCGACGCAATACTCCAAGAACGTGTAGACCTCGTGCCACGTGAACACCTGCATGGGGTCGTCGCACGACGTGTGCAGCTTGCGCATGGCGTTGATGTAGACCTGGTCGGCCTCCTCCTCGATCGAGTTGATCGCGATGACATGCTCGCGCAGGGAGTTGGTGCGCCTGAACTGCGGCAGTTCCTCCAAAAGCTTGCACATCTCCTGGCAGCTGCGCTCGATCATCTCGACGAGCTGCAGCGCGTCGGGACGGATGGACTGGATGTTGTCGAAGTACAGCCGAAGCAGCACGCCCTCGATCCGGTCGACCACGGTGTCGAGGTAGTCGCTCACCTCGGCCAGGTCCTCGCGGTCGATCGGCGTCACGAACGCCGTGCTCAGGGCGTCGAGCACCTGATGCTTGTGCTCGTCCGCCTGCTGCTCGATCGCATGCATGGCGTCGATGTTCTCGCCTATGCGATCAGGGTCGAACGTGCGCATGATGTCGGCGAGCAGCTGAGCCGCCTGGCATGCGAGTTGACCGCACGAGGTGAACGAATCGAAGTAGAAAGAATCCTTTTTCCTGGCCACGAGACCTGCCTCCCAAGTAGCAGTCGCTATACTTTCATCTTTCGCGCGCAGACAGACGGCCCGCGAAAGTCCATTGCGAAACGGTTGATACGGACGTTAGAACAGCAGCATGAACAGCTTGGCCATGACGAAGCTGATAAGGCCGCATCCCGGGAACGTGAAGACCCACGTGAGCATCATGTCGCGCACGACGCTCATGTTGATCGCCGAGAGACGCTTGACGGCGCCCACGCCCATGATGGCGCTCGTCTTGGTGTGCGTGGTGGACACGGGAATGCCGAACACGGTCGAGAGCAGGATGCAGAACGCGCCGGCGAGGTCGGCCGAGAAGCCCTGGAAGCGCTCGAGCTTGACCATGTCCATGCCCACGGACTTGATAATCTTCTCGCCGCCCACGCTCGTGCCGACACCCATGACCGTGGAGCACAGGAGCATCAGCCACACCGGGATGACCGCGCCCGAGAGGTCGGGCTGCCCGTTGGCGAACGCGACGCCGAGCAGCAGCACGCCGATGAACTTCTGGCCGTCCTGCGCGCCGTGCATGAAGCTCATGGCCGCCGCGGCGAAGATCTGCAGGTACTTGAAGGCCCCGTTGGCTTTGCGCCGATCTACGTTCGCGCAAAGATACGTCAGCGCCTTGCAGATCGCCCAGCCGATGGCGAAACCGAGAACAAGGCTCAGCACCAGGCCGTAGATGACCTTGATCCACTCCTGGCCGTTGACGCCGTCCAGACCGTTCTGGATGGCGAGCGCGGCGCCGGTGAGGCCGGCGATCAGGCTGTGGCTCTCGCTCGTGGGGATGCCGAATATCGACGCGCCCACGCTGTAGACCACGATGGAGAACATCGCCGCGCACAAGGCGATCAACGCTTCGTGGGCGTTACCGCCAAAGTCGACCATATTGGAGATTGTTGAGGCTACTGATGCGTTGAGGTGCGTCATGATCAAGACGCCCAAGAAATTGAAGATCGCGCTCATGATGATCGCGGGACGCACGTTCATGCAGCGCGTCGAGATGCAGGTGGCGATAGCGTTGGGGGCATCCGTCCATCCGTTGACGAAGATGACCCCGAGGGTAAGCAACACCGATATCGCCATGATCGGGTTCGAGGTTACTTGACCCAAGAATTCAGCTAGAGAAACTTCCAAGACGCCAACTCCTCCGTTGTAACGCATGCGAATACAGCCCAAACGACCAGTGGAGCACCCGAACGCTCAAACCGTATAGCGCAAAGGGGCGGACTGTGCCAAAACAGCCCGTGGACCTGCGCGTATGCGCCTGTAAAGGGTATCACTTTACCGTTTCTTAGCCAATACGTTACAAGCAACCTTGTTTGTAAGCTCTTTGTAAGCTCGTGGTAAGCCAACCCCTGATAGACAGTGTGAGAGATCGCCCGAGGCCGCACCTCGCTCGGTCGCGGCATGCTATAATGCCCTTCGCAAAGCGGGCCAGACGGTCGCGCGACCGAAACGTCCGTTTCGGCGTGAGGAAAGTCCGGGCTCCACAGGGCAGGATGCTGGCTAACGGCCAGGCGGGGCAACCCGACGGATCAGTGCCGCAGAAAAGAAGACTCCCACCTACGGCGTGCCGTAAAGGGAAAAGCTGAAACGGTGGTGTAAGAGACCACCAGCGTCGTGGCAACACGGCGGCTTGGTAAACCCCATCCGGAGCAAGCGCAAATAGGGGCGCCATGGGTCGGCCCGACCCGCGTCCGGGTAGCGTGCGAGGAGCCGCATGGAGACATGCGCGCCGAGATAAATGACCGTCCTCGACAGAACCCGGCTTATCGGCCCGCTTTGCCCTTCTTGTTCTCATCACGCACATCGGGGACGCAGGCCCGCGCAAGCGCATGGAGTCTGCGTCCCCGATCGCGTTCAGGGGCCGCAACGAGAAAGGGCCGGCTGCACAGGTAGTGCAACCGGCCCTAGAGACTGCAAAATAGCCTGGAACCTAGTCGAGATCGTCGACGCCGAAGTTGTCGATCGGGGCGAACGGATCGGCGACCGGGGTGGGCATCGGCGCGGGAGCGGGCTCGGGCACCGGGGTGGGCGTGGTCATGGGCGCCGGATCGGCCGCAGGCACCGCGGCGGCGGAACCGCTCGGGGTGGAGCTCAGCAGGTCCTTGGGGAACGAGTTCTGCGCATCGTCCATGAAGTGCTGGATGAGCTTGAGGTACTCGCTCTTGAACTCCTCGCGGGAAGCCTTGAGACGGTCGATCTCCTCGATCTCGGTCTGCTTCTCGGCGAGCGCCTGGCGGATGACCTCGCGCGCCTTGGCGTCGGCCTCGTTGCGGATACGCTCGGCGTTCTCGCGCGCCTCGGAGATGATGTTGTCGGCGGTCTGCTGGGCGGCGATGAGCGCAGCGGAGATCTGGCGCTCGCTGGCGGTGTACTCGGGCGCCGGGGCGGGTGCGGGAGCGGCAACGGGCTCGGCCTGGGCGGCAGCCTGAGCGGCGGCGAGCTGGGCCTGCGTATCGGCCAGCTCCTGCTCGGTGGAGGTCAGGCGGCCCTTCAGATCGACAATCTTGTTGAGCATGGCGTCGACTTCGGCAGAAACCTGCTCGAGGAACACATCGACCTCTCCGGGATCATAACCGCGCTTGGCCTCGGAGAAGGTCTGCGCCTGGATGTCAGCAGGTGTGATAGCCATGGTAGTTCTCCTTTTCGTCACTGAGGCGCATCCAGGATGCGGCGTGCGCCTCGTGTCATCTTACAGCAAAATGTTGACGAGCAGCCGAAAACCGAGGTTCAACGCAAGAAGCGCAATAACCGGCGAGAAGTCGAGACCGCCCATCGGGGGGATGATGCGGCGGAACAGGTTGAGATACGGCCCGACCAGGCTGTTGAGGACCATCGCCACATCGTACATAAATCCACCCTGTCGGATGGGAAAGAAGCTGAACAGGCAGTAGACGACGATCAGAATCTCGTAGAAATTCACGAGCGTCGAGAGCACTTGAAGCAAGGTGTAAATTGGTATCGAACTCCTCGGTTACTTGAGATAGCCGTCGTCCCGCAGCTTGGCGAGGTCGGAATCCTTGATCTCGCAGCCCTGGGGCAGGACGATGAAGACGCGGTCCCCCAGCTCCTTGACCGAGGCGCCGAGGCCGCAGGCGAAACCGTAGCTGAAGTCGAGCACGCGCTTGGCGATCTCGGTGCGGACGCCCACGAAGACGAGCGCGACCGGCTGGCGGGTGCGCACGCGGCGCACGACCGTCTCGACGTCGTCATAGCTCTCGGGGCGCAGGATGTAGGCGGGCAGCTGCGGATTGCCGTTGACCACGGCGCTGATGTGCGCGGTGGTGTCGGCAGCGGCCGGAGAGGGCGCGTATGCGCTCGCGGCGGCCTGGCGACGCGTCTCGGCGTAGCTCGAGGGCGTGTCGTAGGCGCCGGGGCGGTACGCGGCGTCGGCGCTGCGCGCCGGCGGGTTGAACGTCGTGGCGTGACGATCGGCATCGCCTACGAGCTGGCCGCTGCGCGTGTACACGGCGACCGACTCGGCCTCGCCGCGATGGGTCTGGCCCAGCACGCCATGGCTGGATTCCTGGGGCTCGTATCCATAGGACTCGGATTGGCCGTAGCCGCGCTCGTCGTAGGAACCGTCGGCTTCATCGTAGTAGCCGTCGGCGTAGCCCTCCTCGTCTCCATACGAATCGTTCCCGAAACCGCGATTCGTGCGCTCTGAAATCCTGTTCTTGATGTCGTCTAGAAAGCTCACGATGGTACCTCTCTGCCCGTGGTGCATGTGGCGTATAGATGGTGCAGGTCGGGCATGCGCCCAGACACCCCTATTGTAGTGCAAAAGAAGGGTCGAACACCACTCGCCCAAGGCGAACGATGGTAGAACCCTCCTCGAGCGCGATCTCGAAGTCCTCGCTCATGCCGCACGAGAGCTCCGGAAGCACGATGCCGTGGGCGACCTGAAGCTCATCGCGCAGGTCGCGCAGGCCCGAAAACGTCCGGCGCGCAGCATCTTTATCCCCTCTGGGGGCCATGGTCATAAGGCCGCGGATGCGAATACCCATAAGCTCCACGAGTTGACCCATGCAGGCGCGCAGCTCGTCCGGGGCAAAACCCGACTTGGACTCCTCGCCGCTGACGTTGACCTCGAGCAGCACATCAACCGGAGCTTCAAGCTCGCCCGCCTCGATGCGCCGCGCCGCGCGGCTGGACACCGCCTCGGCAAGGTGCTGGGACCGGATGGAGTGGATGAGCTGGGCGCGACCGAGCACGGCGTTGATCTTGTTGGTCTGCAGGTTGCCGATCATATCGAAGCGCACCGGCGGAAGGCCGTCGCGCTCGGACAGGTCCGCGAGCTTGCGGACGAGCTCCTGGGGGCGGTTCTCGCCGAAGGTGCGGTACCCCGCGCGGATCGCGGCGATAACCTCGTCCGTGCCGACCGTCTTGGAGACGGCGATGAGCAGCGCGTCGTCCGCACCGCGCCCGGCGCGCGCCAAGGCATCCGCCATGCGCTCGCAGATCTCCTGGCGACGGCGTGAAATCAGTTCTTCATAGCGTTCCATAGGTGCCTCTTTATCTGTTGCGGTACGAACACCATGGTAACGCGAAAGCACGGCCCCGCCTGCGCGAAGCCGTGCTTTGGCAATCGTCTGTACATATATGCCAGATGTCAGACGAGCATTCGTATGCGAAGGAGGCTACTCCTCGTCGAGGACCTCGTCGTCATCGCCGGCGGCAGCGCGCGCGATGAGGGCCTTGAGGCCGTCGGTGATCTCGTCCTCGGGCAGGTTGGACACATAGCGGGCATCGGAGACCGGCTGCAGGATGACGTCCTCGCCGGACGGGATGCGCATGGACTCCAGCTCGTCCTCGTCGATCTCGGCGATATCGGAGATGCTCAGGCGCTGGCCGGTGAGCAGGAAGGACAGGGAGCTCGTCGCATCGATGGAGATGCTCGCGATGCGGTCGAGGTACCGGGAGACCATGATGGCGCGGCGCAGGTCGTCGTAGGAGCTGTCGTCTGCGAGCTCGACGGAGGACATGCGGTTGTATGCGCGGAAGAACTCCTCGTAGAGCTCGTGCACCGTGTCGTCCTGCACGAGCAGCTCGCGCATGAGGGACAGATCGTTGCACACGAGCACCGAGATGCAGCGGCCCACGATCTTGTAGACGTAGGAGGCCTCCTGCTCGATGATCTCGACGAGCTCAGCGGGCAGCTCGATGTCGGAGCTCACCTTGTGCTTGGCGGCGCGGGCGATGCGGCGGACCTTGTCGCAGATGCGCTGCAGGTTGAACTCGATGTTGATGACGGTCTGGAGCAGGCGGAAGTCGGAAGCGACCGGGCTCTGGGTGGCGATCAGGTTGTAGCACACGGCCTCGAGGTTCGCGCAGCGGGCATCGATCTGCAGGGTCTTCTGCTGGGCCTTGCTGGCAAGCTTCTTGTCGTTGGTCACGAAGGCGCGGACCGCATCGTGCATCGTCAAATCGAGTGCCTCGTAGATGGAAAGCATCTCGTGACGCGCCTCAACCAGCTGACGTGAGAACATCTTACGCATTACTGAATCTCCAATCGGTCGACTTAGGTATCTCTACCCGCCAACGACGTGTACGTGCGACTCGTCCACAGAACGGCTCGCGTTCGGAAAAGACCACACCTAGTGTACAGAGGGGATGTCAAGCGCATGTAAAGACTGCGCAGGAATCTGATTACACGCATGCCGGGGGTGCAAATCGGGGACGTACCCCGATTTGCACCGGCCCAGAAGGCCCCATCAGCGCATGAGGGCAACGGCGGCGTGCCTGCCGCAGGTTCCCGCTTCCTTGCGATAGGAGAAGAACCGATCGTTTTCGCGCATCGTCGACAGCCCCGTGTCGCATATGGCGTCCGCGGAAAGCCCCTCCCCTTCCAGCGCCTCCGCTATCGCGGCCGACAGGTCGAGCAGGCGTGCGGCGTTCATCTCGATCCGGTCGAACCGGTCGGCGAAACGCTGGAGCAGATCGCGCGAGACCTCGTACTCATCGCCGAGGATGTGCGGACCGATATAGGCGCGGATGCTCGCAGGGTCCTCTCCGGTGCGGTCCATGAGGATGCGAGCCGCCTTGGCGGAGATGGCGGCAATCGTCCCCTTCCAGCCGGAATGGACGACCGCAAACCCTCCGGGACAGGTGAGCACGACCGGCACGCAGTCGGCGAAGCAGAGCATGACCGGGACGTCGGGGACGGTGCAGACGATGGCGTCCGCCCCCGCCGCGATCAGCTCGCGGACGCGGGAAAGAGCCTCGGGTTCGGCCGAGTCGACGACGACCACGTCGTCCCCATGGACCTGATTGGGAACGAGCAGGTTGTCGACAAGGTCCTCCGCGCCGAGCGCCGCGAGGACGCGGCGACGGTTCTCGGCCACGGCTTCGGGATCGTCCCCCACATGGGCGCCCAGATTCAACGATTCGTACGGGGCCTGGGAAACCCCGCCGGTGCGCTCGGTAAACGCGAACCTGACCGGACCGTCGGAACCCTCCACCAGCGCAACCGTCCCGTGCTGCATGCGCTCGACCATAGCCGGCCTCCCTTCAATCGATTCTGAGCATAGTATCCCCCGCCTGCCGCATCCATGACGCGCGCGGGCGATTTCACATCGCATCTCTCGCATGCAGGGCACCCGGCCCATGCATCGCACGAGACAAAAAAGCGCCCCAGCCGCAGCCGGGGCGCTTTGAAGACGATGCGAGCTGGCTTAGAAGTTGCCGCGCTTGAGGAAGTCGGGAAGCTCGAACTGGTCGTTGCCGAAGTTCGGCAGCTCGGTCCCGCCGATGTTGCGGGTCGGGGCGCTCTGGGAGCCAGAGGGGCGGGCGGCATGCTGCGGCTCGGACGCGCGCGAGCTCGCCGAGGACTGGCCGAACAGCTGATCCTGGCGGTTGACGTTCGCATCGGAGAAACCGGTGGCGATGACGGTGATGCGCACCTGGTCGCCCAGGGACTCGTCGACGACGGTACCGAAAATGATGTTGGCCTCGGGGTCGACCGCGTTGGCGACGAGGTCGGCGGCGTCGTTGATCTCCTGGATGCCGAGGTCCTTGGAGCCGGCGATGGAGAGCAGGACGCGCGTGGCGCCGTCGATGGAGCTCTCGAGCAGCGGGCTGGAGATGGCCTGCTGGGCGGCGTCGACCGCGCGGGTGTCACCGGACGCGGTGCCGATGCCCATCATGGCGGTACCGGCCTGCTTCATGATGGTCTTCACGTCGGCGAAGTCCAGGTTGATGATGCCGGGGACGGTGATGAGGTCCGTGATGCCCTGGGTGCCCTGGGACAGGACGGCATCGGCCATCGCGAAGGCCTCAAGCATCGTGGTCTTCTTCTCGGCGATGTCGAGCAGCTTGTCGTTGGGGATGACGATCATGGTGTCGACGCACTCGGAGAGGGTCTGGATGCCCTCCTCGGCGGACGCCTTGCGCTTGCGGCCCTCAAAGGTGAACGGCTTGGTGACGACCGCGACGGTCAGTGCACCCACGTCGTTCATGGCGATGTCGGCGACGATGGGCGCCGCGCCGGTGCCGGTGCCGCCGCCCTCGCCGGCGGTGATGAAGACCATGTCGGCGCCCGCGAGCGCCTCGGCGATGTCGTCACGGGACTCGTCGGCGGCCTTGCGGCCGACCTCGGGGTTCGCGCCGGCGCCCAGGCCGCGCGTCAGGTCGGTGCCGATGTGGACCTTGATGTCCGCGTCGGAGATGGCCAGCGCCTGGGCATCGGTGTTGATGGCGACGAACTCGACGCCGCGGATGCCCTCCTCGATCATGCGGTTGACGGCGTTGGTTCCGCCACCGCCAACACCGACAACCTTGATGACGGCAAGGTAGTTGTTGATCTCGTTCTCGTGCATGTTACGGTCCTCCGAACATCGGTGTAAGCGCTTGGCGGCCTGTCGACTATAACCCTCAAGTACAGATTAAATGTCGAGGTAAACTGCTGTATCTTTGCATATAATCCGGCGTCAAGTCAACTTTGGCATCCTCTAAATGTGAAATTCGCAGGTAAATCCCTCAACCGTTCGCGGACGGCGAACGGTGCGGTCCGCGAACGCCGCAGGTCAGGCCCAATCCATGGGGTTCCGCGCGCCGAACAACCATCTGCCCGCGTGCAGCGAGAGGACGATTGAAGGTACGCTCTGGTCACACCGCCTGATTGACGGTACGCCTCAGGCACGTTTTTCGCACAAAAGCGTGCCTGAGGCGTACTCTCAATCAAGCGGTGTGACATATGCGTACTGTCAATCCTCGCGACGTCACGGGACGCGCAGCAAACCGGCGAAGCCCTACACCGTGGCGCTCCGGAAGGTGTAGGCATCGGCCACGCGAACGTTGATATAGGTCACGCCCTGTTCCTGCTCCAGCAGACGGCGCACGACCTGCTCCTTCTGCTGGATGTCCTCGGGCTTGCCGAGCGACACCTCGACGCCGGACTCCAGATCGCACGAGATGGCCTCGACCGAGGGGATCGAGATCTCCTTGATCTGGCTCAGGAAGTCCGCGCTGAAGCCCTTGGCGTATTCCAGGCCGGCAAGGACCGTGTCGTCGGTGACCTCCTGCCCGCTCGAGGGGGACACGTCGGTCCCCACGTCGGAGAGCAGCACGGCGCCCGCATGGCGAGCGAGCGCCACCGCCGCGTCGATGCTCTGCTGGTTGCTGGACGACGCCGACGCGGCGGTCCCCGTGGTCCCCGTGGCCTCCGCATCCGTCGACGAGCCCTCGCCGCCATCCCACTCGGCGCTATCCGTCGAGGTCTGGCCCGTGCCCGCAGAGGCGAGCGAGACCGGGGCGATCCAGTGAGAGTCCTCGCTCACCGCCCACGCGATGTCGTCGGCGGACAGGTAGACGATGGCCTGAACTTTGCGTTCAACCGGGGTGATCACGATGGTGTGCGGGAACTGCCGCTCGATGTCGACGCCGCTCACCCAGGGGTTCTGCAGCAAGGCGGCGGCGATGTCCTCATCGCTCACGTTGAACAGCGTCGACCCCTCGGGGACCGACACGAGCTGCTCGACGGTCTGCTGCGGGACGTGCTCGCTGCCGTTGACGACGACGCCGGTGACCGAGAAGAAGCTTGAATTGACCAGCACGGCGGCGCCGAGGCCGAACACAAGCACGACCGCGAGCACGACGGCCACGATGATGCGGGGCGCGGACGGCAGCGTCGGTTTCACGCGCGCGGACGCCGCGGCGGACGGCTGCGCGGAACCCGTCGGAGCGAACCCCTTCCGAGCGGTCGAGAGCGCGGCGCCGGCACCCGCCAGAAGCTTGACGGGCTGGGAGCTCTTCAGATCGAACTTGTGGGACGTCGGCCCCTTCGCCCGCACCTGGCCGAGCGAGGGCGCGGATTTGACCGGCTTCGCCTTCTGCTTGACGGGGGCCTTGACCTTGGGGCCGGCAGCAGGAGCGGCGAGCTTGGTCTGGGGTGCGCGCCGGGCGGGCCGTGCCGCGGGGCTCGCGGCGGCGGCGCGAGCAGGAGCTGCCTGGCGGGAAGGGACGCGCTTGATGGAGGTAGCGGCCTTGCGCTTGGTCGGCGCGGCCGACGCGCTCGCACGCGCCGCAGGGCGCACAGAGGGAGATCCCGACCGCGTGCCCAGGGGCTTTGCCGACATCTGCTTGGAGCGCGAGGCGCGAGCAGAGGAGACGTGGTTGACCGCGGCGCGCTTCGTGGGCGCCACGTACGTGCGAGCAGGGGCATGCGCGCTATGGGCAACCGGCGCCGGCGATGCCGCTTTCGGCCGAGCGCCCGAGGCGCTGCGCGAGGAAGAGGCACCGGTCGAGCGCCGGAAGGTGGGCTTCTGCTTAGAAGCCGAGGAATTTGACTTCCGGCTTGAGCTCGACGCCATACGTTTCCTTTACCGTCTTGTACACGTGCTGGATGACGGCGACCACATCGCTTGCGGTCGCCGTGCCGTTGTTCACAATAAAGTTAGCGTGAACCCGCGACACCTCGGCCCCGCCGACGGAAAAACCCTTCAATCCGCATTCCTCGACCATAGCTCCCACACTTCTGTCGGCGGGATTGCGGAACACCGACCCGCATGACGCCGACCCGATGGGCTGGGTCCGCCGACGCCTGACGAGCGACTGCTCCATCTTCGAGCGGATCTCGGACTTGTCGCCCGGCTTCAACTTCAAGGTGACCTCAAGGATGATCTCGTCGCGGGGGATACCGCTCTCGCGGTACGCCCAGTACACGTCGTCGTGGCTGTAATGGCGGATGCCCGAGCCGGGCTTGTACGTGACGACATCCTCCACGAGCGAGCCGATCCACTCGGTACGGGTCCCCGCGTTCATGGAGACGGCCCCGCCCACGGTGCCCGGGATGCCGACGGCGAACTCCAGGCCCGACAGCCCGCGTGACAGGGCGTCGTTCACCAGGCGGGCGAGGATGACGCCGGCGCCCACGGTGAGCGTGCAGCCGTCCTCGGCGAGCACCGAGCGCTGGAACTCGCGCCCGAGCGTGATGACCGCCCCGTCGTATCCGGAGTCGGCTACCAGCAGGTTGGAGCCCTTGCCCAGGATGACCCACGGCACGGACTCGCGCGTCAGCACCTCGACGGCGCGGCGCAGGGCATGGTAGCTGTGGCAGGTGAGAAACAGCGCCGCCTTGCCGCCGATACGATAGCTCGTATGGCGAGCGAGGCGTTCGCCCTCGATCGCATCGGTGTCGATGGCGCCCGAGAGCGCCATCACGGCGTTGAACAGGCCCATCGCCTATCGGCCGTCCCTGTTCGCCTCGGCGACGTGGTCGAGATACTCCGGCCCGACTTGGGTGACGTCGCCCGCCCCCATGGTGATGAGCAGGTCACCCTCCTCCACCTCGGCATCGAGATAGCCCATGAGGGTCGCGCGGTCGGGCGCGTAGAGCACCCGCTTGCCCGGATGGCGCTCGGCCACCAGGTCGGCGAGCATCTTGCTCGTCACGCCGGGGATGGGCATCTCGCCGGCGGGGAACACGTCGATAAGGATGAGCTTGTCGGCCTGGGCGAACGCGTCGGCGAAATCGTTGGCGAGCGCCTGCAGGCGCGAGTAGCGGTGCGGCTGGAACACGACGTCCACGTGCTTGAAGTCAAGCGAGCTTGCCGCGTTCAGCGTCGCGGCGATCTCGGTGGGATGATGGCCGTAGTCGTCGACCAGCGTGACGCCGCGCACGTCGCCCACGTGGGTGAAGCGACGGCGCACGCCCTCGAACGAGGACAGCGCCTGCGCGGCGGCCTCGGTGTCCTCGCCCACGGCCCATGCGACGGTCAGCGCGGCGGAGGCGTTCAGCATGTTGTGGCGACCGGGGTTGCTCTTGATGGTCACCTGGCGCTCGGTGCCGTCGGGCAGCTTGACGCCGAACCGGGAGGCCAGCCCGTGGCCGGCCGCATCCGGCGTGCAAACGACGTCGCAGGAGGCGTCGAAACCGTAGGTCACCACGTGCAGGCCGGTCGAGCGCGCAAGATCGACCAGGTGCGAGGACTCGCCGCACACGACGACGGTGCCGTCCTCCCCCACGAGATTCATGAACTTGACGAAGGTCGCCTCGATCTCCTCGATGCCCGAGTAGTGATCGAGGTGGTCCGCCTCGACGTTGGTGACGACCACCACGTTGGGGTCGAGATACAGAAACGAGCTGTCAGACTCGTCGGCCTCGGCGACGAAGTACGAACCCTTGCCGTTGCGGCCGTTGGTGTCGTAGCCCTCGACGATGCCGCCGATCAGAAAGCTTGGATCGAGCCCCATGCGGTCGAGCATGGTGGCGCACATGGACGACGTCGTGGTCTTGCCGTGCGTGCCGGCGACCGCGATGGTGGTGTATCCCTGCGAGAGCGCCGAGAGCATCTTGGCGCGCGGCCACACGGGGATGCCGAGCTCGCGGGCGCGAACGACCTCGGGGTTGGTGTCGGGGATCGCCGTGGAGACCACCACGACGTCGGGCATGACCTCATCGATGGTCTTGGCCTCGTGGCCCACGCGCACGTCGACACCGGCCCTCGTGAGCTGGCGGATGTAGCGGGAGGTCTTGAGGTCGGAACCCGTGACGTCGAAGCCCCGCTCGTGCAGGACGAGCGCGATGCCGCTCATGCCCGCTCCGCCGATGCCGATAAAGTGAGCGCTCTTGAACGAAGGCGCGATGATGGTGCTAGTCTGTGCCATGTCGAATTGGTCTCCCCTTGGGACGACGATGTAATGCAGCAGCCTATTACTCTAACGCAAACGGGCCGCGCGCGGGGAGATTGTTTGGCCGGCCACGCCGTCTGCACGCCTGAACGGTCAGCGGCGCAGCCCCTCCACGGCATCCGCCAGGCGCACCGCCGCCTGGTCCTGCGCAAGACCGCGGGCGGCCGCGCGCATGCGGTCGCGCTCGGCGGGATCCCCGAGCAGGCCGATGAGCTTGTCGGCGAAGGGCTCGCCGTCGATATCCGCGTCGGCGAACATGACGGCGGCGCCGGCGTCGACCAGAAAGCGCGCGTTGGTGGTCTGGTGGTCCGCCGTCGCCAGCGGGTACGGCACCAGGATGGACGGGGCGGCAAGCGCCGCGATCTCGGCCACCGACGAGGCGCCGGAGCGGGAAAGCACGAGGTCGGCGGCGGCGAGCATGTCGCCCATGCCGTCGATATAGGGCTGTACGCGATAACGGAGGGCCTCCTGCTCCGTGCACGCCAGCGCGTCGCGCGTGGCCTCGAAGTCATCCTTGCCCGTCGAGTGGACGACATAGACGCCATCGAGCCCCAGCAGGCGCTCCTTGAGCTCAACCATGCGTTGATTCAGGTGATGGGCGCCGAGCGATCCGCCGAACACGAGCAGCAGGGTCGCATCCTCCGGAACCCCGAGGGCGGCGCGACCGCGGGCGCGATCGCCCGCGAGCACCGACCGGCGCACGGGGTTGCCCGTGAGCTCGATCGTGGTCGAGGGGCCGGCGTGCTTCTCGAACACGGAGCGCACGCTCGGCTGCGCGATGGCGATCAGCGCCGCGCTCTTGGCGGACTGCTTGTTGGCAAGTCCCGGCACCGAGTTCTGCTCGTGCAGCACCACCGGGATGCCGAGCTTTGC
The DNA here is from genome assembly GCF_030385545.1 of Collinsella ihumii. Classification (NCBI taxonomy): domain Bacteria; kingdom Bacillati; phylum Actinomycetota; class Coriobacteriia; order Coriobacteriales; family Coriobacteriaceae; genus Collinsella; species Collinsella ihumii. Next base: position 482,791 of record NZ_JAUEIQ010000001.1, on the reverse strand, counting down.
CGCCGCGCGCATGAGCGGCAGCTCGACGTAGGCTCCGAAGCCCACCGCCACGTCGGGCATGAGCGAGGGGTCGGCCTTGAACGCCGCGATCAGGCGGCGCTCCTCGCGCGCCAGATGCGCCAGCGCCGTGACGAGGGTCCAGGGTCGGGCGCGATCGAACCCCGTCACCTGGACGGGGAAGAACTCGAATCCGGCCCGGGGCACGAGCGTGCCCTCCAGGCGGCGCGTCTCCCCGAAGAAGCGAACGGAATCGCCGCGGGACGCGAGCTCCTCCGCCAGCGCGAGCGCCGGGTTCACGTGGCCCGCGGTGCCGCCGGCGGCAATGGCAACAGAGAGCTTATCGGTCATAACGATCCCTTCTCGATGATGTCCGCGGCGCACGACGCACCTGCGGGCCGCGGCTTCTCAGGCGATCGGCGCTATCGGGCCCCAGGTCGACGCGCCCAAAGGAGCCGTCGCGGGCGGGACGCGCCGTGCGCGGGTGCGCGGGCGCAGCCTGGCGGCCGCCCGCACCCGCTCCATCATATACGGAAAACCCGCTGGTGCGACGCGGACGCGCCTCGCCCGCCGTCGACGTGCCCACATGCGCCGAGCCCGCGTCTGCGCGAGACATCACGGCGAAGCTGTCGCGGCGCATGTCGTAGACGGTCTGCGCCTCGGACTCGATCGACGCGCGCAGGATCAGGCCGGCGAGGATCATGCTCGCGATCATCGAGGATCCTCCGTAGCTGATGAAGGGCAGGGTCTTTCCCGTCATGGGCAGCACGCCGATGATGCCGAGCGCGTTGACGAGGAACTGCACGGCGAGCACGACGGCGCAGCCCTCGGCGACCAGGCGGCCGAACACGGTCTGGGACTCGCTCGCGATCTTGAACGCGCTCCAGATGAGCAGCGCGAACACCGCGAAGAACAGCACCGTGCCCACGAACCCGAGCTCCTCGCCGATGACGGCCAGAATGTAGTCGTTATGGGCCTCGGGCAGATAGTTGTACTTGATGGTCGAGTTGCCGATGCCGCGGCCGAACAGCCCGCCCGACGCGAACGCCATGATGGCGAGCGTCGCCTGGTAGCCGTCTCCGTACGGATCGGCCCAGGGGTCCATCGTGACCAGGAAGCGCTGGAGACGGTAGGGCGCCGCGATCATGGCGAGAACGCCGCCCACCGCGATCACCGCCACGAAGAACAGGGCGTAGCGGACAGGGAGGCCGGCAAGGAACATCATCGTGAACACCGTCATGCCGATGATGAGGGTCGTGCCGAGGTCGGGCTGGACGATGATGAACACGAGCGGCACGCCCACGGCGATCGCCATGCGGGCCGCATACGTGTTGATGTCGATCGCGCGCTCCGCATAGTACTCGGACAAAAGCTTGGCTACCACCAGGATGAGCGCCGGTTTGAGCAGCTCGGAGGGCTGCAGGGTGAAGAAGCCGAGGCTGATCCAGCGCTGCGCGCCGCCGCCGACCATGCCGACGAGGGTCACGGCGGCCAAAAGCACGAGGGCGACGCCCCACAGGGGCCACGCGAGCCAGCGCTTGAAGTGGTCGAACAGGTTGGGGATGAAGGCCATCACCACGATGAGGATGGTGCCGCCGAGCGCGAACAGCGCCTGGCGCTCCAGATAGTGCGTGGGCGCGTACCCGTCCGAGGCGGCCTCGACCGCCGAGGCGGAGTACACCATGAGCAGGCCGAACGCGACGAGCGCCACCAGGCAGCACAGGAAGATGAGGCGGGGGCGCATGATGCGCGCGGGGACGCCGGCGATCAGGCGCTCGGCGATGCCGTCCTGCGCGGCGCCCGACTGGCGCCGGCCTCCGGTGCGGCGGCGCTCGGCGCCGGCCTGGTCCCGGCGCGCCGGAACCCCGCCCCGCGCGTCCTGCCGAGGGCGCGGCGTCCGCTCCTGCATCTTCGTGTCGTTACCCACGCTCACCCTTATTCCTCGTCATCGTGCGCCTGGCGCAGCTTCTCCACATACGATTTGAAATACCTGCCGCGCTCCTCGAACCCGGAGAACTCGTCGAACGACGAGCAGGCGGGAGACAGCAGCACCACGTCCCCGCGCGAGGCGAGCGATCGCGCGACGTCGACGGCGTCGCGCAGGTCATCGGCCTCGGCGATGTCCACGTCCTGGTTGCGGTCGGCGTCCTCGATCGCGCGGCGGAACCGGGCGCGCGCCTCGCCGTAGCACACGACGGCGCGCACGTGGTCGCACACATAGGCGGCGAAGTCCTCGAGCGGCGTGCCCTTGTCGTGGCCGCCCAGCAGCAAGATGACGTCGTCGTCGGGAAACGCCGTCAGGGCCTTCTCGACCGCATCGGTGTTCGTCGCCTTGGAATCGTTGTAGTAGCGCACGCCGTCGAGCTCGCCGCACGGCTCGACGCGGTGCTCGAGCGGGCTGAACGTGTCGAGGCCCGCGCGGACGCAATCCGCAGGCGCACCGCAGTACAGGGCCGCCGCGGACGCGGCCAGGGCGTTGATGACGTTGTGCTGCCCCGCGATCGCCAGGTCGTCGGCGTGGACGAGGTCGAACTCCTCTCCATCCAGGCGCACGACAAGGCGGCTCTCGCGCACGAAAGCCGCGTCGCGCGTTCCCGCGTCGGCCATGCCGAGCGACAGCACGCGGTGCCCGCCGGTGAAAATCCGGTCCGCATACGTCATGACGCCCTCGTCCTCGACGTCGACGATGATGAGGTCGTCTGCGGTCATGTTGTCGAACAGCTTGATCTTGGCCAGGGCGTAGTTCTCGTGCGTGCGGTGCCACGCCAGGTGGTCGGGCGTGATGTTGAGCAGCACGGCGACGCGCGGGTGCAGCTCATGGGTCGTCGCGATCTGGTAGCTCGACAGCTCGGCCACCATCCAGGCGTCCGGGCCGTGCTTCTCGGCCTCCTCGATCGCCGGCGTGCCGATGTTGCCGACCGCCACGGACTCGATGCCGGCGCCCTGGAGCAGGTGGTTCACGAGCGTGGTGGTCGTGGTCTTGCCGTTCGTGCCGGTGATGGCGCACCACGGCGCGCGCGACAGGCGCCAGGCGAGCTCGGGCTCGCCCATGATCTCGCCCGCATGCGCTGCGGCGGAGGCGAAGAAGTCGGAGAACTCGGAGATGCCGGGGCTCGCCACGCAGATGTCGTAGTCGCCCTCGACCTCCTCGGTGCCGTAGACGAACCGAACGCCCGCCGACTCGAGGGCCCGCGTGCGCTCAGTGGGCTCCGACGAGGCGCCCCCGTACACGGTGATCGAGCTCACGCGCGCGGAGCCCGCATCGAGCGCCCAGGTCACAACGTCGATCCCGGTCAGCCCCTGACCGAGCACCAGAAGCGAGAATGTTTTAGGCAACGGCATGAAGAATCACTATCCCAGCTGGAAGAACAAGGCGAAGCCCAGGGCGCCGAACGCCGCGGCGACGATCCAGAAGCGGATGACGACCTTGGTCTCGGCCCAACCGAGTTTCTCGAAATGATGGTGGATGGGGGCCATGAGGAAGACGCGCTTGCCGGTGAGCTTGAAGCTCACGACCTGGATCATGACGGACAGCGCCTCGATGATGAACAGGCCGCCGATGATGAGCGAGACGACCTCGGTGTTCGTGATCAGGCCCATGCTCGCGAAGGCGGTGCCCAGCGCAAGCGAGCCGGTGTCGCCCATGAAGATGCTCGCCGGGTAGCAGTTGAACCACAGAAAGCCCAGGCACGCGCCGGCGCAGGCGGCCCCGAAGATCGCCAGGCCCGGATCGCTGCGCATGAAGGCGATGGCCGCCATGATGAGCATGGCGATCATGGACGTGCCGCCCGCGAGGCCGTCGAGGCCGTCGGTCAGGTTGACGGCGTTGGAGAAGCCCGCGATCACGAGCCAGGTGAAGATGAGGTAGAGCCACGGGATGTAGTAGGCGCGGTCACCGATCTGGAAGACGGTCTTGATGCCGGAGAGGTCGATGGTGAAGCCTCCCGGGAAGCGCACCGCGGGCGTGACGCCGCACAGGTTGACGGCGACCAGGCAGAACACGACGCAGATGAGGGTGAGGCCGATCATCTTGGCATGCGGGGTGAGGCCGAGCGAGCGGCCGTGGGTGACGCTCGTGACGTCATCGATCAGGCCGAGCAGGCCCGTGGCGACGGTCGCCCCGACCACGAGCAGCAGCTCGACGGAGAAGCGGGCCATGAGCACGCAGGTGAGCACGACGGAGATCAGGATGACCACGCCGCCCATGGTCGGCGTGCCCTGCTTGACCAGATGGCGCTTGGGCCCGTCGGCGCGGACCTGCTGGCCGATGCCCTCGAACTTCAGGATGCGGATCCACAGCGGCATGAGCACGAGCGCGATGAGCGCGGCGATGCCGAGGGCGAGAAACGTCTGATAGGTAGGATACAGGGGGTTGCCGATCATTTAGCACACCTCTTCCACGAAGCGGTCGAGGCCAACGAAGCGCGACCCCTTGACGAGCACCAGGTCATCGGAAGCGATCGCGTGCGAGAGGCGCGCGATCGCGGCATCGGTGGTGGGCAGCACGCGCACGCGGTCCTCGGGCATGCCCATGAGGCGCGCGGCGGCGGCCATGTGCCCGGCGTTCTCGCCGCCGACGCACACGAGCAGATCCAGCTTCTTGGCGGCCGCGTAGGCGCCGGTGAGCGCGTGCAGGCGCTCCCCCTCACAGCCGAGCTCGCCCATCTCGCCGAGGACGGCGATGCGCGAGCCGGTCGCGGGCAGCTTTGCCAGAAGGTCGAGGGCCGCGGCCATGGATTCGGGCGCCGCGTTGTACGAGTCGTCGATGATGCGCGCGCCGCACGCGGAGATGCGGACCTCGGTGCGGCGGCCGGTGATCTCCAGCTTCGCGAACTGCTCGTCGATCACGTACTGGGCGACGCCCAGGCGGTGCGCGAGGGCGGCGGCGAACAGCACGTTCACGACCGACTGGGCCCCCGGGATCGAGACGTGCGTCCTGAACTGGGCGCCGTCCTCGAACGAGATGGTGAACGACGGGCAGCCGTCCTGCTCGAGCTCGACGTCGCGCGCGCTCACGTCATCATCGTCGGTCATGCCGCAGAGGATGACCTCGATGCCCGCGGGCTTGGCGAAGTTCTCGATGATGAAGGGGGTGAAGTCGTCCTCCCCGTTCAGCACAAGCGCGGAATGGTGCCCCTCGAAGTTCTCGGAGCTGGGCGGCATGCCCGCCAGGATCTCCGCCTTGGCGCGCGCGATGTTCTCGCGGCTCCCCAGAAGACCGATGTGGGAGGTGCCGATCTTGGTGATGACCGAGTACGTGGGCTGCGCGCAGCGCGACAGGCGCTCGATCTGGCCGAAGCCGTCCATGCCCATCTCCAAGATCATGATCTCGGTGTCGCGCGGGGCGGACAGGATGGTCAGCGGCATGCCGATGAGGTTGTTGTGGTTGCCGCTCGTCACGTGCACACGGTAGCGCGTGGACAGCAGCGCGGCGAGGGTGTCCTTGGTCGTGGTCTTGCCGATCGAGCCGGTCACGCCGATGACCGTGCAGCGCATGCGGGCGCGGTAGCCCTGCGCCAGGTCGAGCAAAAACTGCGTGGGGTCCTCGCAGGTGAAGACGGCGCACTCGTGGCGGTCGGCCGCCTTGATGAGGTCGCGCGCGGGCTCACACGTCAGCACGACGCACGCGGCGCCCGCCTCGATAGCCGAGGCGGCGAAGTCGTTGCCGTCGACGCGCTCACCGGGAAACGCCACGAAGATGGAATCCTGGGAGACCTCGCGCGAGTCGATCACGACGCCGCGGCACACGCGGTCGGCGTTGCCCGTCCACGGCTTCGCGCCCGTGACCCTCTCGAGGTACTTGACTGCGATTTCTATCATGCATCGCTCCTTAACGAGCCGAATATGCCGACCGTACATTTTAGCGCGACCGGCACCCCAGTTCGTGCAGGCCCTGTGGATGCTCGCGCCGTCGACATGAGCGCAAGCGAGCCCGACCCAACACGCGCCAAGCGGACGTTGCCTAGCGGGTCGGCTTGACGCCAAGTGCCTGCAGGGCCGCACCCATGACGGTCGCGAAGGGCTGGGCCGCCGCGACCGAGGTGTACCCCGTGCCGTCGAGCGTGACGTAGACCTGCACCTTCGGGTCCTTCGTCGGGGCGAACCCCATGAACGACGCCAGGTACCTCCCGAGCTCGTAGCCGCCGGTCTCGCTCGCGCGCTGTCCGGTGCCCGTCTTGCCCGACACCTCGTAGCCCTCGACCTGGCCGAGCTCTCCGGTGCCCTCGTCCACGACGGTGAGCATCATGTCCGCGACCTTGGTCGCCGTCTCCTCGGAGAGCACCTGCTTGTCGTGCGCGGACCAATCGACCTTCACGCCCTTCTTGGCCATGAGGAAGTGGGGCGTGGTCATGATGCCCTTGTTGGAGATGGCCGAGATCGCGCGCGTCAGCTCGACCGGCGCCACCGAGACCGACTGGCCGAACGACATGGCCGCCACGCTCGCGCCGTCGTATTCGTCGCGCGAGCGCACGATACCGGTGTTTTCGCCCGGAAAGTCGATGCCCGACGCATGGCCGATCTCGTAGCGGTCGAGATACTCGGCGAAGTTGTCGGCGCCGACCTTCTCGCCCACCAGGATCATGCCCGTGTTCGACGAGCGGCGCATGATCTCGCGCAGCGTCATGGTCATCGCGTAGTCGCGGTCGTCGACGTCGGTGACCTCGTCGTCGCCGGCGAGCACCACGGGTGGCACGTCGAACGTCGTGTCCACGTCGGCCACGCCCAGATCGATCGCCATGCCGCTCACGAGCGCCTTGAAGACGCTGCCGGGCTCGTAGGCGTCGGTCACCACGCGCAGGTTCATGTCCTCGGCGCGCGCGGTCGACAGGTCGGCCTGGTTGTAGGTGGGGTACGAGCAGGCCGCGAAGATCTCGCCGCTCGTGGGGTCGGTCACGATGATGGACCCGTGGTAGGCGCCGCTGTTGGCCACCGCCTCGGCAAGCGCCTCCTCCGCCTCGCGCTGGATGTTGATGTCGAGCGTGAGCACCAGGTCGTCGCCGTCGACCGCCGCCTGCTTCTCGTAGGCGCCTCCGGCGATATAGCTGCCGTCGGCGCCGCGCTCGCGCGCGATCCAGCCGTCTTCGCCCCGCAGGTCCTGCTCGTACTGCAGCTCCAGGCCCGTGATGCCCTCGTTGTCGGTGTTGACGACGCCGAGCACCTGCGAGGCGAGCTGGCCGTACGGGTAGACGCGCTTGATCGTCTGCTCGAACTCGATGCCCGCAAGGCCCTCCTCCATGAGGGCGTCGGCCACGTCCTGGTCGACCTTGAGCGCCACGTAGGTCCAGGTGGTCTCCTCGTTGACCTTGTCGTTCGCGAAGCTCTTCTCGACGCCCAGGTGCTTCACGAGCGCGCTTGCGACCTTCTTCTTGTCCTCGATGTTGTACGTGTTGAGCGCGATGTTGCTGCACTCCTCGCTCGCCGCGAGCACGTTGCCGTTGCGGTCGTAGAGCGTGCCGCGCTTGGCGTGCAGCGTCGAGTTGGCGATGCGGCGCGCCTCGAGGCGCTCCATGTTGACGTCGTGGTAGAAGATCTGGTGCTGCGAGAGCTTGAAGACGCCCGCGAGCGAAAACGCACCCAGCAGGCCCTTCACGATTGTGCGGCGGGACATGAGCGCGCCGTCCGATGCGGTGCCTCCCGCACCTGAGCCGCCGCGGCCGCGCCGGCTGCCTCCCCCGCGGGCGGCGCGCGCCGAGGCGCGGTCGCGGCGCTCGCGGGAACCGTAGTCAAAACGACCGTCGCCAAAGCGACGGTCAGCAAAGCGGTCGCTCCCGTAGCGGTCGCGACCGTATCCGTTTCTGTTCTGTGCCATAGATGCGCCCCTCTTGCGGCTCCTACTGCTGGTCTGCGGACGGCTGGCCCTCGGTGGCAGACGATGCGGCCGAACCGGAAAGGTCGAGTTCGACGGTGTTCTCGGCATCGACCATGCCCAGCGTACCGGACGCGAGGTCGCGGATGCGCGTGGGGGAACCGTACACCGACTGCATGACCTCGAGGTTGGAGCTCTCGTCACGGCCGGTCTCGAGCTCGTTGGTGAGCGCGGCGTTGTTGTTGAGCGTCGCCGCCGTCGCGCTCGCCAGGCTGACGCGGGCCAGGCCGACGACGCAGAACAGGGCGATGAGCACGCAGCACACCTTGATGACGCTCACGAACGCCGGGCTGACCGCCTGGTTGGCCTGGCGGCCCTCGCCGGTGACGACGTGCAGGCTCGGGCGCTCGGCGACGCGCGGCGCCTCGTTCTGGCGGAGGCGCTCCGGTGTTGCGGCGGGTTGCATATCATAGGCGAATGCTGCGTTTGACTGACGATAACCCATGGTATGCAACCCATTCCCCTCGAAGTAAGAGTAGTGCGATTAAAGTACGTTTATGCTGCCGCTCGGGGATGGCCGCACCGCGATCGCACGCAAGGTCACAAGCGCCTCGCCACGCGGATCTTGGCAGACCGGGCCCGGGGGTTGCGTTCGACCTCCTCGGCCTGCGCAACCAGCGGTTTACGGGTGATGATCTCGACTACCGGCACGTGCCCGCACACGCACACCGGAATATCCGGCGGGCAGATGCAGCCCTGGCTATGCTCCTGGAACAGCCGCTTGACGATGCGGTCCTCGAGCGAATGGTACGAGATGACGCAGATGCGCCCTCCCGGATTCGCCCATCTGACCGCAGCCTCGAGGCCGCGCTCGAGCACATCGAGCTCATGGTTGACCTCAATGCGGATCGCCTGGAAGCTCTTGCGCGCGGGGTGCCCCCCGTGGCGCCGGGCCGCGGCGGGAATGCCCGCCTTGACCGCCTCCACCAGATCTCCCGTGGTCTTGAGAGGCGCGTCCGCCCTCCTGCGCACGATCTGGCGCGCGATCTGGCGGGCGTACTTCTCCTCCCCGTAGACGCGAAGAATCCGGGCGAGGTCTGCTTCGTTGTAGGTGTTCACGACCTCAGCTGCGTTTAAGGTGTTGTTACCCGGATCCATCCGCATATCGAGTGGGGCGTCCTCGTGGTACGAGAAGCCCCTGCCAGGGATATCGAGCTGCGGGCTCGAGACGCCCAGATCGAACAGGAAGCCGTCGACACCGGGCACCTGGGCCGAGCACAGAAGCTCGTCCAGATCCCCGAAGTTCCCTTTCAGGAGCTTGCGGGGCACGCCCGGCGCCTCGCGGTCGAGGCGCTCGTGCGCCGCGGCCAGCGCCATGTCGTCCTGATCGATGCCGAGGAGCAGGCCCGTCGCACCGACCTCAGCGGCCAGCTTGACCGAGTGACCGGCCCCTCCGAGGGTGCAGTCGCACACGACCTCCCCCTCGTGCAAGGCGAGCTGCTCGAGCACTTCGTTGAGCATGACAGGTTCATGCCGATATTCGTATGTCAACGATCCCGTCTCCATGTTCGTGTTCTCCTCCGGACCGCTTCCCTAATCGAAGAAGTTCGCCAGCACGTTCTTGACCGCGGCCTGACGCGCCTCGTGCTTTGCACGGTCCCAGATCACCAGGCGGTCGCCGTTGCCGACGATCGTGACCTCGCGATCGAGACCGGCCTGAGCGCGATACGGCTCAGGAAGGCTGATGCGGGCGGCCGAATCGATATCGAGTGTAGCCGCCTGACCGTTCAGCGCCTCCCTGACCATGCGATGCTCTCCGTTCGTGGGGTCATAACCGCCCTTTGCGCGGAACACATCGTCAAGCCAGGCCTTGAACGTGTCCTCGGTGAACACGTACAGGGCGTCGAGCTCCTTTTCAGGAGCGGGCAGCACGCGCACCTGCTCGTCGAACTGCTTGCGGAAGGCTGGCGGTAGAGACAGACGGCCCTTTGCATCGAGGTTTCGATCATAGGTACCGGTGAGATACACCGCCGCACCCCCTTAGGCGATTCGTGGGCTTGTGCGGGAGCCACCCCGCTGTCGACGTCTTCAATCTTATGGACTTTCGAACCCTTTCGCAACACTTTTTCCCACTTTCTCCCCCATCGGCTCCCACCAACCCACCCAACCTTGTTGAGAGGTTTCGGAACGCCATCGCCCCGACCACTACATCTTGTGTTTTGAGCACGAAAAGCCACCACCCCTCGCCAGAGAGACGGCAAAGCATAACGTTCAAGCTGAGGTTGAACCGATTTATCCGGCGGGGCGAAGTTGTGACGAAATCGAGAATCCGCAGGTCAGCGCGGTGGGAGAAAAAGTAGGCCTCTGACCAGCTATTTTGTTGTTACACCTCGCGCTTTTGCAGCGATGTGCGCGCCCGCGGGGCACCAGTGGGAGGAAGTGGGAACGCCGGTGGGAGGAAGTGGGGGCGCCGTGGGGGCGCCGGCGCTGCGGTCGATGCGCGCCCCAGGACGGTCCCTCGGGTGCGTCCCCGCGCGCCGGGTCGGCCCCGTCGACCCGTTCAGTATCGAGCAACGATGACAGCCGACCTCTTCATTCATGAATGAAGAGGGGTGTCAGAAAATCGAATCCTGGGCAAACGCCAAAACGGGCCCCGTTCATTCATGAATGAACGGGTTTTGGCCCAAGGCGAGCCGGTCGATTCGGTTTCTGCGGATATGCCGGATGCGCCCGCCCCCCATGGCGAGCGCACCCTCATGCGCGCGGATGGGCCGCCAGGTAGACCTCGCGCAGCTGGGTGCGGTCGACATGGGTGTAGACCTGCGTCGTCGAGATGCTCGCATGGCCCAAGATCTCCTGGAGCACGCGCAGGTCGGCTCCCCCGGCGAGCATATGGGTGGCGAACGAGTGCCGCAATATGTGGGGATGGAGGCCCTCGATCCCCACCGTCCTTCCCGCGCGCTCCACGATCGTGTGCACCGACTGGCGCGAGATGCGGCCGCCGCGCGCGTTGAGGAACACCGCCGCCGAGACGCCGCTGCGCGCATGGGCGGCAAGCGAGCGGCGCGCGTCGGCGAGATAGGAGCGCAGGGCGCTTTCGGCCGTGCCGGAGATCGGCACGAGCCGCTCCTTGGAGCCCTTGCCCGTCACGCGCAGAAACTCGTCATCGAGATACAGGTCGCCCACGTCCAGCCCCGTGAGCTCGCTGACGCGCACCCCGCATCCGTAGAGCACCTCGAGGATCGCGTGGTCGCGCACGCCGGCATCGGTCTGGGGAAACGGCTGGTCGAGCAGGGCCGTCGCCTGCTCGATGGTCAGATACTCCGGTAGGCGGTCGTCTTGGCGCGCATAGCGCACGCCGGCGGTGGGATGCGTCCCGCTCATGCCCTCGCGCATCAGGAACCGATGCATCCCCTTGACCGCCGACAGCGTGCGATTGATCGACGACGAGGCGTAGCCCGCCTCGCGCCGCGCCGCGATGAAATCCTCGATGTCGCGGCGCGCGACGGCATCGACCTCGTCGATGCCGCGCTCGGACAGATAGGACACGTACGCGTTGAGGTCGCGGCGGTAGGCGTCGAGCGTGTTGCGGGAGAGCCCGCGCTCGACGGCGAGATGCCCGAGGTATTCGTCGCGGCAGCGTTCGAGCGGGGTCCGCGGCGCGGGCGATGCGCCCTCGCGTCCCCGCCGCGGCCCGCGCGGCGCATGCGTCCGTCCGTCCATAGCGCCCGCCGCCCTACTGCTCGACCGGGTTGATGGGGTTCACCTCGGTGCGGGCGACCCCCTCATGCTGCGCGACCGATGCGCGCACGAATTCGCGGAACAGCGGCTGCGGCTTGATGGGGCGGCTCTTGAACTCGGGGTGCGCCTGCGTCGCCACGAACCACGGGTGGACGTCGCGCGGCAGCTCGATCATCTCGACCAGGCTCTCGTCGGGGCTCACCCCGGAGATGACCAGGCCGGCGTGCTCAAGCTGGTCGCGGTAGGCGTTGTTGAACTCGTAGCGATGGCGATGGCGCTCGTAGACGAGCTCCTCGCCGTACGCCTCGCGCGCGAGCGAATCGGCGGCGAGCTTGCACGGATAGGCGCCCAGGCGCATCGTGCCGCCCTTCTCGGTCACGTCCTCCTGGGAATCCATGAGGTCGATGACCGAGTGCGGACCATCCGGATCGAACTCCGACGAGCTGGCCCCCGCCAGGTCGGCGACGTTGCGGGCGAACTCGCAGACCGCCACCTGCATGCCGAGACACAGGCCCAGATACGGTATCTTGTGCTCGCGGGCGTAGCGCGCGGCGCAGATCTTGCCGTCGAACGCGCGCTTGCCGAAACCGCCGGGGACGAGGATGCCCGACGCGTCGCCGAGCATCTCGTCGACGTTGGCCTCATCGAGGCTCTCGCCATCGACGAGCTGGACGTCCACATGGCGGTCGAAGAAGATGCCCGCGTGGTGCAGGGCCTCGATGACCGACAGGTAGGCGTCGGGCAGCTGCGTGTACTTGCCCACCACGGCGATCTTCACCCGGTCGGCATGGCGGTTGGCATGGTCCTGCTTGGACAGGAAGCCGTACCAGTCCTCCATGTGGCGCTCGCGCGGGTCGAGCCCCAGGCGCTCGCAGACGCGCAGGTCGAAGTCCTGGTCCGCCAGCAGGCGCGGCACGTCGTAGATCGAGGCGCAGTCCTCGTTGGTGAACACGCAGTCGTCGTCGACGTCGCAGAAGCTCGCGATCTTGGTGCGGATGGCGTTGTCGATCTCGTGGTCGCTGCGCAGCACGATGATGTCGGGCTGGATGCCGAAGCTGCGGAGCTCCTTGACGGAGTGCTGCGTGGGCTTGGTCTTGACCTCGTGGGCGGCGGCGATGTAGGGAACGAGGCTCACGTGGATGTAGCAGACGTTCTCGGGCCCGACGTCTTTGCGGTACTGGCGGATGGCCTCGACGAACGGCTGGCTCTCGATATCGCCGATCGTGCCTCCGAGCTCGGTGATGACCACGTCGGCGCCCGTCTGCTCCTCGATGCGGCGGAACTTGTCCTTGATGGCGTTCGTGACGTGCGGGATCACCTGCACGGTGCCGCCCAAGAAGTCGCCGCGGCGCTCGCGGTGGATCAGGCTCTGGTAGATGGCGCCCGTGGTGAAGTTGGAGTTGCGCGTGAGGTTCTCGTCGATGAAGCGCTCGTAGTGGCCGAGGTCGAGATCCGACTCGTAGCCGTCTTCGGTCACGAAGACCTCGCCGTGCTGGAACGGGCTCATCGTACCCGGGTCGACGTTTAGATACGGATCGGCCTTCTGCATGGTGACCTTGTAGCCGCGGCTCTTGAGCAGGCGGCCGAGCGACGCGGCGGTGATGCCCTTGCCGAGCGAGGAGACCACGCCGCCGGTGACGAAGATGTGTTTTGCCATTGTTTTGTACCTGAGCTTTCCCGTCGAAGTCCTGTTGTCTTCACGGGTCTTTATCGTAGCACCGGGCAGAGGGCCCGGCGGCACAAGTCGATGATTTCATTCATTCGAAATCTCGGGGCACTCACGACGCCAATGGGTGACGAGGCGAGCACGATCGTACCCCCTCCCTTATTATGTGGTGCATGCGCACGAATGCATGCCCCGCGCGACACCAACAGCATGCCGTACGCACCCGAATCGCCCTTCATCCGAAGGGCAAACGTCAACCCGGAACCGACCAGGCCATGTAGAGGAGAACCATATGAAACTTCGCACCCCGTTTGCAGCGCTCGCCATCACGGCAGGACTCATCGGCGCGCTTGCGGCGCCGATGCCCGCCTTCGCCGACGAGCTCGAAGACGCCCAGCAGACCGTCACAGAGGAGACCCAGATTGTCGAGGAGGCAACCGAGCAAGTCGAGCTCATGGTGGAAGATCCCACCAACCAGCAGGCGACCGAGGCGGCATCCCGCGCGCTCAGCGTGACCCCGTCCCCATTCGACTCGCTCCTGAACTCCGGGCAAAACGCCCAGCTCATCTTCGCCCAGCTCCAGATGCAGCTCGCCCAGCAGAACAAGCAGCAGGCGATGGAGAAGGTCGAGGCGATCCGCGAGCAGCAGGATAAGAGCAGGGCCTGCACGGAGTTGATCAACGGGCTGAGAGCCCTCAAAAACAGTTATCCGTCCTCGGTCTCGGAACTTGTAGCGCTCGCCGGCTACCTCAAGCAGCTCAACGAGCTTTCGAACTCCGGCGGCACGCTATCGAATCAGCTCAAGAACGATCTGAAGTCCCACGGCGTCACCAAAACGGATGATGTCGCGTCCGCTGCCGAGGCGACCAAGGCCCGCCAAGATGAAATCGCCGCCTCGATCGGCGTGACGCTTACCGAGGAGCAGCGCACGAGCGTCACCTCGGCCAGCTTCAAGGGCATCAGGATCCCCCAGAGCATCTCCGAGCTCGCCTCGCAGGCAGAATATGAGTTCTCCGCGCCCAAAAACGCCGCCGACGGCTACACCGAAGAGGAGATCGACCAAATCATCGCCGATATCGAGGCGATGCAAGAAAACCTCGGCACCGACATCCAGCAGCAGATGGAATTCACCCAGGATTACATGGGTCAGTACAACAGCTACGTGCAGGGAGCGGCGAGCGCGGTCGCCGATGCCCAGGAGGCGCAGGCCTCTGCCTCCCGCGGGACCATCGACGAGGCGGACCAGATCCTGGCCGTGCAGTCGGAGCTCGTCTCCTTCATCTCGGAGCGCGCCGACAAGATCGAGGAGCTTAAGAGTGAGCTCGAGAACCTCGACCCCGCAAGCGCCGATGCCCAGAACGTCAACGACCAGATCGACGCCGCGCTCGACGAGCTCGCCATGGGCTGCGAGGCACTCCAGCAGGCTCAGCAGGGCGCCACGGGAACCGTCTCGGGCGGGTCCGGAGACAGCTTCGGCATGATCGCTGTCGGTGCCGGCGCGGGCGCGCTGGTCGGCGGCGGCGCGATCTATGCCCTCATGCGCCGGCGTGCATCGCAGGCCGAGCAGAAGGCGTAGCCGCATGCAGACCCTCATCGGGGCTGCGGCCCTCATCTCGACGATCTTCGGCCTGGTCCAGGGCACGAAGCGCGGCATCCCGCTGTTCTTCCGCATCGTGACCTACGGGTTTGCCTGCTACGCCATGGGAACGCTCTACGACATCCTGCGGACGGCCCTGGTGAGCTCGGGCGCGCTGCCCGCGCTCGCCTTGAAGCAGCTGTCCGCCGCAGACCCCGGCGCCGTCATGCCACTCGTCACCGGGCAGGCGGGCTTCTCCATCGGGCTCATCGGGTACGCCGGCGCCTTCTTCTTCCTGTTCTCCTCCTACGTGGGCGCGCTCGACACCCTGGCGGACGGGCGCGAGCCAAAGCTTCGCCCCTACCGGCTGGGCGCGCTGGCCGCGCCCGTGCTCATCGTGCTTGAAGGTGCACTCCTTCTGCCCGGAGCCCGCGATGCCATGGCGCCCATGGCGCTGGCGCTCATCCCGGTGGCGGGAACCTCCTACTTTGCCGCCAAGCACCTCGTGCTGCCCGATATCGAGATGGGCATCATCCGGGTCATGCGCCCCTACAACGCCTGCGTGCTGGCGATCTGCATCCTGCAGCCCGTCGTCCTGCTCGCGGCGGCAGGCGGCATCATGCACGCAGCCGCCTGCTTGACAACCGCAGCAGCGGTCCTGGCGGCGCTGCCCCTCGCAAGAATTGGGGTGGCAAAATGGTTTCGATAGCCTTTATCTGCTTCGCGGTCCCGCTCGCCCTCATGCTTCCCATCCTGCAGGGACGCTCGCGCTGGCTTGTGACCTATCTGCTGGCAGGATCTTACATCGCTGTCTGCGCCGGCGCCGTGAACGGCATGATTCGGCAGGCGCTGGGCATCACGTCGCTCGAGCTGTCGCTCTCGGTGGCGCCCATCGTGGAGGAGATCTTGAAGGCACTCCCCGTGCTCATCTACGCCGCGGCCCGCAGCGACCGCCGCTCCGAGGTGCTCGCGCTCGCCTTCTCCTGCGGCGTGGGCTTTGCCATCACCGAGAACGCCTACCTTATGATGAGCGTGGGCGATAGCGCCGCCGTGAGCTGGGCGCTCACGCGCGGGCTCGCCACCAGCCTGGTGCACGGCCTGTGCACCGTCACCGTGGGTCTGGGCTTCACGTTCGTGCACAAGCAGAAAAAGCTCTTCTACACGGGCGCGTTCGGCCTGCTCGCCGCCGCCATCACCTATCATGCGACATTCAACCTGCTGGTGAGCGCCACCGACCCGTGGTATCTCGCGGGCCTGGCGCTGCCGCTTGCGACCTATGCCGCTGCGGGCGCCGCGTGGGCCGCCCATCGCAGACGCCGCTCGAAGGCGTGAGCCGCCCGAATCTCCATCCAGATGAGATGCGGCCCTCCGTCGCCGGCCCCGAACCGGGGTGGCAGACGGAGGGCCGCTTGCATCATGCCCTGTGAGGAACAGCCCATCGCCTCACCGTGCAAAATGAGACGTTTGACCCCGTCCCCACCGTATCATTTGTGGTAGATGCCGCTGCGCTCGTACTTGGGCTCGCAGCACACGTTGATGCCGAGCTTGCGCAGCAGCTCCTCGTCGGAGGCCGAGATGATGACGGAGAAAAACGCGTCGCAGCCGCGCAGCTTCTTCAGGCCCTCGAGCACGCGGGCGGCGACCTCGCTGGTCGCCGATGTGATGGACAGGGCGATCAGGGTCTCGTCCGGATGCAGGCGCGGGTTGACGCTGCCCAGGCGGTGCGTCTTCAGGCGCTGGATGGGCTCGATGGCGTCGTCGCTGATGACCTCGGTCTCCATGTCCACGCCGGTCACGGCCTTGAGCGCGTTCATGAGCAGCGAGCTCGCCGCGCCTAGGCGGGTGGAGGTCTTGCCAGTCACCACCGAGCCGTCGGGCATGACCATGGCGCCGGCAGGCGCGCCCGTGGTCTCCTCGCGCAGCAGCGCGGCGGAGCGCGCAGGCGAGTAGTCCTTCGTCACGCCGGCCTTCTTCATGATGTTGCGCAGGCGGTCCACCTGCTCGGCACCCGCACCGGTGCGCTTGACCTGCTCGGCCGCGTTGAAGTAACGGCGGACGATCTCCATCTTGGAGGCCTCGCGGCAGGCCTCGTCGTCCACGATGGCGTAGCCGGCCATGTTGACGCCCATGTCCGTGGGGCTCTGGTAGGGACTCTCCCCCATGATCTTCTCCATAAGGGACTTCACCACCGGGAAGGCCTCCACGTCGCGGTTGTAGTTGACGGTCATCTTGCCGTAGGCCTCCAGGTGGAACGGGTCGATGATGTTGGAGTCGTCCAGATCGACCGTGGCCGCCTCGTAGGCGATGTTCACCGGATGCGACAGCGGAAGGTTCCAGATGGGGAACGTCTCGAACTTGGCGTAGCCGGCCTCGATACCGCGCTTGTGCTCGTGGTAGAGCTGCGACAGGCAGGTGGCGAGCTTGCCCGAGCCGGGGCCCGGGGCGGTCACCACCACGAGCGGGCGCGAGGTCTCGATGTAGTCGTTTTTGCCGTAGCCCGCATCCGACACGACCAGATCGATGTCGTGCGGATAGCCCTCGATGGGATAGTGCAGGTAACAGGTGATGCCGAGGTCCTCCAGACGGCGGCGGAACAGGTCGGCAGCGGGCTGGCCGGCATACTGGGTGAGCACCACCGAGCTCACCAGGAACCCGTAGCTGCGGAAGATGTCGGTCAGGCGCAGCACGTCCTCGTCGTAAGTGATGCCCAGATCGCTGCGCGCGCGGTTCTTCTCGATGTCGCCCGCGTTGATGGCGATGACGATCTCCACGTCGTCCGACAGGCTCTTGAGCATGCGGAACTTGCTGTCGGGCTCGAAGCCGGGAAGCACGCGGCTTGCGTGGTAGTCGTCGAAGAGCTTGCCGCCGAATTCCAGATACAGCTTGCCGCCAAACTGAGCGATGCGCTCCTTGATGTGTTCCGCTTGCAGGCTGATGTACTTCTCGTTATCGAATCCCTGGCGCATTGGGCGGGGCTCCTCTCAGACGTCTGCTTGTGTGGCTCGGCCCGACGCCCGCTGGCGACAAGCCTGCCTAAGTATAGTCGAGACGCATGCCGCCGCCCGCCCGGCAGCGGAATCGGGCCGACAAAACACACGCCGTGCGCCGCGGCGCCCGCGTTTTGGCGGCGACGCCGTGAGACGGGCGCGACCGGCGGCCCCCTCAAGGGCGCTTAACACATGGGCCCTCCGGATGAATCCGAAGGGCCCATGGGCAGTACCGGTTCGTTGCCTTCACGGCGCCCGTTACAGGCGCGCGTCCGCTATTTCAGCGTCGCGTACATGACCGCCTTGATGGTGTGCATGCGGTTCTCGGCCTCGTCGAACACCTTGGACTGACGGGACTCGAACACCTCGTCGGTGACCTCCATCTCGGTGACGCCGAACTTGCTCGCGATATCGGCGCCGATGGTGGTGTTGGTGTCGTGAAAGCTCGGCAGGCAGTGCAAGAAGATCGCCGAGGGATCCGCCAGCGCCATGAGCTGAGAGGTCACGCGATACGGCTCGAGCTGCTTGATGCGCTCAGCCCAGACCTCGTCGGGCTCGCCCATGGAGACCCACACGTCGGTGTAGATGACGTGCGCCCCGCGGCAGGCCGCCTCGGGGTCCTGCGTCAAGGTGATGGTGCACCCGTTCTCCGCGGCGATCGGCGTGCAGGCGTCGATCACGTCGGAGGCGGGCATGCACTCGACCGGACCGCAGGCGACGAAGTTCATGCCGAGCTTGGCGCAGACGACCATGAGGGAGCGGGCCACGTTGTTCTTCGCGTCGCCCATGAACACGAGGGTCTTGCCCTTGATGTCGTAGTTGAAGTTCTCCTGAACGGTCAGGATGTCGGCGAGCATCTGGGTGGGATGCCACTGGTCGGTCAGGCCGTTCCACACCGGCACGCCGGACTTGGCGGCCAGCTCCTCGACGTCGGCCTGGTCGTAGCCGCGGAACTCGATGCCGTCGTACATGCGGCCGAGCACGCGCGCGGTGTCCTCGATGGACTCCTTCTTGCCCATCTGGGAACCGCTCGGATCGAGATAGGTCACGCCCATGCCCAGATCCATCGCGCCCACCTCGAACGAGCAGCGGGTGCGCGTCGAGGTCTTCTGGAACAGCAGGACGATGTTTTTGCCCTCGAGATAGCGGTGCGGGGTGCCGGTGCGCTTGAGGTCCTTGAAGTTGCGCGCGAGCGCGAGCAGGTACTCGATCTCCTCGGTGGTGAAGTCGAGCAGCTTCAGAAAGCTGCGTCCGGAGAGGTTCACGCCCATGAAGGCTCCTTTCGGTCATGTTCCTGTGGCCGGTCTCCCCGGCGCAATCATCCATGTAAGTATGAGGTCCGCCTGTTTCGAAACGATAAACCGCGAGGCGGACGAACCGAGAGCGCGGCGTCTCAGCCCGTCGGGAGGTCGTCGCGCCAGAAGGGCATGCTCATGCACCTCGGGCCGCCGCGGCCGCGCGACAGCTCGGCGGACGGGATCACCAGCAGGTCCATGCCCTCTTTGTACAGCACGTCGTTCGTCACGGTGTTGCGCGCGTAGACGCAGATCTTGCCCGGGGCCACCGCCAGCGTGTTGGAGGCGTCGCTCCACTGCTCGCGCGCCGCGGCGATGGGGTCCCCGCCGCCGCACGGGATGAGCTTCACCTGGTCGATGCCCAAAGCGCCCGCCAGGATGTGCTCGAGCGTGTCGTTGATCTCGCGGATGGAGACCTCCCCCGAGCGCAAAGACGGCGTCAGCTCGAACACGCGCAGGGTTTCCATGATGGCCGGGTAGATCGTGAACTTGTCAACGTCGATCTGGGTGAAGACCGTGTCGAGGTGCATGAAGGCGCGCGAGTTGGGGATCTCGAACGCCAGGATGCGGTCCACCTTGGAGTCGGAGTCCCAGAACATGTTCTGCGCCATGACGTCGATCGCGGCCGCCTGCGTGCGCTGCGAGATGCCCACGGCGATGGTGTGCTCGTTGATGTTCAGCACGTCGCCGCCCTCGGCATGGAACGAGGCGTCGCGGCGGAAGTACAGCGTCGTGTCCTTGTAGTCGGGATGGTACTTGAAGAGGTACTTGCCGTAGATGGTCTCGCGGTTGCGCGTAGCGGAGTACATGCGGTTGAGGTTCACGCCGTTTCCGATGACGGCGAACGGGTCGCGCGTGAAGTACAGGTTGGGCATCGGGTCGATGGCGAGGTTGGTCTCGCTCTCGACGCGCGACACCGCGTCGAGCGGCAGCGAGCGCACGAGCGGCAGGTCGATCTCGTCTTTGGTGAGGCCCGCCATGGTCTTCTTCACGAACTCGCGGTTGTCGGCGATGGCGCCCAGGCGCTCGCGGATGGCGGCGGGCAGGATCTTGCCCTTGATGCCGGCCTCGGCGAGGTACTGGTCCAGGAACTCCTCGCGGGCGGAGGGCATGGCGTCGAACGCCTCGGCGACGAGGTCCTCGAGGTAGACGACCTCGACCCCTTGGTTGCGCAGGGTCTGGGCGAAGGCGTCGTGCTCGGCCTGCGCGTCCTCCAGAAACGGGACGTCCTCGAACAGGAGCCTGTCGAGCTCGCTCGGCGGAAGATTGAGCAGCTCGTCGCCCGGCCTGTGCAAGCAGACACGCCGAAGCTGCCCGATCTCGTTCGGGACATGCAGACCTTTCGCCATCGACCTACCCTTTCCGCGCGGGCCGCCGCGCAGCCCAGCCGCGCCCGCGTGCGCAGGCGCCGGTTCTCCACTCACAATCTTTTTGATTATCTCACGTCTTTCCGAACGCGCCCAAACCTTGGATAAAACCCATATTACGCAAGCTGGGCTGGGCTGAACGGCGCGCGGGCCCCGGGGCCTGGGGTGGTCCTGGGGGCCCGGCGCTGCACGGTGGGGAAACCGCACCGCAAAACCCCAGGATAGAGGGGGTTGCTATATCTTGAAAACGAATTTGGTATCAAATCGGCAAGTACGGGTTGGAAGCGGCCATATCTGACAAGCCTGTGACCTGCGGTTTCTTTGTCCACGCTGGTCCGGAAACCTTGGGAGGAACCCCGGATCCGCTCTAATGAGGCCCTTATTGCCCGCGAATTGATACCAAATTCAAAATGAAGCGCCTGCGCACGTTGGTAAAAGGTTTTATCAACGTTCGGTTTCTCAACCGGACGGATACAGCGCGCGCCGCGCACGTTCCGGACCCAGCCTGAAAGGCCGCTTTCCGGCCGCCTTCGCGACGAACATCCCGCAGCGGGCTCAAGACGGCCCGGTCGGCGCCTCCCTCAACCGGTCCCCGACCGTTCGTGTAAGCATCCCGATAAGCTTTGCCCGCGAGGCGCCCGCACGGGGCGCGAGGCCCTATGATGGAGTTGAACTATGCACATCGCGCAGGCGCCCTCGGCGGGGCGCGGGCGCGGTTGGTACCGCATACCCCTTCGAGTAGAGACGGATCCGCCATGGCAGTCAAAGACAAAGACCGCAAGAAAGACGACAAGAAGAAAGACCCCGCGCCGCTTGAGGGCATCCCCCAGGCGGAGCGTTACGATTTCTCCTACACCCAGAACCGTGAGCTCTCCTGGCTGCGCTTCGATGACCGTGTGCTCGCCGAGGCATACGACGAGTCGGTGCCGCTGTTCGAGCGCCTCAAGTTCGTGTCCATCTTCGAGAGCAACCTCGACGAGTTCTTCATGATCCGCATCGGCGGCCTGTCCGACCTGGCGACGCTCAAGCACCAGCCGCGCGACAACAAGAGCAACCTCACGCCGTCCGAGCAGATCGACAAGGTGTTCGAGGCCCTGCCGCCGCTGTACGCCCGCCAGGCGCGCGCCTTCCACGAGCTCGAGGAGGAGCTCGCCGACCGCGGCATGGTGCGCCTGGAGCCCAGCACCCTGATCGGCGACGAGCGCACGTTCGTCGAGGGGTACTTCAAATCCTTCATCTCCCCCATCATCTCCCCGCTCGTCATCGACCCGCGCCACCCGTTCCCCAACCTGCGCAACGGCGGCCTGTACCTGGTCTGCAGCCTCGCGGCGTCGGCCGACGAGTCCGGCCTGCTCGGCCTCATCGAGGTTCCCGCCTCGCTGCCGCGCGTCATCGAGATCCCCAGCACCACGGGAGAGTACCGCTACATCCTGCTCGAGGACGTCATCATGTCCTGCATCGACGGGTGCTTTGGCTCCTATGAGCCGCAGGACCGCGCCGTGATCCGCGTCATCCGCAACGCCGACATCGACCCGGACGGCGAGGGCGTCGAGGAGGAAGAGGACTACCGCCAGCACATGAAGCGCATCCTGAAGAAGCGCCTGCGCCTGCAGCCGGTCTACCTCTTCATCCGCGGCAAGCTCGAGCGCGAGACCGTCAAGCCGATCCGCCAGGCGCTCGAGCTCTCCGGGCGCGCGACGGCGGTCGTGGACATCCCGCTCGATCTGGGCTACGTGTACTCGCTGGAGTCCCATATCCCGGAGGCGTCGCGCCACGAGCTGCTCTTCGACCCCTTCACGCCGCAGAACAACCCCGGGTTCGACTCCGGCCGCAGCATGCGCGAGCAGGTCATCGAGGGCGACAAGCTGCTGTTCTACCCGTACGAGTCCATGAACCCGTTTTTGGACCTCGTGCACGAGGCGGCCTACGACGATGACTGCTTCTCCATCCGCATCACGCTCTACCGCGTGGCCAAGCAGTCGCGCCTGTGCGAGTCGCTGATCGCCGCCGCCGAGAACGGCAAGGAAGTCACCGTCCTGATGGAGCTGCGCGCCCGCTTCGACGAGGAGAACAACATCGAGTGGGCCGAGCGCCTCGAGGAGGCCGGCTGCACCGTCATCTACGGCTCCGAGGGCTTCAAGTGCCACTCCAAGATCTGCCAGATCACCTACCGCGAGGGCATGGCGGTCACCCGCATCACGCTGCTGGGAACCGGCAACTTCAACGAGAAGACCGCGAAGCTCTATTCGGACTTCATGCTCATGACCGCGCACCCCGGCATCGGCGAGGACGCGAACTCCTTCTTCCAGAACCTGTCGCTGGGCAACCTGCGCGGCAGCTACCGCTATCTGGGCGTGGCCCCTGCGGGCCTGAAGCCGCTCATCATGACCGGCCTGAACCGCGAGATCGACCGCGCGCAGGCGGGCCTGCCGGCACGCGTGTTCTTCAAGCTCAACTCGCTGACCGATCGCGAGGTCATCGATAAGATCTCCGAGGCGAGCCGCGCCGGCGTGCAGGTCGAGATGATCATCCGCGGCATCTCCTGCCTGCTGCCGGGAGTCCCCGGCAAGACCGAGAACGTGCACATCCGCTCCATCGTGGGGCGCTACCTCGAACACGCGCGCGTCTACGCGTTCGGCGAGGACGCCGACACGGTCTACCTGTCGAGTGCCGACATGATGACCCGCAACACCGAGCACCGCGTGGAGATCGCGTTCCCCGTGCTCGACGCCGGCGTGCGCGCGCAGGTCATCCAATACATGGACATCCAGCTGAAGGACAACGTGAAGGCACGCGAGCTCACGCCCAAGGGCCTGTGGGCCCCCATCGTGCGCGCCGTGGGCGACGAGCCCTTCATCGCGCAGGAGCACCTGATGACGCTCGCGATCGAGCGCGCCAGCTCCGCCGAGAAGGCCGCGTCCAAGCGCGCCGCCGCGCGCCCGACGGTCCCCATGGGGACGCCGCCGGCGGCCGCCGTCGAGGCCGATCACGAGCTCGTGCTCGAGGGCGCGGGCCATCCCGACGGCATGCCGGTGGAGCCCGCGCCCATCGTCGAGCCGCAGCCGGCGCCCGTGGCTCAGCCCGCGCCCGCGCCGCAGCCCGCGCCCGCAACGGAGCCCGAGCCGGTCGTTCAGCCCTCCGCGGCACCCGCCCAGCAGCCCGCCGTCGAGGCGCAGCCCGCGCCCGAGCCCGCACCGGCACCCGAGCCGGTCGCGGCGCCCCAGCCCGCTCCGACGCCGGAGCCCGAGCCGCAGCCGACGCCGGGACCCGCCTTCGAGCCCGAGTCCGAACTTGAGCCCGCGCAGCCGCGCGCGACATCGGTCAAGGCCACGATCATCGACCCGCAGGAGGATGCCGACGAGGTCGACGAGGACCTCGACGAGAAGGATGGCGGCACGAAGACCATCGTCATCCGCCGCATCGGCCGCGTCGCCACGGGCTTCGCGCTCATCGGCATGGGCTTCAAGACCCTGCTGTTCGGCAGCAAGCAGGAGCATGAGCGCGAGGCCGAGAGGCTGCAGCGCATCCAGCAGCGCCAGCAGGACCAGATGCTCAAGGCGCAGCGGATTGAGAACAAGCAGCGCAAGCAGGCCCTGCGCCAGCAGAAGCAGCAGCAAAAGCAGCGCCAGCAGATGCTCGACCAGCAGAAGAAGGCCCTCAAGCAGCAGAAAAAGGAACTGAAGCAGAAGAAGCGCGACATGCGCTAGCGATAAGCCCGCTTTCCGCATCGCATCGGCCGCCCGTGCGCTCCCCCGCACGGGCGGCCTCGTTTTGGGACCCATGGGTTCGTTGGGTGGGTTCGTTGGGGACGGGTTCGCTTCAACCCATCGAGACCGAGGGGAGGCGCCGATGACGCGAACCGAGCGGGCAAATCCGTGGTCGGCTCGTGAATCCGTCGACATCTACCAGCGCTTTCGCTAAGCTGCGCATAGCACATATCACGTAATGGAAGGTTCCCTCATGAAACTCACCGTCGACAGCATGACCTACGGCCCGGACGGCCTCGCGCGCACCGAGGACGGCAAGGCCGTCTTCGTGTCGGGAGGTGTCGTGGGCGACGTCGTGGAGGCCGACGTGGTGAGCACGGGCTCCTCGTTCGACCGCGCCGTAGTCTCCGAGATCCTCGAGCCCTCGAACCAGCGCGTGCAGGCGCCCTGCCCCTTTGTGGGCATCTGCGGCGGCTGCCCATGGGGCAACCTTTCGATGGACGCCCAGCGCGCGGCCAAGGAGGGCAACCTGCGCTCGACGCTGCGCCGCATCGGCCGCTTCTCCGACGAGGAGGTCGACGCGATCGTCAAGCCCATCCGCCATGCGAAGGACGCCTGGGGCTACCGCAACAAGGTCGAGCTCGCGCCCTCGTGGGACAACAACCGCTTCCGCCTCGGCATGCACGGGGTCGACCCCGACCAGATCATCAAGGTGGACAGCTGCCCGCTTTTTGAGAAGAAGTACCCGCGCGCGGTGAAGGCGGTCGCCGGCGCCCTGTCCTATCTCGGTAATTCCCGCGATCTGGGCCTCGAGCGCGTCGGCATCCGCGCCAGCCGCAGGACCAAGGCGCTCGAGATCGCGCTGTGGACCCCCACCGGCGCCTTCCCACGCGCCCAGGTCTCGCGTGTGCTCACCGACGCCGTCCATCCCACGAGCGTCGTGCGCGTCATGTCCAAAGGCGACCGGCGCGCCCGCAAGGTCGCCGGCGTGGAGGCGCTTGCGGGCGAGGGCTCCTGGACCGAGAAGATCGCCGATGGCGAGATGCGCCTGAGCGCCCCCTCGTTCTTCCAGGTGAACACCGCTGCTGCTGAAATCCTCATCCAGCTGGTCATGGACGCGCTCGACCCCGGTGCCGATGACGTCGCCATCGACCTGTACTGCGGAGCCGGCACGTTCACCCTCCCGCTCGCCCGCCGCTGCGCCTACGTGGCGGCCGTCGAGGCCTACGGCCCCGCCATCCGCGACCTGCGCCGCAACCTCGAGATTGCACGGCTGGACAACGTCGACCCCATCGGCGGCGACGCGGTGCGCGAATTCCCCGACGAGGACGCCGACGTGCTCGTCGTCGACCCGCCGCGCGCGGGACTCGACCCCGCCGCCATCGACCTGATCGCGGCCACGTCGGTGCGCGACGTGGCCTACGTCTCGTGCGACCCCGCCACGCTCGCACGCGACCTGCGGCGCTTCCTCGACGAGGGCACCTTCAAGGTCGTCTCCGCCACGCCGGTCGACCTGTTCCCGCAGACGTTCCACTGCGAGACGGTCGCCCATCTCACCCGCGCCTAGGGACGCCCGAGTCCCCGGCGGCCGGACGTTCCCCCAACGTTGCCGCACCCCATACTCGCCCGCGCGAAACAGGGTATAAACAGTCAATATCCCCGATGAAAGGATGCATCATGTCCGCCGTTGCCGTTCTTGCCGCTGATGGCTTCGAGACCATCGAGTGCCTGACCATCGTCGATGTGCTGAGGAGGGGCGGGGTGCGCGTGGCCCTGGTGTCGGTGATGTCGACGCGCGACGTCGTGACCGCCCAGCAGATCTCCGTCACCTGCGACTGCACCCTGGACGAGATCGATTTCGCCGAGTTCGACTACATCGTGCTGCCGGGCGGCATGCCGGGCACCGCCCACCTGCGCGCCGACGAGCGCGTATGCGACCTGGTCCGCGAGTTCGCCGCGACCAAGCACGTCGCCGCCATCTGCGCCGCGCCCTCGATCTTGGGCGAGCTCGGCCTGCTCGAGGGGCGCCGCGCGACGTGCTTCCCCGGCTACGAGAAGACCTTCCCGGAGGGCACCTTCGCAGGCCCCAAGACCGTCGTGGTCGACGGCAACATCATCACGGCATCGGCCATGGGGCAGGCGCTCCCCTTCGCCCTGGCCGTTCTCGGCGACATCGCGGGCGACGTGGCGGTGGACAAGGTCCGCCAGGGCATCCAGCTCTAGGACGCGCCCATGATCTTGGCATCGCAATCCCCGCGCCGCATCGAGCTCATGCGCGAGGCGGGTTTTGACTTCCGGGTCGCCCCCGCGGATATCGACGAGTCGCCGCGTGAGGGCGAGACGCCCTTCGAGCTGGTCGAGCGCCTGGCCGTCTCAAAGGCCGCGTGCATCGCGGGCACCGTCGCCGAGCCCGGCGAGCTGGTCGTCGCCGCAGACACCATCGTCGCCATCGACGGCGAGCTGCTGGGAAAGCCTGCGGACGCCGCCGACGCCCACCGCATGCTGCGCGAGCTGTCCGGGCGCACCCATCAGGTGGCGACCGGCGTATGCCTGATCGTCGCCGGCGACAGCGCCCGCGCGCGCCATTCGTTCGTCGACGTCACCGACGTGACCTTCTACGACCTGACCGATGAGGAGATCGACGCCTACGTCGCGAGCGGCGAGCCGCTCGACAAGGCGGGCGCCTACGGCATCCAGGGCGTCGGCGGACGCCTGCTCGTCCGCGGCATCGATGGCGACTTCTACAACGTTGTGGGCCTTCCCATCGCCAAGACCGTCCGGGCCATCCGCCGCTACGCCGTGGCGACCGGCAGCTGACGCAATCCGGCCCTCTCTGCATCCGTCCTTCCGCGCCCGTTGAACCTGTTGAGAAATGAGTTGACCATGAGCGATTCTTTGGAGCCGATTTCCATAACCGATGTCGAGGGGTTCTCCTTCGGCCACTGGACAAACCGCGAAGCAGCGACCGGTTGCACGGTCATCGTCGCGCCGCACGGCGCCGCGGCCGGCGTCGACGTGCGCGGCGGCGCCCCGGCGTCGCGCGAGACCGATCTGCTGCGCCCCGAGAACACCGTCGAGCAGGTTCACGCCGTCTGCCTGTCGGGCGGCTCGGCGTTCGGCCTCGAGGCGGCATCCGGCGTGGCGCGCGAGCTGGAGAGCCGCGGCATCGGCCTCGACGTGGGCCCCACCCGCGTGCCCATCGTCTGCTCGAGCTGTCTGTTCGATCTCGCGTTCGGCGACGCGTTCGTGCGGCCGGACGTCGAGGCGGGCGCAGCCGCGACCCGCCTCGCGCTGGACGGCAACGCGACCGGGCTCGCCGAGGGTACCGTCGGCGCGGGAACCGGCGCGACCATCGGCAAGCTGCTCGGGATGGATCGCGCCATGAAGGGCGGACTGGGCGCACGCGCCTTCTCGCTCGGCGCGCTCAAGGTCGGCGCCATCAGCGCCGTCAACGCGTGCGGCAACGTCGTCGACCCCATCACGCTCGAACCCGTCGCGGGCGCACGCGTGAGCGCGGACGGGACGCAGATCGTCGACCTCGAGGAGGGCATGCTCGACGCCGGGGCCGGCCTCACCATGCCGCTCGACCGGACGAACACGACGATCTCCTGCATCGTCACCAACGCCCGCCTCACCAAGGCGCAGGCCACCAAGGTGGCCCAGATGGCGGCCGACGCCTACGCGCACGTGATCCGGCCGACGCACACGACCAACGACGGCGACACGATCTACGTGCTCGCTTCCGGCGGCGACGATGCGCCCGCCTGCCCTCTCGACCTGCTGGGGCTCGTCGCGACCCGCGCGCTCGAGGCGGCACTGGTCGCCGGGTGCCGCGAGGCGGAAGGGATCTGCGGCCTGCCCGCGGCGCGCGACCTGTAGGGAGGCGCCGTTCGGCTCATATCGTGCATGACTAGCCCCCGGCCACGGGGGCTTCTTTTTGCCGCGCCCATCCGCCCGTCATGTCCTGTGGTGTCGAACACCCGCCAACGGTACCCCGAACTGCGAGAGAGGGCCCGATTTGGGATCCTCTCTCGCAGTTCGGGGTACCGTTGGTGGGTAATCTGCTAGGGAACGATGGTCAACGGCACCGTCCTCTCGGAGAACGTGGCTAGTAATTTCCATTCTGCTGTCAGCAGGCTCGGACAAGGGTGACCGTTTCGGCCGGCATGTCCGCATCGACCGCCCATGACGCGGGCGCCAAGACCCCAAACGCCTCGAATACGGCCTCAACAGGGTGAGCGGCGGCGGCGCGGCGGGCCTTCGGGCCCGATCACACGGCGCCGCTACAGCAAAACAGATATTTCTAGCCACTTTCGCCGGAAGAGGGTGCAAACGGGGCGGCGCAGGAACCGCGGGCTCGGCATCGGACCCTACCCGAGGGCGGCGAGCGCCTCCGGGAACGGGGCCAGGCTTCGGCGCAGGATGCCGTGCATGTGCGCGATGGCCACGCCGTAGTTCGTCATGGGCACCCCCGCCTCGGCGGCCGCGGCCTGGCGGCTGCGCATCTCGCGCGCGTTCAGCATGCACCCGCCGCAGTGCACCACCGCGTCGAAGGCGGACAGGTCCTGCGCCTGCGGGAACTCGATGCCGCTCGTGAACGCGAAGTCGAGCCTTGCGCCCGCATGCTCCTGCAGCCAGCGCGGCATCTTGACGGTCCCGATGTCCTCGCATTGGCGATGGTGGGTGCACCCCTCGCTGATGAGCACCCGGCTGCCCTCATGCAGCCGATCGAGCGCGGCGGCGCCGCGGACCGCCTCCACCAAATCCGCCTTGTAGCGCAGCATCAGGATGGAAAACGACGTGAGCGGCACCTGCTCGGGCACGGTACGGGCGACCTGGCCGAACACCTGCGAGTCGGTCACCACGAGCGCGGGCGGGCAGACGAGCGATCCGAGCGCGCATTCGAGCTCCGTCTCGCGGCACACGACCGGCAGGCACCCGTGGTCGAGCAGATCGCGAATCGTCAGCTGCTGCGGCATGATCAGGCGCCCCTTGGGTGCCGAGGCATCGATGGGGCAGACGAGCACCACCGCGGTGCCCGGGTCCACGAGATCCGCGACCACGCAGCGTTCGCGCGCCGACGGCGTCGCCATGTGCGCCAGGCGCTCCTTGAGCTCGTCCACTCCCGCGCCCGTCTGGGCGCTGACGGCGACCGCATGCTCCGCGAGGTCGGCATCGCTCGCGGCAAGCGATGCCAGGCCCTCGCGCGCCTGGGGCACATCGCACTTGTTCCACGCGATGGCAAAGGGGACCTGCCGGGCCCGAAACTGGCCGATCAGCTCGCGGTCCGCCTTTGTGAGCCCGCGCCCTCCATCGACCACGAGCACCGCGATATCGCAGCTCGCGAGCATGCGGCGCGCCCGCTCGACGCGCTTTTGCCCCAATTCGCCCTCGTCATCGATACCGGGCGTGTCGATGATCACCACCGGCCCCAGCGGCAACAGCTCCATCGCCTTCTTGACCGGATCGGTCGTGGTGCCGCGCACGTCGGACACCACGCAGAGCTCCTGTCCGGTCACCGCGTTCACCACGCTCGACTTGCCGGCGTTGCGCACGCCGAAAAACCCGATATGCACGCGCTCCGCCGAAGCGGTGTCGTTCAGTCCCATGTCGCCCACCTCTCTCGTCTTTCGCCACGTTGTATACGGACGGGAAATCCGCGCCCTCCTCCCGGCGGCGTCGCCGGGGGACGGACCGGCCGGCGCTTCCCTAAAACCTGAAATCGCGGCGGTTGGAGTTGCGGATGTCCGCGATGTGCTCGGTTGCGATCGCGCGCGTCTTGTCCTTGGGGATGCGCCCCAGCTCTCGCTCGATCAGCGGCCAGCCGACCGCGGCGGTCTCGGGAGACGCATAGTCGACCAGGTATTCGGCGAGCGTCATGAGCGCGTTGGGGTGGCAGCAGTTCAGAATCTGCCCGCTCTTGCACAGGCTCATGAAGCGGTCGCCGGTGCGGCCCTCGCGATAGCACGCCGTGCAGAAGCTCGGGATATGGTCGAGCTGCATGAGCCAGCGCACCACCTCGTCAAGCGAGCGCTGGTCGGACACGTCGAACTGCTCCGAATCGTGCGGACGGACCTCCTCCTCGTATCCGCCCACGCTCGTGCGCGAGCCGCCCGAGATCTGCGAGATGCCCAGCTCCAGCGCGCGGGCGCGCACGGCCTCGTTCTCGCGCGTGGAGATGATCATGCCCGTGTAGGGCACCGCGATGCGGATGCACGCGATGATCTTAGCGAAGATGTCGTCGTCGATGCCGTTGTCGAACTCGTCGGGATCGATATCGTCGGCGCGCTTCAGGCGCGGCACGCTGATGGTGTGCGGCCCGACCCCGTGCACCGCCTCGAGGTGCTCGGCGTGGCAGAGCAGGCCGGCGAACTCGTAGCGGTATTTCTCCAGGCCGAACAGCACGCCCAGCCCCACATCGTCGATGCCGCCGTCCATGGCGCGATCCATCGCCTCGGTATGGTAGTCGTAGTCGTGCTTGGGTCCCGTCGGATGCAGCTCCAGGTAGCTCTTCTTGTCGTAGGTCTCCTGGAACAGGATGTAGGTGCCGATGCCCGCGTCCTTGAGCATGCGGTACTCCTCCACCGTCGTGGCCGCGATGTTCACGTTCACGCGGCGGATGGCCCCGTTTTTGTGCTTGATGGAGTAGATGGTGTCGATGCACTCCAGGATGTACTCGATGGGGTTCATCTTGGGATCCTCGCCCGCCTCGATGGCAAGGCGCTTGTGGCCCATGTCCTGCAGAGCGATGACCTCGCGACGGACCTCGTCCTGCGTGAGCTTCTTGCGCGCGATGTGCTTGTTCTTGGCGTGATACGGGCAGTACGTGCAGCCGTTCACGCAATAGTTCGACAGGTAGAGCGGCGCGAACATCACGATGCGGTTGCCGTAGTAGGCCAGTTTGATCTGACGCGCGAGCTCGAAGATGCGCTCGTTCAGCTCGGGAATGTCGCAGGCGAGCAGCACGCTGGCCTCGCGGTGGTTCAGCCCCGCGCACCGGTACCCGTTGCCGGATCGGCGCGGCTTCGCCTTCTCGAGCAGGCTCTCGATGAGCTCCCTGTTGTGCTTGTTGGCCTCCGCGTAGTCGAGCGTCTCGCGGATCTCACCATCGTTGATGAACTCCTCGGCATACCGGGAGCCCAGATCGAACTTCGCCATATGTTCCTCCCCTTCGCGGTCAGGCAAAAAGCCTTCCCTCTCAGATTCGTGCGCGGCAGGCGATTGCCGCGAAAGCGGTTAGTCGGCGCTTCCCTCGCGCCCCGCTTCCATGCGACGCTTTGCGTCCCCGCGATCGACCACCACGCGATAGCCGATCGCCTCCATGCGCCGCGACAGGTCGGTCAGCCCCTCGGCAGCCTCGCTTCCGGCGCACGCCTTATTATCATACAGCTCGTACTTTTTTCGAACGTCGGTCGGCGAAAGGTTGGGCATCACGACGTTCGCGCCCGCCTGCATCCCGCGCTCGCGACCGCACGGATCGATGGTGCCGAGGGCCGTCGTGGCGGGCAGGAGCAGCTCCGGACCGATCAGGCGCAGAAGGCTCAGCAGATAGCAGGTCATATCCGCCGTCCCCGCGGGTTCGTGCGCGAACGGCGTCGCATGATGCGGCACGAACGGCCCGATGCCGACCATCGCCGGCCGGAACTCCTCGATGAACTTGAGATCCGCCGCGAGCGTGGCCGGCGTCTGGAAGGGAGACCCGACCATGAAGCCGCATCCCACCTGATACCCGATGTCCTTGAGGTCGCGCAGGCACGCCATGCGGCGGTCCCATGAGAGGTCCGCCGGATGCAGGCGCGCATAGTGCGCGGGGTCCGCCGTCTCATGACGCAGCAGGTAGCGATCGGCCCCGGCATCGAAGAGCGCCTGGTAGCTGCCGCGATTCCGCTCGCCGAGCGAAAGCGTGAGGGCGCAGTCGGGGTGCGCCTCCTTGATCGACGAGACGATGCCGCACGCGACCTCGTCGGTAAACGCCGTGTCTTCCCCACCCTGCAGCACGAACGTGCGGAACCCGAGCTCGTATCCGGCGTCGCAGCAGGCAAGGATCTCCCCGGCATCCAGACGGTACCGCTCCGCCATGCGATTCGAACGGCGCAGCCCGCAGTACAGGCAATCGTTTTTGCAATAGCTCGAGATCTCGATCAGCCCGCGGATGTAGACGTCTGTGCCGTAGACCCGGGTGCGCAGCTCCACGGCGCGCCCGGCGGCATAGGCGGCGATCTCCGGCGTGAACCCCTCGACTAGCTCCTCGTATTCCTTGAGATCCAAGCGGTGCTCGACCGCAAGCCGGCCGATGAGCTCACGGGTCCGCGCGGGAGCGCTATTCCGCATCGGCGCCGTCCCCCTCGGACACCACGTTGGAATACAGGGTCTTGACGCTGACACCCGGCAGGGCGCCGATCTTGCCCGCCAGCGCCGACGTCTTGTCCTGCGGGGCGTCGAGTGCCACCGACATGACGCTCACCTGGCGCTGACGGTACGGCACGCCCATGCGCCCGATCACATAGCGGCGGTACTCGTGGAGGAGCTCGTTGAGCTCCTCCACCGCGTCCATGTTCTCCACGATGATCCCCATGATGGCGACGCGCGTCTTCTCCATTGGATCCTCCGCTCTTTTGCCTTGCGTTGTCTGACAGCGCGATTATACCCATGCCGCCCCCTGCGGCGGGCTGTCGGCCGTCGGACGTGGGGGTGCGGATGCCGGGAACGCCCGGCGCACCCGGTGCCACGACCCCGACAATATGTATAACCGCAGGTAGATGGCCTGCTGGATGGCACGCGGGGAAACCGACCGCACGCGCGATCGGGATGAATGCCGGAAATCCCGGCATTCATCCCGGTTTTGCCCCTTTTTTGTTTCGTCACCGGTGCCCTGGCGATGTTTCTAGAGCAGAATGCACGTCATCTGGGTATCAGCACCATAAGGATCGTGCGAGGGGAGGCGCCATGGAACCCCGTCCACCGCAGCATCGCCGAAAGACCGCCGTTATCGCCATCATCGTCGCAGCCGTCGCGCTGGCCGTCGTCGGCATCGGGCTTACCCGGGGATTCCTCTTGCCGGGCAGCTCGCCTCGCCCCGCATTGAAGGCGACCGAACTGACCCGCGCGAACAGCGGAGTCGCTCCAGCCGTGGACGGCTCCCATGACGATCAGGGCGCCCGCGCCCTCGCAGGGCTCGGGATCCGCCTCCTGCAGCAAGAGGACGCCGTTCAGGCGGCGGACAACGCCCTCGTCTCCCCCATCTCGATCGCAAGCGCTCTCGGCATGACGGCGAACGGGGCGGAAGGCGCCACGAAGGAGCAGATGGAGTCCGTGCTCGGCATCGAGACGGACGCGCTCAACGAATACCTTGCGGCCCTGCGGCTCGACTCCCCCAGCGAACCGGAACAAGAAGGCGATCCCGCGCTTCGCCTCTCAAACTCGATCTGGCTGCGCGATACGCCCGAGCTCGACGTCGAGCAGTCGTTTTTGGATGCCGCCTCGGCGTGGTACGCAGCATCGGTCTTCAGCGCCCCCTTTGACTCCTCGACTGCACACGACATCAACGAATGGGTCGGCTACGGGACCGACGGCATGATCGACCGGCTTCTCGACGAGGATAAGCCGCTTCCCGAAGACGCCATGCTCTACCTCATCAACGCGCTGGCCTTCGAGGGCGCATGGCAGGACCCCTACAGCGACGCATTCGTTGAGACGGCACC
Organism: Collinsella ihumii; assembly: GCF_030385545.1. NCBI lineage: Bacteria > Bacillati > Actinomycetota > Coriobacteriia > Coriobacteriales > Coriobacteriaceae > Collinsella > Collinsella ihumii. The sequence goes on along the minus strand of NZ_JAUEIQ010000001.1, from coordinate 448,947 downwards.
TTTTACCTGCGAGGACGGATCCCAGCAGCGCGTCGACCTCATGTATAGCTACGAGGACACCTATCTCGAGGCGGACCTTGCAAACGGGACGGTCGCCACAGACGGACAGGCCTCCGCCGCGATTCCGGACGCATCGCGCATCACGGGCTTCATGAAGCGCTATCAGGGCGGGACCTATGCGTTCGCGGCGCTGCTGCCGCCCGAAGGGACCACGGTCGCCGACACGATCTCGCGCCTGAGCGGCGAAATGCTTGCCTCCATGCTCGAACAGCCCTGGTCGACACCGGTCGATGCCTACCTGCCCGCGTTCAGTTACGATTACAGCACCGATTTGGCCGAATCGCTCAAAGCCCTCGGCATGACCGACGCGTTCGACCAGTACGTCGCGGACTTCTCCGGCATGACGGAGAGCATGCCGCTCCACATCTCGAAGGTGCTGCACAAGACCCATATCGACGTCGATCGCGAGGGGACGCGCGCCGCCGCCGTCACCTCGGTGCAGATGGAAGCGGGGGCGTCCGCCCCGGGAGAGCCGGTCGAGCCGAAGACGGTGCGCCTCGACCGCCCGTTCATCTACCTGATCGTCGACACGCGGACCAACACGCCGCTGTTCATCGGCACATACCTGCATGGCGATGAAGGCGCCGCCTGATTCGACCCGTGCCTTCCGCCCCGCGGCCCTACTGGGAACATGGGCAAACACGGCCCCGTCCAACGCGTCCCAAAACGTATCAGCCCCCGTGTCTTGCATGGGACACGGGGGCTGGTTTCCTAGTTGAACTTGAAAATCTTGCTCGCAAGATGGTATGCACCGATGGTCAGCTTGTCGCCGGCGCGCGTGGGAAGGTTCGTCCCTACGCCCAAGACGCCGTATCGCGCGTGGCGATACATCCGCTCGTCATAGGCCTTGAGGTCATGCCACAGCTCGCGGATCCAAGTCTTGGCCTCGGGGTTGTCCGAAAGCTTGGAGAACACCGAGCAGATGGTCATCATCATGGTGAAGTAGTGCATCATGTACGAGCGCAGGCGCGCGGGCTCCACGTCGTCGTAGAGATGGTAGGCCTCCATCATGATGCGCGTGATGCGGAACTGCTGGTCCAGACGCCTGACCATCGTGGCCTCGTTGACGCTTTGGCCCTCGCGGCCGATGAAGTACCGGTACAGGTCGATATCGGCGTAGTAGAGCGTCTTGCAGCGCGGCAGGGGCACGTACGCATAGATGTTATCCACGTAGAACGTGTGCGCGGGAAGCGGGAGATCGGCCTCGCGCAGCACGTCGGTGCGATAGCACAGGCTGTGCATGAGCAGGTTCTGGTCGGGGCGGAAGCGCCCCACCTCGCCCCACGAGAACACGCGCTTGCGCGGCAGCGCCGAACGGTAGCTGATCGCCGTATGCGTGCCCTCGTGCAGCTTCTCGTACACGTAGTTCGAGATGAACAGGTCGACGCGGGTGCCGCGCTCCTCGAAGCCGCGCAGGATCGTGAGCATGGTCGACAGCGCGGACGCATCGAGCCAGTCGTCGGAGTCGACCACCTTGTAATAGGTGCCCGTCGCCTCGCGCAGGCCGGAGAGGACGGCGATGCCGTGACCGCCGTTCTCCTGATGCACCGCGCGGATGATGCCCGGGTAGCGGGCCTCCCACTCGTCGGCCTTGGCGGGCGTCTCGTCGACGCTGCCGTCATCGACGATGATGATCTCGACGTCGGACGCATAGCTGGACCCCTCCAGGATGGAGGAGATGCAGCGATCCATATCTCCCGCCGCGTTGAACGACGGGATGCCGAACGTGATGACCTTGTGCGAAGCGCTCTTAGGCATGGCAGGCAATGATCTCATCCGACAGCGTGAGGGCGGAATCCGTCACGGCGTCCATGTCGTAGTAGCGGTACTCGGCCAGACGGCCCACCGGGTGGAAGTTCGTGAGGTTCACCACGCGGTCGAGATAGCGCTCGTACAGGGCGCGATTCTCGGGGTCGAGGATCGCGTAGTACGGTGTCTGGCCGCTTCCGGACTCGTAGGAGTGGCTGTACTCCTTCATGATGGTGGTCTTGCCGGGCACGACCTGGCCGGTCATGTTCTTGAACTCGGTGATACGCGTGAAGTCCTCGCTCGTGGTGTAGTTCACGGTGCCCACGGGCTGGTACTGGTCCATGTCGAGGGTCTCGAACTTCATGTCGAGCGTGCGGTACGGCAGCGCGCCGAGGTCGAGGCCGAACAGCTCGTCGAGCGGACCGGTGTAGACGATCTCGCCGCCGTAGACCTTGCCGCAAACCGACACGGTCGTCTCGCCGATCTCGAAGATGTCGCGGGCGTCGACGTCGCAGAACACGTCGATCAGGTCATGGTCGAGCATGTTCTCGAACATATGGGTGTAGCCCTTGGCAGGCATGCCCTGGAACGGGGCCTGCGGGAAATAGCGGTCGTCGTCGCCGATGAAGATGGGCACGCGGCCGGTCACCGACGGGTCGATCTGGTCGGGCGTCTGGCCCCACTGCTTCATGGTGTAGTGCAGAAAGACGTTCTCGTACACGTAGTCGGCGACCTCGACGAGCTCGGGGTCGTTCTTGGCGCGCAGCTCCATGATGGGGACCTTCTTGTCCTCACCGAAGGTCTCGACGAGCTTGCGGTACAGCTGCTCGCCGCGCTCCTCGCCGAACGCGAGCTTCAGGCTCTTGTGGTTGAACGGCACGGGCATGAGGGTGCCATGGATGTTCGCAAGGACCTTGTGCTGATAGTCGGTCCACTCGGTGAAGCGCGACAGGAAGTTGTGGACGCGCTCGTTGAACGTGTGGTAGATGTGCGGACCGTACTCATGGATGAGGATGCCCGCATCGTCCAGGCAATCGTATGCGTTGCCGGCGATATGGTTGCGCCTCTCGAGCACGGCGACACGGAAACCAGAGGTCTCGGCCAGGCGGCGAGCGCACACCGCGCCTGCGTATCCGGCACCCACGACGATCATGTCGTACGAATCGGGATTGAACGTCTCAGGTAGACCAGACGTGATCTGCATCGAAGCTCCTTGCAAATAAGTCCCTATACCAAAAAACACTTGCAACGCATCTCGCGGCAAAATGTTTCAAGGATTATAGCGCTCAAATCCTATAATGAACCTTGCCACACAAGGAAAGCTCAACACGCTAACAAACGTGCTGGGCGCTGTACATGAGGAGAATCATGAGCGATTTCCTGAACCGTATGAAGGCCGCCGCCAAATCCGACCTCAAGACCATCGTGCTCCCCGAGGGTGAGGACCCCCGCACCATCGAGGCCGCCAAGAAGATCGTCGAGGAGGGCCTGGCGAAGCTCGTCATCCTCGGCAACCCCGAGGAGATCGACATCGAGGGCGTGACCGTCATCGATCCGACGAGCGCCGACGCCCCCAACCATGAGGCCTATGCGCAGAAGTTCGCCGAGCTCCGCGCCAAGAAGGGTGTCACCATCGAGCAGGCTCGCGCCCAGGTCATGGACGCCACCTACTACGGCACCATGATGGTCAAGATGGGCGACGCCGACGGCCTCGTCTCGGGCGCCTGCCACTCCACCGCCAACACCCTGCGCCCGGCGCTGCAGATCCTGAAGACCGCCCCGGGCACCAAGCTCGTCTCCGCCTTCATGGTCATGTGCACCAAGACCCCCGAGTTCGGCGCCGACGGCACGCTCGTGTTCGCCGACTGCGGCCTGAACATCGACCCGACCTCCGACGAGCTCTCCGAGATCGCCATCGCCTCCGCGAACTCCTTCAAGACCTTCATGGGCGATGTCGAGCCCAAGGTCGCCATGCTCTCCTACTCCACCATGGGCTCCGCCGGCGGCGACACCGCCAAGAAGGTCCAGGAGGCCACCGCGTTCGCCAAGGAGAAGGCGCCCGAGCTCGCCGTCGATGGCGACCTGCAGCTTGACGCCGCCATCGTGCCGAGCGTCGCCGCGCTCAAGGCTCCCGAGTCCACCGTCGCCGGCCACGCCAACGTGCTCGTGTTCCCGAACCTTGAGACCGGCAACATCGGCTACAAGTTGGTCCAGCGCTTCGGTCAGGCCGAGGCGTACGGCCCCATCCTGCAGGGCATCGCCAAGCCGGTGAACGACCTGTCCCGCGGCTGCTCCGCCGACGACATCGTGGGCGTCGTCGCCATCACCGCCGTCCAGGCCCAGATGGCCGAGTAGCGCACCGCACGACTCGCACCGCCCAGCGCCCCGAGAGCAAGCTCTCGGGGCGCTTTTTCTTTTGGGGACGCCGGCTTCGCTGCCGACAGCTCGATATGGGCATCGCCGCCCGTTCGTTCATGAATAAGCGACGACTTGAGCCCGGAGTGTCAGTCGACCTCCTGTCCGCGCCCGCCGACCGCCCTCAAGCAGAAAGCGGCCCCGACCGGACCCCCGCGAAGGAGTGAATACGAGTTTGCCATACCCTTTTACGAGCGATGCGATCTCATCGGCGTTTTTCGATCCGTTGTCAACGAGGTACACAGCATGCACCTGCGGCGATATGGCATCGAGATTCTCTTTGAGACGATCGATGTCAGGGTTGAACGTTACGATGCTTGCACTGATACGAGTCACGGTAAGCACGCTCATCGACCGCTCGGTTTATAGAACATGACGGAAAACGTCTTGAAGAAGATCCGGACATCTCGACCGATTGAGGGGCAGGCGCAATACGAAAGCTCAAGCTTCTGCCGCTCTCCACTTTCAAATGACGCATCAGTCCGAACGCCGACCTGCCATTCGCCCGTGATTCCACAAGGACAGGAAAGCAGCAGGCTCGCGTCGTCGCCGAACCAGGAGAGCTCTTCGCGCGTGATGGGACGCGGACCGATAACGCTCATATCTCCTTTGAGGACATTGATGAATTGCGGGAGCTCATCGAGACTCATGCGCCTCATGACAGCACCCCAGCGTGTTATCCGTGGGTCGCCGTCGACCTTGCGTTCGCTTTTCCACTGAGCCATCTGCTCGGCATCCAGGTATTTTTCAACGTTGTCAGCATCGCTCACCATCGTCCGTAGCTTGTAGATGGAAAACGGCCGCCCGTATTGTCCGATACGTTCTTGGGAGTACACCGGAAACGCTTTTGAAGATATCGCCGTGATGGCTAAAACTAAGACGGTTATGGGAAGCAGAATCACGCACAACGCGACGAACACCATGCTGAACGCGATATCGAATCCGCGTTTCACCACACGGTAGCCACGCGTCCTTCTGTCTCGCGATCTACTTACCCGAGCGAAACCATCGCTTCCGATCGCGAATTGAGAGCGCGTGCCTCCTGCATGCGCAGCATGAGCCTCTCGATATTCCACGTGCAATCGTTCGGAAGGCGAACAACCCTTAACGAATGCAGCCTCTCCAGCAAACATGATGGCTGGCAATCCGGAATCGAACGGCGCCGCTTCCGCGACGTTAGAGCGTTTTTTTGACAATTTCCAATCCGACTCTGATCGATTTAGTTCTGCCCAAGATGTGAATCTCGAGCGTCGCCAAACGCTTATGGCGATCTATCTTGCGAATCATGCCCTCGAGGCCCGCCAGCGGGCCGCTTTGCACGATCACCTTGTCGTGCTCGATAATCCCCTGCGAGATATCGATGACCCGGTGACCGACCTTCGTCAGAGCATCGATCCAAGCAACTTCGTCCATATTGAGAGGAACGAACGATCCGTTTGTGCCGAGCAGGCGCGTGAACGCCGGAACCTCGTGCAGCGCGTGCGCAACATGCTCGATGTCCTGGGAGACGACGAACAGGTAGCCGGGCGTCAGCTTCTTTTCGACCATGCGCCACTCGCGCTTATAGCTCTTTTTGACGACATAGGTCGGATAGAAGCACTCCTCGACCGACGGAGCTCCCACCATGCGCTCGACGAGATGCTTCACGTGGCGTTCTTGACCGTTGATGGTCTGAATGACGTACATCCCCATGAGGCACCCCTTGCTTCTCATGTCGCATGGGCACGCCTACGGCCACGCCCTAGGGCCCTTGCGACAAACGGATATTCATCCTCTCTTGGACGATGTGCAACGTGCTCAAAGGCAGCGATTCCACGGTCCGCAAGATATGTAAAGCCGGTTGCCCGTCTATCGCAGCACTCGAACGCGCTGCAGGTATGGCAGGAAAACCAGCTCACAAGATATGATGCAGCAGCGGTAGCAGGCACGCTTTGCTCGAAAACGAATGAGGGGTGAGGAGAAAACCAATGTATTACGTACTGTCATTCACACTCAAAACCGCCACTTCCATGCGCCGAAGCCGCGCGCGATTGCGGCCGCGCCTCCTCGGCGCATAAAAAAACGAGCCCCTGCGTCATCGCAGAGGCTCGTACGGTGAGCTTCAGATGCGGGCTGTACCCTACTTGCCCAGCAGCTCCTCGACGTCGAGGGCGATCATGAGCTCCTCGTTGGTGGGAACCACGAGGACGGTGATCGCGGAGTCCGGCGTGGAGATGACACGCGGCTCGTCGGAGCGGATCTTGTTGAGCTCGGGGTCGATCTCGACGCCCATCCACTTGAGGCGCTCGGCGACGCCGGCACGCATGGTGACGGAGTTCTCGCCGATGCCCGCGGTGAAGGCCATGGTGTCGACGCCCTCCATGGACGCGGCCATCTCGGCGAACAGCTGGGAGGTGCGATAGTAGAACATGTCCATGGCCATCTGGCAGTTGGCGTCACCGCTGTTGGCGCCCTCCTCGATATCACGGGAGTCGGAGGACTTGGCGGAGACGGCCAGCAGACCGGACTGCTTGTTCATCATGGTGTCGATGTCGTCGATGCTCATGCCGGCAACGCGGTTGAGATAGAAGACGGTGGCCGGGTCGACGGTGCCGCAGCGGGTGCCCATAATCAGGCCGTCGAGCGGGGTGAGGCCCATGGTGGTGTCCATGCACTTGCCGTCCTCGATGGCGCACAGGGAGGCGCCGGAACCCAGGTGGCAGGAGACGAGCTTGTGGGTCTTGTCGCCCATCATCTCGTGCACGGTGCGCCAGATGAAGCGGTGGCTCGTGCCGTGAGCGCCGTACTTGCGCACGTGGTACTTGTCGACGACGTCACGCGGAATGGCGTAGCGCCAGGCCTTCTCGGGCATGTTGTAGTGGAACGCGGTATCCGGGACGATGACGTTGCCCAGCTCGGGGAACATCTCGCGGCAGATCTCGATGACGTCGGCCTCGGCATAGTTGTGCAGCGGCGCGAGGGGCGCGACCTCGCGGACCCAGCCGAGCGTCTCGTCGGTCACGACGGCGGACTCGGGGAAATACCAACCACCCTGAACGACGCGGTGGCCGATGCCCTCGATGGGAGCGTCGACGGTCTTCAGGATGTCGAACACGTGCTTGATAGCGGTGCGGTGATCGGGCAGCTCGACCTCGAGCTTGTCCTTCACGCCGTTCTCCTCATGACCGATGAAGGAACCGTCGATGCCGATACGCTCGCAGTTACCCTTGGCGAAAACCTCGCGCGTATCGGTGTTGAGCAGCTGGTACTTAAGGCTCGAGCTGCCTGCGTTGACAACGAGAACGTTCATGGATCTCCCATCTCATCAATTCTGTTCCGCCATACATCCGACGGATAACACAACACCTTTTATCATACGCCCATTTGGGGCTTTGCGTCCAAAAAGAACCACGCCCGGGACAATTTGATTACCGAAACCGCGCTTCCCCCTTACCGAATGGTACAGAGCACAGCACACGGTGCGCAGCGAGAGCTACAGCAGGTTCTCGCCCAGATCTTTGCCGCCCAGCACGTGCATGTGGAAGTGCATGACGGTCTGACCTGCCGCAGCGCCCGTGTTCGCGATGACGCGGAAGCCGTCGTCGAGGCCCTTCGCCTTCGCGACCTCCTGGATGGCATGCGTCATGGCCGCAAGCGTCTCGGCGGGAACGCCGTCGACGATGTTGGCGTAGTGCTGCTTGGGGATGACGAGCGTGTGCACCGGGGCCTGGGGATTCAGGTCATCGAACGCCATGACCAGGTCGTCCTCGTACACGACGGTCGAGGGGATCTCGTGCGCCGCAATCTTGCAGAAGATGCAATCGTCCATGATTCGTCCTTTCTGTCGAATGACGGCTCCATTGTATAAGAGCAGATGGGTTGGTTGGGGACGGGTTCGTTTCAACCCATCGATGGGTTGAAAGGAACCCGTCCCCAACCAACCCATCTAGGGTTTCCCTAGAAACTCAAGCGATCGGAGGTGTCCGCCGCCTCGCCCGCCACGAGCTTATCCGTACCGTCGACATCCTTGAGCAGCACGCTCACCTTCTGCTCGGCGTCCTCCAGACGCGCGCGCAGGCTGCGGAGCAGCTCGACGCCGCGCGTATAGCTCTCGAGCGACTCCTCGAGCTCCATATCGCCGGACTCGAGGTTGCGGATGATGAGCTCGAGCTCCGTGGAAGCCTCCTTGTAGGTCAGCTCGTCGACGTTCTTCTTGCTGGTTGCCATATCTATCTCCAATCTCGGGTCGCGCACGGGCGCGCGTCCCCGTTGTCCTTTTCCACCGAGAGGGCGCGAGCGCGCACATCTCCATCGGCGAGCCTGATGCGCAGCTCGTCATCGGGCTTGACGTCGGCGGCGCTCGTCACTACCCCGGACGGGCCGTAGGCGATTGAGTATCCGCGGGCGAGGACCTTGAGCGGCGAGAGTGCGTCGAGCGAAGCCGCCCGGGCCCCCAGCTCGGACCGCAGGCCCGACAGCAGGGCGCGCCCCTCGTTGCCCAGCCGCGACGAGGCGAGGGCAAGCTCGTGCTCGCGCACCGCAAAGTTCGACGCGGTCGCGGAAAGCCGGGGCGCCAGGCGCGCGAGCGCGGCCTCGAAGCGCTCCTGCGCATGCGCCGCAGCGCCGCTCAGACGGTCTGCACTCTGCTCGAGGTCCGCGAGGCGACGGTCGACCATCCACGCCGGATCGCGCAGGCACGGCCGTGCGGCCGCCGCATCGAGCGCCATGGCGAGCCGGCTCATGTAGCCCCCGAATGCTCGATCGGCCCGCTCGCGCAGTGCGGCGACATCGGAGGACGCGGCACGCACCGTGCCCGACAACGCAGTCACCATACGACGTTCACGCGCATCAAGCACATCGACCAGGTCGCTCATGGCAGGCGCAACCGACTCTGCAGCCGCCGTGGGCGTGGAGCAGCGCCGATCGCTCACCATGTCGCAGATCGACGTGTCGGGCTCGTGTCCGATACCGGTCACCACGGGCACCGGGCAGGATGCCACGGCGCGGGCGAGCGCCTCATCGTTGAAGGTCATGAGGTCCTCGAACGAGCCTCCCCCGCGCACGAGCAGGATGCAGTCGGGCGCGGGATCTATGGCGGCTGCGCGCTGAAGCCCCTCGATGAGCTCGGCGGGCGCCCCGTCGCCCTGCACCTTCGCGCCGACACAGATGAGCTCCACGAGCGGGTTGCGGCGACGAAGCGTTCGCTTCACGTCGTCGATAACCGCGCCCGACAGCGAGGTGACCACCGCCACGCGCGTGCAGAACACGGGGATGCGGCGCTTGCGGGCGTCGTCGCACAGGCCCTCGAGCCTCAGCTTCTCGGCAAGTGCCGCGACCTGCTGGCGCAGCAGCCCCTCCCCCGCCAACGTGAACGACTTGGCCACGAAGCTCATGCGGCCGGTCGCCTTGTACAGGTTGAAGTTGCCCGTGAACTGGACCTGCATACCGTCGCGCAGCTCGAAGCTCCGCTTGGCGTACGATCCGCGCCAGATGATGCAATCGACCGCGCAGGCATCGTCTTTGATCTGGAAATAGCAATGGCCGCTGCGGGCGTTCGGGCCGCGGAACCCCGTGACCTCGCCGATGACCGTGAGCAGCGGAAGCGCGTCGAGCGCCGATGCCGCCATCTCCACCGCCTGCGAGACGGACAGCGCCTCGTCGCCCTCGGACGCGCCCTGGGCGCGCGGGGCGGTGCCCGTTAGATTCCATCCCGGCATGGTTCCCCCTTTCATCTGATCGATGGGTCCGCTCAACGATACCGCGTCGCGCGGACATGCTCCCCGCTCGACGCGCGCACGCTACTCGGAATCGTTATTCGTGCGTCCGAGCAGGTAGAGCAGCTGCAGGATGGAGGTGAGCGCCGCCGCGACGTACGTGAGGGCCGCCGCGGTCAGGACCTTGCGCGCCCCGCGAACGTTGATTTCGCTCATGCCCGATTCGCGGATATAGGCCACGGCCCTGCGGCTCGCGTCGATCTCGACGGGCAGCGTCACCACCTGGAACAGAACCGAGAAGGCGAACAGGATGATGGCGAGCGTGGTCAGACCCGCGATGTTCATGGCGACGCCCGCGATGAACACGATCATCCACATGCTCTGCGAGAAGTTGACCACCGGCACGAGGGCGGTGCGCACGCGCATCATGAGAAAACCGCGCTCGCGCTGCACGGCGTGGCCCGCCTCATGGCAGGCGACAGCGACGCTCGCCACCGAACCGCCCGACAGGTTGTCGTTCGAGAGGTAGAGGTTGTTGTCGCGCGGATCGTAATGGTCGGTGAGATGGCCGGCGACGCGCCTGATCCCCACCGTCGAGCAGCCGCTCTCATCGAGCATGCGGCGCGCGACGTCGGCACCGGACTCGCCGTCGCTTCTCACCTTGGACCATGTCCGGTACGTGCTGTTGATGTAGCTCTGCGTGGCAAGTCCGAGCACGAGTGAGACCACCACGAGCACCAGGTAGGACGGGTCGATTCCAAAGCCGTACCCGAATCCATAGCCCATATACGGCATATTGAGCACCTTTCATAGAGCGTTTCCTTGCACCCGTTGTACCCAAACGACGCGCCCGTCGGGACCGGCAATGCAAAAATGCACGGTTCGGCAGGGCGCCGGGCGCCTCATGCCGGGATGGGCGAACACGGCCCCGTCCCAAAACGAGCTGGCTTAGAGGATCTCGACGGCGCCGTCTTTCACGGTGAGGCCGATGTTGCCGGCAAGCAGGTCGTCGAGCAGCGATCCCACGAGCTCGAAGCGCCATCCCTCGCGCAGGCGGCTGCGCGAGGGCTGTTCGATGTAGTCGAGCAGCTCGTCGCGGCTCGCGATGAACGCGGTGGCGACGCCCGAACGGTCGGACACGAGGCGCAGCAGCGCGTAGAGCAGGTCGCATACGCTCTCGGCCTCGGGGCTCGGCGCGTGCCGCGCATGGCCGGGCGTCGGCATGTTGGCGACCGGGCATCGGGCCCCGTTGGCGATCGCGGCGAGCGCCGCCTCGACATCGCGGTCGCTCAGCTGCTCGGTCCCCCGCACGCGACGGAAATCGCCCGCGTCGCGCGGGGCGCGCTTGACGAGTGCCACGAGCACCTCGTCCGAGATGATCCACTTGCGCGGCACGTCGTTTTGGATCGCGCGCCGCTCGCGCCAGGCGGCGAGCTCGCGCGCGATCGCCAGCTGGCGCCGCGTGCACGCGTTGATGCGCTTGACGCGCTTGTAGGCCTGGCGGGGCTCGACGACGTAGTGCGCGGCGTTTTTCAGCGGTCGCATCTCGTCTTCGACCCAACCCATGCGGCCGAGCTTGGAAAGCCGCCGCTCGATGACGGCGTACGCCTCGATGAGGTAGCGGACGTCATCGAGGGCGTACTCGATCTGGCGCTCGGTCAGAGGACGGCACGACCAGTCGGTCAAAGACTCGCTTTTGGGCAGCGTGACCCCGCAGAACGCGTGCACGAGCCCGTTGTAGGAGATCTGCACGCGCTCGCCCAGAAACGCCGCCGCGATCTGTGTATCGAAGATCGGCGTCGGCAGCACGCCCAGCGTATGGTAGAGCACCTCCATATCTTGCGAGCACGCGTGGAAGACCTTGACGGTCTCGGGGCGCACCAGCAGGTCGGATAGCGGCGAGAGGTCCTCGATCGCCATCGGATCGATGACCGCGCACTCGTCGTGCGTCGCGACCTGCACGAGGCACAGCTTCGCATGGTAGGTCTTCTCGCGCAAAAACTCGGTATCGATGGCGACGGCGGGAACCTCCCCCGCACGTCGGCAGAACGAATCCAACTCCTCGTATGTGGAGATATACATACCTCACCCGTAGTTTGGCTCAACCTCCGCATGGAGGGTATAACGACATTCATCGACTACTATACTCGGCTTCACAAGATCGGGAAACACATGCGCTGCCTCATCATCCATAACCCAGCATCCGGCCCCAGCTCCGACGAGATCTTCGCGTTTTCCCGCGCCCTCTCGAGGGCGGGCGACGAGATCTGCATGCGCTTCATCGGCGCGGGCATGGAGGCGAGCGATGCGACCGCCGACGCCACGTCGTTCGACCGCATCGTGGTCTCGGGCGGCGACGGCACCGTATCCAACGTGCTCGACTGCCTGCGCGGAACGCATATCCCGCTGCTGGTGTTCCCCTCAGGCACGGCGAACCTGTTCTTCAACAACATCGGCAACGCGCCCGAGGCGGCCGCACTCGCCGCCGCATGCCGGCGCGGGCGCACGGCGAGCGTCGACATGGGAGAGCTGTTCTGGAAAGACGAGGCGGGAGACATCCAGCGCCACGGCTTCATCATCATCGCCGGCTCGGGCTTCGACGCCGCGATCATGGAGAAGGCCGCGCCGAGCAAAAACGACATCGGCGAGATAGCCTACGCGTTCGCTGCGCTCGCCACGCCCGAACCGCAGGTCGCCCACTTCACCATCGAGCACGACGGCCAGATCGACGAGCTCGACGGCATCGGCTGCATGGTGGGCAACACCGCCGTCATCCAAAACGACATCAACCTGTTCCCCGACTGCCGCATGGACGACGGCCTCATCGACATCACGGTCATCGAGCCGGCGAAGACCGTCGAGCTGCTGCCGACGCTGCTCGCCGCGGCGCTCGACCCCGCGGGCAGGGGTCTCGGCAGGCCCCAGTTCAAGATGTTCCAGGCAAAGGAGGCGCGCATCACCTGCAAGCCGTCGCTCGGCATGCAGTTCGACGGCGAGCTCATCCCCAACAACTCCGGCGTCTTCGGGGCGCGCGTGCTTCCCCGCTGCCTGGACGTCATCATCGACGACTTCTCGAAACTCAACGCGCGAAACGCCGGGTGACGCCCGGGGAGACTCCGCCGAGCAGGCGCACCGTAACATCGCGGAAATAATCCCCTGACCGGCCTTCCTTGAGGCGCTCCACTGTGCTATAGTGCAGCGCAACACGAACTACCTCGTGATTTCCCGAGTTACCGAAAGGAGCCACCAGAATGAAGACCATGAACCTCGCTCTCAACAACTGGTGGTGGCGTGATGCGATGTCGGCTGGTCGACGGTGAGTCCCTCACGCCTCCTTTGTATGTAGCGCGCAGAAGGCCTCCGGTTTGACCGGGGGCCTTTTTTCGTTCGCGCCCGCGCCGCCGCACTGTATCACGCGCCTCCACGTTCCACCCCACCTCGCACAGAACAGGATGATCACCATGGCACAGTCCCCCAAGTCCTCCCAGGCCCGCTCCGTCAACACCACCGACCACGGCAAGCTCGACATCAAGGCCCTCGTTCTTCTCGCCGTCCTGCTCGCAGCCGGCTTCATCCTCAACATGACGCTCGGCAAGGCGATCGGCGCCATGTCCGCCGGCATGATCAACCCCGAGTTCATCATCTCGGCGTTCTGCATCACCATCCTCGTCGTGCGCCCCGGCGTGCTGCAGGCCCTCGTCATCGGTCTGGTCTCCGCCGCCGTCATCCAGCTCACCACGAGCCTCCCCGGCGCGGACTTCGTGGCCGAGGGCGTGGCCGCCATGCTCATGGCGCTCATCGTCAACGCGGGCATGAAGACCGGCGCCAAGGCGATCATCCCCACCGTGGGCACCTTCGTCACCACCTTCGTCTCGGGCTTCATCTTCATGCTCATCCGCATGGCCCTCATGCAGTTCGACATGAGCATCGCGGCCGCCATGCTGCCCGTCGTCGCCCTCACGGCCGTGTTCAACGCCATCCTCGTCGGCGCCCTGTACGTGCCCATCAAGAAGGCCCTGAAGCTCAACGACTAGGACCGGCCGGCGCGCATCGCGCGTCCGACCCGGCGGCCGATCGCCCCGGGTGCTGCGGCACCCGGGCATCGGAAGAAGCATCAGCTCGAACATCAATCAATCGCACCACACGCTCGCGAACGCGGAACGTGAACGACTCGCACGTCTTCCGGCTCGCTCCCTGACGCATACCCATTTCCCTTGAGAAAGGATCCCATCATGACCCAGCGCACCGTCACCGCCCGCTCCGGCGCCCTCGACATCTCCGCCCTCATCCTGCTCGCCGTGCTGCTCGCGGCAGGCCTCATCCTCAACATGACCCTCGGCAACGCGCTCGCCATGACCGGCATCAAGCCCCAGTTCATCATCGCCGCCTACGCGCTGGCGATCCTGCTCACGCGCGGCGGGTTCGCGCAGGCCGCCGTCTTCGGCCTCATCTCCGCCGCCGTCATCCAGATCAACACGTCCATCCCCGGCCTCAACTTCGCGACCGAGGTCGCCGGCGCCCTCACCATGGCGGCGCTCGTGCGCAGCGACATCCGCATGGCCGGGCGCTCCGTCACGCCGCTGGTCGCCGCCTTCGCGGCCACCCTCGTCAGCGGCGCGCTGTTCGCGGTGGCGGGCACCGCGCTTTCGGGCTTCGCCATCGAGGCCGCCCTCGTCAAGGTGCCGATCGTCGCGGGCACCGCGGTCTTCAACGCCATCGTGGTCCAGGCGCTGTATCTGCCCCTGCGCGCGGCCCGCAGGCAGTAACACTCGGGTATGATGGAGCGGGCGCCCCGTGCGCCCGCATTTCCACGCGCCCGCGCCGGCAGGCGCACGTATCGACGGAAAGGCACTCATGTCAGCAATCATCGAGATGGAAGGCGTCTCGTTCAGTTACGGTTCGGATGCCGCCCACGCCCTCGACAACGTCTCGCTCACGGTCAACGAGGGGGATTTCATCGGCATCATCGGCCCCTCGGGCGCCGGCAAGTCGACCCTTGCCGCCTGCCTGTCGGGAGCCATCCCGCACCACTACACCGGCGAGCTGTTCGGCACCACGGTCGTCGACGGCGCCGACACCTGCGACATCACGCTGACCGACATCTCGCGCATCGTGGGATCGGTCAACCAGGACATCGACGCGCAGATGGTCGCCTCGGTCGTCGAGGACGAGCTGCTCTTCGGCCTCGAGAACTTCGGCGTGCCCCATGACGAGATCGAGGGCCGCATCGAGCGCACGCTTGCCACCGTCGGTATCTCCGAACTTCGCCATCGCGAGATCGCCACGCTGTCGGGCGGCCAGAAGCAGAAGGTCGCCATCGCCGCGATCCTGGCCCTCGAGCCCCGCGTGCTCGTGCTCGACGAGCCCACGGCGGCGCTCGACCCGGTCAGCTCGCGCATCGTCTTCGAGACGCTCGCCGACATCAACCGCCGCCTCGGCGTCACGGTCATCGTCATCGAGCAGAAGGTCGCCCTGCTCTCCACCTACTGCAGCCGCATCCTCGTCATGGACCACGGCTCCATCGCGCTCACGGGCACGCCGCACGAGGTCTTCGGACACAGCGGCAACCTGCGCGCCATCGGCGTCGACAGCCCGCGCACCGTCCGCATCTCCAACAGCCTCGTCCGCGACGGCCTGACCGACCGAAGCGAGCCGTGCCTCAACGTGGACGAGGCCTATGGGCTCATCCGCGACATCCTGGCCGGCGTCGAGGGCATCGCGGACACCGCGGCCGACGCTCCCGAGCCCTCGCCCCACACGCCCGCGCGACCGCATGCGGACGGCACCGCCCCCATCCTCACCCTCGAGCACGTCGGGTTCACCTATCCCGGCGGCGGCGCCAGCGTGGAAGACCTCTCCATGACGGTCTATCCCGGGGAGCTCGTGGGTATCGTCGGCCAGAACGGCGCCGGCAAGACCACGCTCACCAAGCTGCTGAACGGCCTGCTCAAGCCAAGCGCCGGCACCGTGCGCGTCGCCGGCCTCGATACGCGCGAGACCCCGGTGTCGACCATCGCCGCCCACGTCGCCACACTGTTCCAGAACCCCGACCGGCAGATCTGCAAGAACACGGTCATCGACGAGGTCGCCTTCGGACTCGAGCTCACCGGCGTCGACGGCGCCGAGGCGCGCGAGCGGGCCCGCGCGGTCATCAAGCGCTTCGGCCTGCCCGCCACCGAGGCGCCCTTCTCGCTGTCGCGCGGTCAGCGCCAGATGGTGGCGCTCGCGGGCGTCGTGGTCATGGAGCCCGAGATCGTGCTGCTCGACGAGCCCACGAGCGGCCTGGACTACCGCGAGTGCATGACCGTCATGGAGACCGTGAGCGACATGGCCGACCACGGCTGCGCCGTCATCATGGTCTGCCACGACATGGAGGTCGTCAGCGACTTCGCCGAGCGCATCGTCGTCATGGCGAACGGGCGCATCCTCGGCCGCGGCCCGGCGGCCCCCCTGTTCGCCGACCGCGCCCTCATGGACCAGGCGAGCGTCACGCCGCCGCAGGTCATCGCCCTCTCCGAACGCCTGACGCGCGACGTCTCGCCCGCGTTCGCCCACATCACCGAAGTCAGCGACATCGTGCGCACCGTAAAGGAGCTGATGGGCCGTGCTTAACGTCATCGATTACGTCCCCGGCGACACCCTGCTGCATCGCCTGAACCCCGTGACCAAGCTCGCGCTCGCCGCGGCCATCATCGCGGCGACGTTCTTGTCCGACGGCTATGCCGCACTCGTGGGTCTGCTCGTGCTCACGCTGGCGCTTGCCGCCTATGCGGGCGTGTTCGGGAGGCTCGCGCGCCTGCTCAAGCTGCTCGTGCCCGTCGCGCTCATCATGCTCGTGCTCCAGCTCGTGTTCGTGCGCTCCGGCACCGCGCTGTTCGCCTTCGTGACCGACGAGGGCCTCATCACCGGCGGCAAGGCCTGCCTGCGCCTGCTCGGCGTGGCGCTTCCGCTCGTGCTGATGCTCATGGTCACCAAGCTCACCGACCTCGCCAACGCGTGCGTCGAGAAGCTGCACATCCCCTACAAGTACGCGTTCACGTTCACGACGGCGCTGCGCTTCGTGCCGGTGTTCTCGCAGGAGATGAACGCCATCATGGAGGCCCAGACGGCGCGCGGCGTGGAATACGACACCAACAACCCCTTCAAGAAGATGCAGCTCATGCTTCCGCTGTGCATCCCGCTGCTCATCTCGAGCGTGAGCAAGACCGACGCGACGGCCCTTGCCGCCGAGCAGCGCGGCTTCTATCTGCGCACGCGCGAGAGCAGCTACCGGCGCTACCCGTTCTCCGCGGCGGACTTCGCGGCCTTCGCCCTGTGCATCGCCCTCATCGTCCTCGGCATCGTGCTGTAGACGACCCGTCGGCGCCCGCACGCACAACCCCGCACGCACGAACAGCCCCGTTGTGTTTCAATGGGGCTGTTCGTATTGAGAGCACACGCTGCCACGACCATCTGGAGATGCGACATGCCCGAACTTGAGATTCCCGCCTTTGTGCGCCAGCAGATTGCCGAGAGCTACGGAGCGGACGAGGCGTCGCTCGTGGAGCGCGGCTTCGACGAGGCGCGCACCCGCCCGGTGACGCTGCGGGCGAACACGCTCAAGGCGCTGCCGGACGATATCGCCGACGCCCTCGATGCGGCGCACATCGCATACCGCCGCGTCCCGTGGTACCGCGACGCGTTCGTGCTCGAGGACGTGCGCGAGAAGGCCGTCTGGGATTTGGACATCTACCGGGAGGGCCGGGTGTACCTGCAGAGCCTCTCGTCCATGATGCCGCCGATCGTTCTGGAGCCCCGCCCGGGAGCCGACATCTTGGACATGTGCGCCGCACCGGGCGGCAAGACCAGCCAGGTCGTCGCGCTGTCCGACGGCGCCGCGCACATGACGGCCTGCGAGATGAACGGCCCGCGCGCCGAGAAGCTCCAGTACAACCTCGACAAGCTCGGCTGCCGCAACGTGCAGGTCATGCGCGTGGACGCCCGGCGCCTCGACAAGTTCTTCTCCTTCGACCAGATCCTTCTCGACGCCCCCTGCACCGGATCGGGCACCATCTGCTCAGGCGACGAGCGCGCCGGCAGGCGCATCACCGAGGCGCTGCTGAACAAGGTCACCCGCTCGCAGCGCGCGCTGCTCGACCGCGCGCTCGACGTGCTCAAGCCCGGCGGCACCCTCGTCTACTCGACCTGTTCCATCTTCCCCGCTGAAAACGAGGAGCAGGTCGCAGCGGCGCTCAAGCGCCATCGGGACTGCGAGGTCGCACCCGTGGAGCTCGCCGGCGCCGACGGCGAAGCCGATGCCCCGATCATGCTCCCCGGCCGCATCGAGGGTACCTGCACCATCTGCCCCTCGCGCCTGTACGAGGGATTCTTCATCGCGCGCATCACCAAGAAGGACCCGAAGAAACGCAAGCGGTAACCGGGATGGGTTATAGGGGGACTGGGTTGATTGGGGACGGGGTCGTTTCAACCCATGGCAGCGAAATGCTCAGCCGTGGGTTGAAACGACCCCGTCCTGCAGAGTACCAGTACGCGTTAGCGGCTGTGCTTGCCGCGATAGGCCGTGTCGGAACGCCTCGGCGCACGGTGGGCGCCCGGCGTCTGGGGGCGCGGCGAGCCCTGGCTCCTATAGGCGCGCCAGGCCTCCTCTTCCCGCCTCTGGTCTGCCCGCTCGCGCAGCTTTGTCACGATGGAATAGGCGATCGCGGCGACGATAATGGCCCCGATGCAAAGCGCTATCGGCACAAGAGCTCCGGCCTCCACGTGATCACCGCCTTCCTTCCCGCCTTCTTCGGTCCCGACAAGCTTACCAAATCGTCCCTGCCGCGCCCATGCGCTCGATAAAACAACAGGAACCGCAAGGGCGTCCCATACGGGCCCAACGTAAGCAGCTTGTAAACCTGATTGGGAGGCGTGGCGCCCGGGTACAAGAGAGGCGCCGCCATACGGTCAAATCAATCGCTGACATGAATCACGAGGTTGCCATCATGAACCCGAACGATATGCATACGCCCGTGCCCGTCTCGGCCGACGTGCCCGAAAACGTCGAGGCGTCCGTGGACTTCTCCGAGATCGACATCGCGCCGGACCTCGCCGAGCCGGCACACGCCGTCACCCCGGCCGGCGTGCTCCCCATGGAGCCGGCGCCCATCGAGGGGCATCTGCGCAAGGCGGCCCTGCGCGTCCCCGAGGCCATCGAGGAGACCGGCGGCTTCACGCTGTTCGGCCGCCGCATCAAATCGATGCTCTACTCCACCGACGTCGCCGTGATACGCAACGCCAACGCCGACGCGGTCTTTGCCGTCTACCCGTTCACGGCGCAGCCCGCGATCACGCAGGCGCTGCTCACCGCCGCCGAATGCCCGGTGTTCGTGGGCGTGGGCGGCGGGACCACCCAGGGCAAGCGCTCCGTCCAGCTCGCCGCCGTCTCGGAGATGCAGGGGGCCGCCGGCGTCATCGTGAACTCGCCCGCCTCCGCCGAGCTCGTCGCCCAGATCGCCTCCATCGTGGACATCCCCGTCATCGCCACGGTCGTGCGCGCGGATGACGATGCCCACGCCAAGGTGCGGGCGGGGGCGAAGATCCTGAACATCGCCGCGGGGCGCGACACGCCGCAGGTGCTGCGCGAGCTGCGCGCGACCTACCCCAACCTGCCGCTCATAGCCCCAGGGGGCAAGACACCCGAGACCATCCTCGAGACCATCCAGGCCGGCGCGAACGCCATCATCTGGACGCCGCCGTCGGCACAGATGCTCCAGGCGGACATGATGCAGCGCTACCGCAAGCTCGAGGGAGAGGGCGAAAACCCCGTGCCTTCGATCGACCCGGTGTCCGCCGGCGAGGTCAACCCGCTCGAGGCGCGTCCGGACATCCCCTTCCCCGACGAGGTCGTGGACCGCATGAGCGCGGAGCCGACCCGTCGCACGCCCTTCCCGCGATTCTTCTCACGCAACCGCACGCGCCGGTAGCGCCCCGTCCGCACGCGATGCCGCGCGAGGCCGCGGCCGGATTCGAACGGCATCGCGGCGAAGGCATGCCGTTGGGCTATCATTGGTGCTTGAATGATGACCGTCCACGCTGCAACCGACCGCGTTTCCGGAGATGAACGATGCCGAGGCTATCTCAAGAGAAATCTGATGCGCGCCGCGCCGAGATCGTCGACGCCTGCGAGGCGCTCTATCAGTCAGAAAGCTACCATGACATCACGATGTCGCAGGTGGCAAGCGGCGTCACATTCGGGCGCGCCAACATCTACAACTACTTCCAGTGCAAAGACGAGATCCTGCTCGCCCTCCTGCAGCGGGAGCACGACAAGTGGACGGCGAGGCTCGATGAGCTTGCGAACGACGCCGAGAACCTGGACGACGAGCGCGTCGCCGACGGCCTCGCGCAAAGCCTCGCCGAGCGCAAGCAGATGCTGAAGCTGCTCGCCATGAATCTTTACGACATGGAGCAGAACAGCCGCCTCGAGAAGCTCGTGGAGTTCAAGCGCTCGTACGCGCACGCCGTCGAGGCGCTGCAGCGCGTCGTCGCGCGCGCCAAGCCGTCGTGGGACGAGGAGCGCCGTATGCGCTTCCTGTTCAGCTTCCTGCCCTTCCTGCAGGGCATCTACTCGTATGCGTTCCATTCCGAAAAGCAGCTCGACGCCATGCGTGAGGCGGGGGTCACCCCCTACGACCTGGACATCCGCACGGCGACGCGCGATCTTGTCTTGAAGCTCCTCCAGGAGGACTGACGCCGCGCCGCGGGCGGAGCCCCTTGAAGCTGAAACGCTTACCAGGGAAGCACTGATCAATTGCTTCCGCGGCGGTCGGCCCTATGGCGGGTGCCCGCGGTTTTTCGCACCGCGCCGCCCCGGCCGCGCCCTCTTCCCGGCGAAAGTGGCTAGAAATTTCTGTTTTGCTGTAAGCCGGGCCGGGATGGAGGGGTCGGAAGCCCGCCGCCGGCACCGGTTTCCCCCGGACAGCGCCCGATTCGAGGGCTTGAGGGGTCTGAAACCGGCTTCGTAACCGGCCAACAAGGTCAAGACGGCTTATCTGGACATTTCCACAGCGCCCGGCTTACAGCAAAACAGAAATTTCTAGCCACTTTCGCCGGGAGGGATGCTCTCAGGGATGGGTTGGTTGGGGACGGGTTCGTTCCAACCCATGGGTTGGAACGAACCCGTCCCCAACCAACCCATTTGCACAGCAAAAAAGACTCGGCCGAGCTGAAAACTCGACCGGGTCGCATGCTAGTCGACGCGCGTGTCGCCCATGAAGAACAGGGCAACGGTGCCGGGGCCGGTATGGGCGCCGATGACCGTGCCGATATCGCAGATCTCGACCTTGCCCTTGAGCGCCGGGATCTTCTCGCCGACCAGACGGGCGACCTCCTCGGCATCCTCCAGGCAATCGGAGTGGGAGATCGTGCAGCGGCCGGTGTAGGCGGAACCGTTCTCAACGTGATCCATCATGTCGTCCACCAGGCGGACGATCGCCTTCTTCTTGGTGCGGATCTTCTCGCGCGGGATGAGCTTGCCCTCGAAGTTCACGTTCATGACCGGGCAGATCTTGAGCGCCGTGGCGATCAGCGCGCTCGTGGAGCTCACGCGGCCGCCGCGCTTCAGGCAGTCGAGATCGGACACGAAGAACCACTGGTTGACGTTCATCTTGTGGACCTCGGTCCACTCGGCGAGCTCATCGAAACCCATGCCCTCGTCGCGCTTGTCGGCCATGACCTCGACGAGCAGGCCGAACCCCGCAGAGGCGCACAGCGAATCGATGACCCGGATCTTGCGCTCGGGGTACTGCGGCGCGAGCGTCGCGGCGGCAAGGCAGGCGGAGTTGTACGTCCCGGAGATGCCCGTGGACAGCGAGACGTGCAGGATATCGAGCCCCTGCTTGAGATAGGGCTCCCAAAACGCGACGTACTCGCCCGTACCGACCTGGGAGGTCTTGGCCTGCGCACCACCTTTGAGCGTGCCGAAGAACTCCTGCGGCGTGGTGGACTGATAGATGTCGTCCGTGTAGGTCGCACCGTTCATCTCGTAGTGGAAGCAGACGTAGCCCACGTTGCGCTCACGGTAGAACGAAAGCGGCATGTCGGCCGTCGACTCACAGGTGATCATGTAATCGCTCATGCATTCTCCTTCGCAGACACGAATCGGATACCCGCCCCATAGCATTATCGCACCTGACGCCCTTATCTCCTAGCTGGTATTGCACACAAGTTGGCGTGGTATCGAAAACATGCTGCAGGAGGGCGCAGAAGAAAAAGCCGCAGAAAGACCGCATAGGCCTTTCTGCGGCTTGGTGCGAAAGCGACCGATACCACCTGCAGGGAGACGCGCACGCGGCAGGCGGGGCGACCGGAACTCACGCCTCGATGTCCGACAAGTCGACGTCGAGCTTCATCTCGGGCACATGCGCGAGCTCGGACAGCGTCACGCCGTCGACGTAGTCGTCGATGGCCGCCTCGAGCCCCTGCCAGAACCTCACCGTGGAGCACAGGTCGGAGCGCACGCAGGAACCCTCGAGCCCGTCGCAGGCGACGGGTGCCGTCGCGCCCTCCGCCGCGCGCAGGATGTCGCCGGCGCGGATCTCCTCGGCCGGCCGGGCGAGCATGTAGCCGCCTCCCTTGCCGCGCACGCTCTTGAGCAGGCCGGCGGCCATGAGCGGGCGCACGAGCTGCTCCAGATACTTGAGCGAGATGCTCTCGCGCTCGGCGACCTCGCGCAGGGCGATCTTGCCCTCCTCGTCACCGAAGGCGGCGATGTAGATCATGAGGCGCAGCGCGTAGCGGCCCTTGGACGATATGAGCATGGAGTGCCTCCGTACCCCTCGATATGCAAGAAGACGACCAGCGTCCGGTCATAATCTTAGTGAATTGCTCGGAATTAATCTTGACTCTTTTCCGGTACATCTTATCCTTATCCCGAGAGAATTCCTAGGGTTTATCCCGGGGACACACCGTCCCCTTGCATTCGAGGAAGGACACCCGATGCCACAAAGCGCACTCCTCAGCGTGAACAACCTGACCGCCTCGGTCGACGAGAAGACGATCCTGCACGCGGTCAACCTGTCTGTCAACGCGGGCGAGACCCATGTCCTCATGGGCCCCAACGGCGCCGGCAAGTCCACCATGGGCCATGTCATCATGGGCGACCCCGTCTACACCGTCAACGACGGAAGCATCACCTTCGACGGCGCCGACATCACCGAGCTCTCCTGCGACAAGCGCAGCCGCGCCGGGTTGTTCCTGTCGTTCCAGGCGCCCGTCGAGATCCCCGGCGTGCCGCTGTCGAGCTTTTTGCGCGCCACCATCGCCGGCCGTCCCGGCCTGGAGATGAAGGGCAAGGAGTTCCGCCGCCGCGTGAAGGAGCTCGCCGCCCAACTCGACATGGACACCGCCTACCTCAACCGCGAGCTCGGCGTGGGCTTCTCCGGCGGCGAGAAGAAGAAGGTCGAGATGCTGCAGCTCCTGCTGCTCCAGCCCAAGCTCGCCATTCTCGACGAGACCGACTCGGGCCTCGACGTCGACGCGCTGTCCGTCGTCTCCCGCGGCATGGACGCCTATCGCACGAGCTGCGACGGCTCGCTCGTCATCATCACCCACAACACGCGCATCCTCGAGCACCTCGAGGTCGACCGCGTGCACGTGATGGTTGGCGGACGCATCGTGCGCGAGGACGATGCGAGCCTCATCCCGTGGATCGACGAGCACGGCTTCGAGTCGTTTGAGCGCGAGGCCGCCGACGCGGCAGCCGACGCGCGCTAAGGAGGCCGGCTCATGGCAAAGAAGCGTACCGAGGTCGCGGACATCGACCGCAGCCTCTACGATTTCAAGGACTCCGAGGAGGGCTTCGAGCGCCTCGACGCGGGCCTGACGCCCGAGATCGTGACCGAGATCTCCCAGCGCAAGGACGAGCCGGACTGGATGCTCGACTTCCGCCTGAAGTCCCTTGAGATCTACAACTCCATGCCGAACCCGACGTGGGGGCCCTCCATCGCGGGCCTCGACATGGACCATATCGTCACCTACGTGAAGCCCAACACCGACCAGAAGGCCGACTGGGAGTCCGTGCCCGACGACATCAAGAACACGTTCGAGCGCCTGGGCATCCCCGAGGCGGAGCGCAGCTATCTCGCCGGTGTCGGCGCCCAGTACGACTCGGAGCTCGTGTACCACAACATGCAGGACACGGCCTCCAAGATGGGCATCGTCTACTCCGGCATCGAGGAGGCGCTGCACGAGCCCCGCTGGGAGGAGATCATCCGGGACAAGTTCATGACGCTCATCCCGCCCACCGACCACAAG
This sequence comes from Collinsella ihumii, assembly GCF_030385545.1. Taxonomy (NCBI): domain Bacteria; kingdom Bacillati; phylum Actinomycetota; class Coriobacteriia; order Coriobacteriales; family Coriobacteriaceae; genus Collinsella; species Collinsella ihumii. Next base: position 424,735 of record NZ_JAUEIQ010000001.1, on the reverse strand, counting down.
TTCGCGGCGCTGCACGGCGCGGTGTGGTCGGGAGGCTCGTTCGTCTACGTGCCGAAGGGCGTCAAGCTCGACTTCCCGCTGCAGAGCTACTTCCGCCTGAACGCCGCCGGCGCGGGCCAGTTCGAGCACACGCTCATCATCGTCGAGGACGATGCGGACCTGCACTTCATCGAGGGCTGCTCGGCGCCCAAGTACAACGTGGCCAACCTCCACGCCGGCGCCGTCGAGCTGTTCGTGGGCAAGCGCGCGCACCTGCGCTACTCCACGATCGAGAACTGGTCCAAGAACATGTACAACCTGAACACCAAACGCGCCCGCTGCGACGAGGAGGGCGAGATCGAGTGGATCTCGGGCTCCTTCGGCAGCCACGTGGGCTACCTCTACCCCATGAGCGTGCTGGCGGGCCGCAAGTCCAAGTCGAGCTTCACCGGCATCACGTTCGCCGGCGCCGGCCAGAACCTCGACACCGGCTGCAAGGTCGTGCTCGGCGCCCCCGAGACCACGGCGACCGTCGAGACCAAGGGCATCTCCAAGGGCGGCGGCATCCAGACCTTCCGCAGCTCGATCGTCGCCACGCCCGCGGCCGAGGGCTCTGCCGCCACGGTCTCCTGCCAGTCGCTCATGCTCGACGACGAGAGCCGCTCCGACACCATCCCCGCCATGGACATCCGCGCCAAGAACGTCGACATCGGGCATGAGGCCACCATCGGCCGCATCGGCGACGACAAGATCTTCTACCTCATGAGCCGCGGCATCTCCGAGGAGGAGGCCCGGACCATGATCGTGAACGGCTTTGCGAACCCGGTCTCCAAGGAGCTGCCGCTTGAGTACGCCGTCGAGATGAACAACCTGATCAAGCTCGAGATGGAAGGGGCGATCGGATAGTGGAGGCCCTGAAGATCAAACATGCCAGCGCCATGCCCGCCCCCACCTGGGGCTGGCTGCGCATGAACGACGCCATGATCGAGATCCCCGCCGACCTCGCGCGCGCCCGCGCCGTCACCGTGGAGGCCGACGAGGACCTCACCGAGAACCACGCGAGCTTCGAGGGCGCGGTAGCCGAGCTGCAGGAGCGCATCGACGCCGCGCGCGGCGACGCCCCCGACACGCGCGCCTGCGTGCGCGCCGTCGAGCGCGAGGCGGAGAGCCTCGACGACCTCGACACGCCGGCGCTGTCCGCCTACCAGAAGCGCGCCACGCGCGAGGAGATCGCGGGCGATGTCGCCGCCTCCTTCGAGACGGGCATCCATATCGATGTGCGCTCGTATCTGAACTTCCTCGCCGGCAGCACCGTCGTGCTCGCCACCGAGAAGGGAGAGACCGAAAGCGCCGTGGTCCGCGTCGACGGCGAGCCCGGCCACGCGGCGGGCGCCTCCGTCGACGTGGTGGCCGCCCCCGACTCCACGCTCGACGTCACCATCTCGCTCGACGGCGACGCGTCCGGCAGCAGCAAGGCCGGCCTCATCGGCTCCGAGCTGCGCGTGTTCGCCGGAGCGCGCTCCCGTGTGAACGTCGTCGTCTACGTGACCGCGGACGCGTCGTTCACCGTGATCGACGATTCCGGCTACGTGCTCGACGAGGGCGCGCGCGTGAACGTCCGCCACATCGTGCTCGGCGGCGGCCGCACCTACACCGGCCTCGCCTCCGATCTGCGCGGCGACACGGCCCGCATGGAGATCGACACCCGCTATCTCGCCTCCGGCGAGGATGCGCGCGACTTCAACTACATCATCCGCCATCGCGGCCGCAAGACCTTCTCGAACATGGACGCCAACGGCGTGCTGACGGGCGCCTCCCGCAAGGTGCTGCGCGGTACGATCGACCTCGTCCACGGATGCAAGGGCTCCGAGGGCTCCGAGCGCGAGACGGTGCTTCTGGCCAACCAGGGCGTGGACAACAAGACCGTCCCGACCATCCTGTGCGACGAGGACGACGTGGCGGGCAACCACGGCGCCACGATCGGACACGTGCGTCCCGAGCAGCTGTTCTACCTCGGATGCCGCGGCCTTTCCCAAGAGCAGGCAGAGTCCCTGTTCGTGGCGGCGAAGCTCGAGGACGCCGCCCTTTCCGCGCCGACCGACGACATCCGCGAGAACGTGGTGCGCCTCGGTTCCGCCCTCATCGATGGTTTCGAGGAGGAGATCGCATGATCGATATCGACGTGAATCCCTATAAGGCGGATTTCCCGCTGCTTGCGGGCAAGCCCGACATCGCGTTTCTGGACAGCGGCGCCACCGCCCAGCGCCCTGCCTGCGTGCTCGATGCGCAGCGCGCGTTCTACGAGACCATGAACGCCAACCCGCTGCGCGGCCTGTACTCGCTCTCCGTCGAGGCGACCGAGGCCATCGCCAAGGTCCGTTCGCAGATCGCCGCGCTCATCGGAGCGGTGGACGACCGCGGGCGGGCGCAGGCGAACGACATCGTGTTCAGCCGCAATGCGAGCGAGTCTTTGAACCTGGTGGCCAAGTCCTTCGCCCCGCTTGTGCTCAAGCCCGGCGACGAGGTCGCCATCACCATCATGGAGCACCACTCCAACCTCATCCCCTGGCAGCAGGCGTGCGCCGCCGCCGGCGCCAAGCTCGTCTACCTCTACCCCACCCCCGAAGGCGTGCTCACCGACGAGGAGATCGCCGAGAAGATCGGCCCCGCGACCAAGATCGTCGCGGCCGTGCACGTGTCGAACGTCCTCGGCGTGGTGAACCCGATCGAGAACCTTGCCAAGGCGGCCCACGACAACGGCGCGTACCTGGTCGTCGACGCCGCGCAGTCCATCCCGCACATGCCAATCGACGTGCGCGAGCTGGGCGCGGACTTCATCGCGTTTTCCGCCCACAAGGCGTTCGGCCCCATGGGCATCGGCGTGCTGTGGGGTCGCCACGAGCTGCTCGAGCAGATGCCGCCCATGCTCACCGGCGGCGAGATGATCGAATCGGTCACCGAGCAGGGCGCCGTCTGGGCGCCGGTGCCCGAGAAGTTCGAGGCGGGCACGCAGGACGCTGCGGGCATCTACGCCACGGGCGCCGCATTCGACTACCTCGTGAACACCGTGGGCTACGACGCGGTCCGCGAGCGCGAGGAGGCGCTCATCGCCTACGCCATGGACCAGCTCAAGAGCCTGCCGTATATCCATATCATCGGCTCGCTCAATCCGGCCGACCATCACGGCGTCATCAGCTTCAACGTCGAGGGCATCCATCCGCACGACGTCTCGAGCATTCTCGACATGAGCGGCGTCTGCATCCGCGCCGGGCACCACTGCGCGCAGCCGCTGCTCGCCTGGCTGCACTGCGAGAACCTTGCGTGCTGTCGCGCCAGCTTCGCCTTCTACAACGACAAGTCGGACATCGACCGCCTCATCGCCGGCCTCAAAGCCGTCTGGTCCACCTTCCATCCGGGCGAGTAGGCCGCTTCCACCAGTATCCCAGACCGCGGCGGCGCAGGAACAGCGCCGCCGCATTCGTTCGCCAAGGAGTCTTCCATATGGGCAACCTCTACACTTCGACCACCTTCATGGAGCACAACTCGCATCCCGACTACAAATACGAGATGGACGCCCCTACCCACGAGCACGACGGCATCAACCCGAGCTGCGGCGATGAGCTCACGCTGCAGCTGCGCGTCGAGGACGGCGTCATCGAGGAGGCGAGCTTCGCCGGCCACGGCTGCGCGATCTCCCAGGCATCGGCCGACATCATGGCCGACCTCATCACCGGCGAGACGGTCGAGGAGGCCAAGCGCCTCTCCGGGCTGTTTTTGGCCATGATCCGCGGCGAGGAGCTCACCGAAGAGGACTACGAGGACCTCGACGAGGCCGCGCAGCTGCGCGACATCTCCCACATGCCCGCCCGCGTGAAGTGCGCCGAGCTCGCCTGGCGCACCCTGGACGGCATGCTCGGTGACAACAAGGCGGAGTAATTGCCACGTAGGGCCAATGGGTCAATTGGGGACGGGTTCGTTCCAACCCATCGGCGGCTTACACTGCCGCCGATGGGTTGGAACGAACCCGTCCCCAATTGACCCCTCGCTGACGGCACCGTGGACCGCAGCCGCCTCGCTATTCATTCTGTAGGCTCGCTGTACCGCATGGCGCGAAGGCCGGCTTGCGGCTACACTGCTTTGGAGACATCGATTCAACGGGAGGGCGCATGGCGCAAAAGCATACGGGCGACACCGACTCCAAGCGCTCTGCCGTCGTGAAAGGCGAGCCCGCCGAGGCGCGTCGAGGAAGCGCGCCTAAGCTGCACGTCGGCAGCGCTACGTCGGCCCGTGACCGCGATGCCGACCGCTCCTCCATGAAACAGGTCAGGATAACCTTCGTCTTTCTCGGCATCGTCGCCGTCATCTACGTTGCCTACCTGTTTTTCAGCGGCCAGATCGACGACTTCTTCCGCGCGCTCGCGGGCGTCGACCTCGGCTGGATCGCCACGGGCATCGTCTGCTTCCTGTGCTATTACGTTTTCGGCGTCCTCGCCTACGCTGTGCTCGCGTCGACCGACCACAACTCCCCTGTCGGCTTTCGCGACCTCATGAGCGTCGAGGCGTCCGGCGTGTTCTTCATGCGCCTCACGCCCGGAGGTGCCGGCGTCATCCCTTCGCAGATCTACCGCCTCACGCGCGCCGGCCTTTCCCTGACCGACGCCTCCGCGCTGCAGTTTGTCCGCTTCACACTCTACGAGGCGGGCGAGGGCATCTTCGCCGCGCTTATGCTCCTGCTGTGCAGCGGATACTTCCTCGAGACCTTCTCCGACGTCAAGATCCTCGGTCTTGATGTGACCTTTATCGGCATCTTCATGTTCGCCTATAAGTTCGTGCAGGTGGGCGGCGTGCTTTTGCTCTGCCTGCTCCCCGGCCCCATCCAGAAGGTGGGCGGCATCCTGCTTAAAATCGGCCGTGCGCTGCACATCCTGAACACCGAGCGGCACGATCGCTTCAAGAATCTGCTCGACACGCAGGTGAGCACCTTCTCGAGCGCCTTTCGCGCCGCGGCGGCACACAGGCGCGCGCTTTTGGCTGCCGAGGTCATCACCCTGCTACAGCTCGGTTGCATGTACGCTCTTCCCTATTTCGTGCTGCGCGCCTTCGGCCTCGAAGCCGACCCGATCGTGTGCCTCGCTTCCGGATCGATGGTCGAGCTCCTCGTGAACGCCATCCCGCTTCCCGGCGGTGCAGGAGGCGCGGAGGTCGGGTTCTCTTACCTGTTCGGCGACATGTTTGGCTGGCATCTGTCCGCTGGCCTTGTGATCTGGCGCAGCGTCGAGTATCTGCTGCCGGTGCTCATCGCCGCCCCCTGCATGGGCATGCGCTCCACTTCGAACGAGAGCATCTACCGGCGTTGGACGAGAAGGTTCCGGAACATGGAGCGCGTTGCGCGCGGCCAGCGGGGTTCGCTCGAGCGGCCCGCCGGCATCACCTACCGACCCAAGCGCAAACAGCCGACCGACAAGCCGGGGCAGTCGGGGAAATAACACGGGGTTGGGCAGAGCCGGGAAACACCTTCTGCCGCGCAAAACCCCTCTGGATTCCATCTGCTCCGACTAAGGTGGCTAGAAATTTCTATTTTGCTGTCGTGGACCCCGTGCGGATGGGCGTTGCATGCGCCGCCAAGGCGACTATTCCTCAAAAAAGACCTCATTCGGGGTGGTTTAGGCGGGAATGCCAGCATTTCAGACAGCCAGGAAGGCTAGGCCGGCCGACTCGAACGGCCTCGCGGTTTCCGGCTGACAGCAAATCAGAAATTTCTAGCCACTTTTCTGCAAGGTGAATGCACAGAGACCCCGCGTCAGTATCAACCGCGGCAGATGGGCTCTCTGCATCCCCTCTCCATCTGTGGCAACCTGGCGGCAACCGATGAACGCGCACTAGAGCACGAACCCCATGACGGCACCGAGCAACGTGGCGACCCAGGGGATCGTGAAGTCGCCCATATAGAGCATGGGCGCTAGAAACAGCCCGCTTATCGTCGACGAGGGAAGCAGCAGCACCGTTGCCCACATGAGAACATGCAATGCAAGTGCCGCGATGTTGACCACCTTCACGAGACGAACGACGCGCTTGCTCTCCCCCACGTTGTTGAACAGCGATCCCACGAGCAGCGCCGACGAATAGCAAAACGCAGGCCATGCAACCAGTGAATGCAGCGCCGCCGGAAATGTCCGGTAATGCATGGCGGCCCAGTCAGCGAGCACCATCCAGTACAGCACGATGTAGCCAAGCGATGCGACGGTCACGACGGCGGCGATGATGCGGATGCGCTTCATGGCTCCTCCCTGGCTCGGATAACTTCATTCTACCCACGGGCGCACTCCGCGATAAGCGGTCCCCTCCGGGATGTCCCCGCCCATGAAAAAGGGCCGTCCGAAGACGGCCCCGCATGCAAGCTGCAGCACGTTTTGCTACATGACCACCGGCGTCACGACGTTGTCGTCGGCGTCGAACTCGAGCGGCGCGGGCTCGTCGAGCGCCTCCACGCCGGGATACTTGCCCGCCTTGACGTCCTCGTAGTAGGCGGCGGACAGCATGATCTGTCCGATGTGCAGGCTGTTGGCGATACGCACCATGCGGACCGGCTTGCCCTCGATGCCGTTGCAGGTGCGGATGCACAGCTGGATGGCCTCCTTGTCGGTGGCGACCACGCACGGAATGCACGCGCTCTTGAGCACCGTCGAAGTCAGGCAGTTGGGATACATGGCCTCGATGTCCATCACGTCGAAGATCTTGGAGGTGATGGCGCTCGCCAGGCCGACACCCAGCGCGTTGCCGTGGCTGATCTCGGAAAGGTTCAGAAACGCCGTACGCTGGACCTGGATGCCGCCGTGCGCGAAGTCGGTCGAGAACGTGCCAGTGATGTTGGGGTCGACGCCCGTGCCGGAATAGTTCTTGCCGATCTCGTCGACCACGAGCACGTCGCCCTCGCCCACGATAAGCGACGGCATGTTGGCCTTGGCGACCTCGAGCAGCTCCGCCTCGCGCTCGAGGATGTTCTCGGGCAGAATCGCCTCGATCATGGCCGTCTCGTCGTAGGCGTTCTCGATGCACGGAATGGCGAACAGGATAGGCGCCTTCTCGAGCACCACGGCCGCCATGGTTGGGATGTTCTGGCCGATCTTGCCCATGCCGTCGGAATGGACAGTCTGGGCGCCCACCTGCTTGCCGAGACCGACGGTCATCATCTTGCAGGGACCGGACTCATGGGTGCCGCGGAACGCGTTGTGGGGCTTCAGGCGGCAGGAGACGATGATGCCGTCAGACTCGTAGGCGTTCTTGTCGAGCACCACGCGCTTGCCGAGGCTGGAATACCCGAGCTCGACGACCTCCATGGAGCTCTTGATGGGGCAGCCCATGGCCTCCTCGGTGATGCCGAAGCCGGCGAGCATCTCCTTCTGGCCCTCGGCAGTGGCACCGCCGTGGCTACCCATAGCGGGCACAATAAACGGGTTGGCGCCGCGACGCTTAACCGCGTCCACGACGGCCTTGGTGATGATGTCAACGTTGCGAATACCACGGCTACCAGCGGTAATGGCGATGTTCATGCCCGGCTTGATCTTCTCGGAGAACTGCGGCTGGGCAATCTGCTCCTCGACGATACCGGGAATGTCCTCCGGCGCGATGGACTGACGCGGGAACGTCTGACGCGCATGGAACATCTCGGGAATCTCGACCCCGGCGAGAAGCTTGGATACGGTACCGCCCTTGGTCACCTTCATGGTAAACCTCCCTGATTCGTATCGTTCACGATACTGTAATGCTAGTCTCCGGGCAGAACGCGCCAATGGTACGAGGAACATAGTTGGACAAACGGCATCAGGCCCGCCGCCCTCGCCACAGCAGGGCTGAGCCCTTGCGCTGGCGGAACGTGATGACAGCGCTTCCAGCACGACGACAGCTCAATACACGACTGTCGGGACCCCTCCAGAGAGCTTTGCCATGGTCAAAACCATCACTCCCATTGCAAGCTTACAGACATGAAGCTGTTCGTGGTCAATCGGTGCGTTCCCATTGCAATTCCTGGAACAGATCCGGCTCATATTAATATGCAATATTGTTTTCCTTGCATGTTGACCTCTCGAAATACGCCGCCACGGCAAGGCAGGCAGAAATCAACCGCATATTACAATATTTAATTTTGCGCCCTTCAAAAGCAGCTCCATGCGATTGCAATGGGAGCACACCGATTGACCACAGATGGCTTCACGTGCATCGGATCGCAATGGGAATGCAGTTTTTGACCATAGCGCGATCTTCCGACCTGCCATGCAACGATAAAAAACACCGCCCGGGCGAATGCCCGGGCGGTGCTAGCGCGACAATTCGATATGTCGGAGAAGCCTACTCGTTGAGAGCGGCGTTCACAGCGACGGCGCAGGCGACGGTGGCACCGACCATGGGGTTGTTGCCCATGCCGATGAGACCCATCATGTCGACGTGCGCAGGCACCGAGGAGGAGCCGGCGAACTGGGCGTCGGAGTGCATACGACCCATGGTGTCGGTCATGCCGTAAGAGGCAGGGCCGGCAGCCATGTTGTCCGGATGCAGGGTACGACCGGTGCCGCCACCGGAGGCCACGGAGAAATACTTCTTACCGTCGGCCAGGCGCTCCTTCTTGTAGGTGCCCGCAACGGGATGCTGGAAGCGCGTGGGGTTGGTGGAGTTACCGGTGATCGAGATGTCGACGTTCTCGTGCCACATGATGGCAACGCCCTCGCGGACATCGTCGGCACCGTAGCAGTTGACCTCGGAGCGAGGACCATCGGAATACGGGATGGTCTCGACGACCTTGAGCTCGCCGGTGAAGTAGTCGAACTGGGTCTTCACATAGGTGAAGCCGTTGATGCGGGCGATGATCTGGGCGGCATCCTTGCCGAGGCCGTTCAGGATAACGCGCAGCGGCTTCTTGCGGGCCTTGTTGGCGTTCATAGCGATGCCGATGGCGCCCTCAGCGGCAGCAAAGGACTCGTGGCCGGCCAGGAACGCGAAGCACTCGGTGTCGTCGCCGAGCAGCATGGCGCCCAGGTTGCCGTGCCCCAGACCGACCTTGCGGTCCTCGGCGACGGAGCCGGGCACGCAGAAGGCCTGCAGGCCCTCGCCGATGATAGCGGCGGCCTCAGAAGCGCTCTTGGCGCCCTTCTTGATGGCGAGAGCGCAGCCGAGGGTGTAGGCCCACTTGGCGTTCTCGAACGCGATGGACTGGACGTCTGCGACGATCTCGCGAGGATCGATACCCTTGTCCTGGCAGATCTGCAGAGCCTCCTCGAGGGAGGAGATGCCGTTCTCGGCGAGGCAGGCATTGATCTTGTCGATGCGGCGCTCGTAACCTTCGAAGCTAACAGCCATTATTCTTTCCCTCCCTTTCTACTCGTGGACCGGGAACACGGACTCGACGGTGTGGGTCTCCTCGTCGGTACGAGGATCGATGTACTTGGCAGCGGCCTCCCACTGACCATAGTGACCCATGGCGCCAGCGATGGCGTCCTCGGGGGTGGCGCCCTTCTTGAGGGCATCGGTGAACTTGCCGAGGTTCAGGAACTCGAACGCGATGATCTCGTTCTTGTCGTTCAGAGCCATGCGGGTGACGTAGCCCTGGGAGAGCTCGAGATAACGAGCGCCCTTGGCCTTGGTGCCGAACATGGTGCCGACCTGGGAGCGCAGGCCCTTGCCGAGGTCGTCAAGGGAAGCGCCGACGGGCAGGCCGCCCTCGGAGAACGCGGTCTGGCTGCGACCGTACACGATCTGCAGGAAGATCTCACGCATGGCGACGTTGATGGCGTCGCACACGAGGTCGGTGTTCAGGGCCTCGAGGATGGTCTTGCCGGGAAGGATCTCGGAAGCCATAGCCGCGGAGTGGGTCATGCCGGAGCAACCGAGGGTCTCGACGAGGCACTCCTCGATGATGCCGTTCTTGACGTTAAGCGTCAGCTTGGAAGCGCCCTGCTGGGGAGCGCACCAACCAACACCGTGCGTAAGGCCGGAGATGTCGGAAATCTCCTTGGCCTGAATCCACTGACCCTCCTCGGGAATGGGTGCGGGGCCGTGGTATGCGCCCTTGGCAACCGGGCACATGTTCTCCACTTCTGCTGTGTACTGCATGCCTCTCCTCTCTTTCGTGATCAATCCCAAAAGATCCGCGGCGAAACGGAACACCTTTTGAGCACTGACATGCGTATCCATTTTAGCGCGAAACTGACGCGGCGAATTCGTCGAAGGGCAGTGAATTTGACGCGACCGGTTGGATTTCGCCAAGCACCGGGGAAGTCACCGGCCGATTGCCTCTGCGGTGAGCGCTGCTCCCGCCCCTCTGGACGCCGTGGTCGCAGACCTCCCGACGTGGCCGCAGGGTTGACCCGCATCGACCGCGGCAATTCGGGCACAATAGAGTCCGCCGGTATCGCAACCGATCGGAAGGACCGCCGCGATGCGCAACGACATCGACCTCAACCACGCCGACGGCACCGACGTGCTCGTCATCGGATCGGGCATCGCGGGATGCTGTGCCGCCATCGAGGCCGCGCGCGCCGGAGCGCGCGTGGCGATCGCATGCGCCGGCAGGCTCTTCTCGGGTTCGAGCTTCTTCCCCGGTACCTGGGGGCTCGGCCTTATCGGACCGGAAGACGATGAGGACGCCGAGGACCTGGTCGAGACCATCTGCCGCGTGGGAGGCGGCGTCGCCGACCGCGCTCTCGTGGAGACGCTTGTCGCCGGCATCCGCCCATCGATGGCCTGGCTCGAGGAGCTCGGCGTCGCGCTCAAGCGGCCAGCGAGCGAAACGTCCGCGCACGAGGCCGCCTTCATCCCCTGCTTCGACCATAAGAACCGCCTGTGGCGCGGCCTCACCCGCGAGAGCACGCAGCGCGCATTCGCCCGCGCCCTCGATGGGCTCGGCGTCCGGATCCTCGAGCGCTGCGAGCTCATGGACCTCATCGAGGCGGATGCGTGCGGGCGTCGGAGCGTCGCCGGCGCCATGCTGTTCGACCGCACCGCGAAGCGCTTCGTCGCGATCGCCGCGCACGCCGTGGTGCTCGCGGCAGGCGGCACCGGCGGCCTGTTCGAGCGCAGCCTCACCTCGCGCGACGTGCTGAGCTCCACGCACGGAATCGCGCTCGCCCACGGGTGCTCGCTCACGAACATCGAGTTCATGCAGATGATGCCGGGCCTCGTGGCGCCCAAGCGGGGAATCGTGTTCAACGAGAAGAGCTTCCGCTTCGCCCTCATGGAGCCGCAGCCCGACGCGAGCCTGCTTGAGATGCGCGCCGCCTACGGCCCCTTCACCTGCCGTCTGCCGTCTTACGCCATCGATCTTGCGATCGACCGGGCCGGGGCGGACGGCCTCGCCGTGCGCTACCGCTTCCCCGAAGAAGACGTGCCGGAATTCGTGCAGGTGTTTTGCGATTGGCTTGAGCATGAGCAGGGCATCGCACCCGATGCGGAGCTCCGTATCGCCATGTACGCACACGCGGCGAACGGTGGCATCAGGATCGATGCGGACGGCTTCACCGGGGTGCCCGGCCTTTTCGCCGCCGGCGAGGTCACCGGCGGCATGCACGGGGCGGATCGCATCGGCGGCCTCTCGAGCGCCAACGGCCTCGTATTCGGGAGGCGAGCGGGTCGCGCAGCGGCCGCATGGGCGGCACGCGTCCCCGCCCCGTCATGCAGGCAGGCTCCCGCCATGCTGGCCGCGGGCATAACCGAGAAGGCGGCGCGCGATCTCACCGACCGCATGCGGCGGACCATGAGCACACACGCCATGATCAACCGGACGGACGCCGGCCTTGCCCGGGCGCTCGCCGACATCGACGCGATCCGCACGGATATGGGACTCACTGCCGCACCTGCGAAACACGATGAGCCGGCGGTTGCCCGCACCATCCGCCTGCGTTCGCAGCTCTCCCTCGCACGAGCGATGCTCGAAGCCATGCGCGCTCGCACTGAAAGCCTCGGATCCCACTACCGCGCCGACGACAACAGGCGGGAACGCGCCGAGTGATCCAGCCTGTGCGGAACGGGGCGCATCCCGAAACAGGAGGCGGGGTCCGCTTTGTGCCATCGGCCCCTCCTCGTGTGCTCTTGTCGGCAAGACAAGCGGTCTCTGCAGATCATCCGCAGGGCACCCGTGGAGGTTCGACGCGCACATTTTGCTGAAAAATCGACGTTGTGGACGTCTGAAATCCGGACCCACGCGAAACGGCACCTGCAGGACCGGTGTTTCCGCAGGTGACGACCTCGCGGCAGGTGCGCTTTTCCGCGTGCGCCAGATCAATCCATCCACAACGTCGATTTTTCAGCAACTTTCCGCCGCGCAGCCTCCACTCGGCGTCCGCAGCTTCGGGGACCTGCCGGGCCCCTCGCACGCTCGCTGGCAAACGCTCGCGCGTTTGCTCAGTCTCGCGACCTCCCGGTTCGAATCCCCCGAGAGGTGGCCGGACATGAAAAAAGCTCCTTGTAGGAGCCTGTGAATCAAAGGGGTGGACCGTCAGGGATTCGCGGCCGCCTTCGGCGTCCGCAGCTTCGGGGCCCTGCCGGGCCCCTCGCACGCTCGCTGGCAAACGCTCGCGCGTTTGCTCAGTCTCGCGACCTCCCGGTTCGAATCCCCCGAGAGGTGGCCGGACATGAAAAAAGCTCCTTGTAGGAGCCTGTGAATCAAAGGGGTGGACCGTCAGGGATTCGAACCCTGGACCTTGGGATTAAGAGTCCCCTGCTCTAGCCAGCTGAGCTAACGGTCCATTATGTATGCTAGGGCATTGATGGTGGACCGTCAGGGATTCGAACCCTGGACCTTGGGATTAAGAGTCCCCTGCTCTAGCCAGCTGAGCTAACGGTCCATGAATGCCTGCTTAACAAGAGAGCGGATGGGGTGGGTAAAGGGACTCGAACCCTCGACCTACGGGACCACAACCCGTCGCTCTAGCCAACTGAGCTACACCCACCATGTGCTGCTCCTCTTGCAAAGCGCTTGATTATTATGCACGCACACCGGCATCTGCGCAAGCACTTTTTCCAAAAAAGTTTACGCGAAGGCAAACGCGCTGGATGAGGTCATGATACGGCACGTCGTGAGCCCGCAGCGCGCAGCACGGCACACCGAACCGCCACACCAAAAGCAGCTCCACAGCAGTCGAGCATCACGTCGGTCACCATCCCGGACCGCCCCGCCACCGACAGCTGGATCGTCTCGTCGAGCGAGGGCACGAGCACGAGCAGCGCCGCGATCAGCAGCCAGCGGCAACGCAGCCGGCTCCCTCGCGGATCGAGCGCCTGCGAAGTCAGGATACCCAGGACCGCATACTCGGTGAAATGCGCCGTCTTGCGCACGAGGAAGTTCGTGACCCATGCGCTCGGCAGCGAGATGGCGTCGAGAAAGCTGCGCACCGCCTCCATGACAGCGGTGCTGATCGATGAGCTCCCCTCTCCGGGTACCAACGAGTTTCCCCAGATGAGGGCGATCATCGCCACCATGGCGACAAGCCACGGCACCGAAACGTATGAGCGGATGGAAGCCAGAGCGCGCCGCAAGCCGGTTACGCCTCTGCCGAAAGACGCGGCATGGACATGGTGCCGCCCTGGATGACCCGCAGGTATTCCCTGCTCGTGCTGCGCATGCTCTGCGACGGAACCTTCTCGAGCTCCTCTTCCAGGATCTCGTTGATGCGCGTATGGCGGACCGTCTCGTTCGCACCCTCCGCAACCGCGCTCATGCGCAGCGGGTTGACCGGGTCGGTGTTCTCGATCTTGCGGAAATGGGCACCGCGCGGCGGCTTCTGCTCGAGGGGCTCCGGCTTCTCCTCCAGGATGGCGAGCGCTTCTGCCCACATGTCCTCATGGCCGCTGTAGTCGGCCACGGGAACCTCGATGACCGCGGGCTCCTCTACCGCAGCGGACGCCGAAGCCAGGAAGTCATCCTGAGACAGCTCGGGCAGCACGCTGGTGATCTCGGTCTGCTGGACCGCAGGGGCGGGCGCTGCCGCAGGTTCGGCCTGGAGCTTCGCGACCTGCTGCCGAGGCTCAACTGCAGGCACCTCGGAAACCTGGCGCGCGACCGGGGCCGCAGAGAAATCCGACGGCGCGCGGACGGGCACGGGAGGCACCACGGCTTGGGCCTGCGTCGCCATGGCCGCCTGCATCTGAGACAGCACGAACGCACTGGTCGCAGTCATGTCGGGGGGCACCGGGGCGCCCGATGCCGACGGCGATGCGGTGGAGGCTGATGCCGTGCGGGCCATCTCCTCCAGCGCGATCTCGTAGATGTCCTTGGAACGAGCGGGGTCGCAGCTGACCGGCGAGCTTCCGTCGAGCAGCGAATCGATATCCGCCCACGCCTCCGCCTCGGTCATGGCGTTTTGCGCACGCGCGATCACGGGCACGCCCTTCGGCGTGGCATTGCGGCTGTGGGAGAACAGGCTCCCCTTCTCCTTGACGCCGGCCTTCTCGTCGGCCTTGGCGTCCGCAGCGTCCTGCTCGCGCTGAAGGCGGGCGCGGACGCGGGCGTCTGCGATGCTCGCCCCGATGGCATAGATGCCCACACCGGCAACGGAGCCGACCGCAAAGGGGACGACAGCCCCCTCGACCATCGCATGAACCTCTTCGAAGGGAATGGTCGCCGCATAGATCGCGGCAGAGACAGCCAAACCAGCACCTACCGACAGCCCGGCAGTCAGCGCGCGATGCGCATGCAGGGGTCTCTCCATAGCCAAATCCTTTCGATGCATCCCTACCCGACAGGAAATGCGACGAGCACGCCCATCGCATCGCCGTGCGTTCGCCGGAAACGTTGATTTGTGCAGCTAGGAGGCGAGAGCCCCAAAGCGGCGGATAGTAGTTCAATTCATCTGCGTTTACCGTCGCGACCGTTATGCGCTATTATGCGATAACGCCTTTGCAAATGCAAATAATGCCTGTTCAACGCACACCTTTTTTCAACCGCTCGCTCAGTCCGCACCGTTTAGGGAAAAGATGGGTACGACTGGCATGCGCGACCGGCTTTGGGGAACAACGTCTCTAGGGAAACACCGGTCAATTGCTTTCGTGCCGGGCGGCGCCTCATCCACGCGTTATGCGGTCGCGCCCGTTCGGGACAGCACAGCGCGCGGCAATCCGATCCGCGTTCCCCCGTACCGACGATTCGCCGCAAAGGAGCTCATATGCCGACTATCGCCATCGTGACCGGGGCCTCCTCGGGACTCGGCAGGGAATTCGTCCGCCTGATCGATGCCGGCGAGTTCCCGCATATCGATGAGATCTGGGCCGTCGCGCGTCGTGCCGAGCGGCTCGACGCCCTGGTGCGCACCTGCTCCAAGGTCGTCCGCCCCTTCTGCCTGGACCTCACCGATCCCGATTCCTACGAGCTGCTGGAATCCGCGCTGTCGGAAACGCCTGCCGCGCGTGTCGCCCTCCTCGTCAACAACGCCGGCGCCGGCTCGTTCGGCGACCTCGCCTCCATACCGCGAGAGGACACCGACCGCATGCTCTCGCTGCTCGTACGGGCGCCCATCGAGCTCATCTACCGCACCCTGCCGTTCATGCGCGAGGGGTCGCGCATCATCAACGTCGCGAGCGTCGCCGCCTTCATCCCCCAGCCGCGGCTTTCGGTCTACTCGGCGGCCAAGCGGTTCATCCTCGACGTGTCCCGGTCCCTGGACGTGGAGCTTTCCGGCACCAACATCCATGTGAGCGCCGTGTGCCCCAAATTCATGAACACCGAATTCCTGGATGCCCCGGGAGATACCCGCGCCGCGCGCAAGATGTGCCGCATCGGGTTCGAGAACGTCTCCCGCGTGGCGCACAAGGCGCTGCGGGCCGCGCGCGCCGGGCGGAGCCTGTGCATCCCCTCTGCGGACATGAAGGCGCTCTACGCGCTCTCGCACGTCGCACCCTACCCCGCCGCCGTGGCGATCGAGCGCCTGATCGGCGTGCTGTAGACACGGCCCGTCCCTCGAATGATAATCGGCGCTTCCAAAGGTATACAACGCCGACAGTGGCCAAAATACCCATCGAACCGGGAAATCCGGGCGGTCCAGAAGAGGATTTTAGTCTTCTCAGGCGCTTCTGCGGACACGTTGGCGCCCCATGCGGACTTCAAGCGCTTCCGCTCTGTTCGTTTTGACTGTTATGGCAGCTTTAAATACGGCACATCGCGCCGCGCCATCCCGGTTCGATGGCTCAATTGACCACGATTCCAAAACGATAGGCGCAAGGCGCCCCGTCCGGCATGCGTTTAGCGTCTCGCATGCCGGACGGGGCGGTCAGATCGAATGCTACAGCGCCTCGGGATGGTCTGCGGCCTTCTTGGCCGTGCGGATCAGGAACTCCTCGTTGGAATTCGTGCCCTTGAGACCCTTGATGAACGACGCGGCGGCGCGCTCGGTGTTGTTCATGTTGGCGAGCACGCGACGGATACCCCACACGAAGGGGCGCATGTTCTCGTCGATCAGCAGGTCCTCGTTACGCGTGCCGGAGGCGACGGGGTCGATGGCCGGGAAGATGCGGCGGTCGGCCAGATCGCGATCCAGCTTGAGCTCCATGTTGCCGGTGCCCTTGAACTCCTCGAAGATGACCTCGTCCATCTTCGAGCCGGTGTCGATGAGGGCGGACGCGAGAATGGTCAGCGAGCCGCCGTTCTCGATGTTGCGCGCGGCGCCCAGAAAGCGCTTGGGCGGATACAGCGCCGCGGAATCGACGCCGCCCGACAGGATGCGGCCCGAAGCGGGCGCGGCGAGGTTGTAGGCGCGTGCCAGGCGCGTGATGGAGTCGAGCACCACCACGACGTCGCCGCCCATCTCCACGATGCGCTTGGCGCGCTCGATGACGAGCTCGGACACGCGCGTGTGGTTGTCGGCGGGCATGTCGAACGTCGAGGCGACCACGTCGCCCTTGATGGAGCGCTGCATGTCCGTCACTTCCTCGGGGCGCTCGTCCACCAGCAGGCAGATGAGGTGCACCTCGGGGTTGTTGATGGCGATGGACTGGCAGATGTGCTTGAGAACGGTGGTCTTGCCGGCCTTGGGCGGCGACACGATCAGGCCGCGCTGGCCCTTGCCGATCGGACTCACGATGTCGATTGCACGCCCCGTGATGGAATCGCGCCCGTGCTCCATCTTGAGCCGCTCGTTCGGATAGATGGGCGTGAGCTCGGAGAACTTGGGACGCGTGCGGATTTCCTCGGGATCGACGCCGTTGATCGTGCGGATCTTCGCGAGCCCCGGGAACTTGTCGTTCGCGCGAGAGGGGCGCAGCGTTCCGGCGACCAGGTCGCCTGCGCGCAGGCGCGCGGCGCGGATGAGGTTCGCGGGCACGAAGGCGTCGTCGCGGCTGGGCATGTAGCCGTGCGCGCGGATATAGCCGAAGCCGTCGTTCGTGATGTCGAGAATGCCCTCGATGTCGCGGAATCCCTCGGCGCGCGCTGCCGCGAGGTAGACCTCTTCGACCAGCTCGGCCTTCTTCTTGCCCGCGGTGTCGATATCGAGCTCGCGCGCCTTATCGCGCAGCTCGCCCACCTTCATGGCGGACAGGTCGTCGCGCGAGAGACTCGGCTCGACCGGGGCGTTGTTGAAGCGCCCGTTGCGCTTGTTGTTGCGGTTGTTGCGCTCCGCGCGATTGCTCCGACGGTCGTTGCGGTTTTGGCGGTCGGCGTGCTCGCCGTGGCGGGACGCATGGCGGCGATCGCGGGCACCTTCCGCTTGCTGGGAGGCTTCCTGGGCGTCCCCCGCCTGCTCAGAAGCCTTGTCGGAACCCTTGTCCTTCGGCTCGGCCTTTTCGTCCGCCTGCTGCTTGGCGGCCTTGGAACGACGGCCGCGACCCGGACGGGCATCCTGCTGCTCCGTCGTTTCGGGAGCATCGGACGGCGAGGCCTCGGTCTGGAGCTTTTCTGCACGCGCCTCGGATACGGGCGCATCGGATGCGGCCTCCCCTGCCGCAGCCGCCTGGCTCTGGGCCAGAAGCGCTGCGGCGGCGGCTGCCGCGGCGCGCTCGGCCTCGATGTAGGCCTTGGGCTTGCGGCCGCGACGGTGCGGGCGCAGGGCGGGATCGACGGTGGGAATGGACGCGAGCATCTCGGGCGTCAGGCCCTCGGGCACCGCCGCCTCGGATGCCGGCTCGGCTGCCGCCTTCTTGCGCGGACGGCCCCGGCGCGGCTTGGGCGCGGGCTCGGATGCAGAATCGCCGTCCGGTGCGAGGATCTCGGCCGCGGCATCCTCCTCCTGGCGCTGACGGCGGACCACCTGCGCCTGCGACACCTGGGCGAGCGCTCGCGCCTGGGCGACCTCCGGGCTCACCTCGGCCGCAGCCTCCTCCGGCTGCTCGACCTTCTTGCGCGGGCGGCCGCGACGGGGCTTGGGAGCCTCCTCGGCGGCCGACGCATCGTCCGCCGCCGCCTTGGGCTTGCGGCCGCGGCGCTTCGGCTTGGGCGCCTCCTGATCGGAAGCCCCCGGCTCGGGAGCGCTCGCCCCCGCAGCCGGCGCGGACTCGACCGGCGCACTCGCCTGGTCGCGCGCGGGCTCCGCCGGAGCCGGAGCGGAAGCCGCCCCGGCATCCGACGAAGCGGAAAACTCAATCGACAGTGTATCGTTCTGCTCGTCTGCCACTATGCCTGCTCAACTACTTTCTTCCAGTCGGCCTCGAAGGAAGCGAGACCCTGATCGGTCAGAGGATGCTTGACACACTTCTTGAGCGCCGCGAACGGGACCGTCGCGATGTCGGCACCGAGCAGGGCGGCCTGCGTCACGTGGTTGGGGGTGCGCACCGACGCGGTGATGATCTCAACCTGATCGTCAACGTTCTTGCCGGTCCAGTCGTAGTTCTTGATGCACGCCACGACGTCGGCGAGCTGGGAGATTCCGTCCTCGGCGATATCGTCGAAACGGCCGACGAACGGGGAGATGTAGCGGGCGCCGGCGTTGGCGGCGAGCAGGGCCTGGGGAGCGGAGAAGACGAGCGTCATGTTGATGCGCACGCCCTCGTCGGCAAGCGCGCGGCACGCGGCGAGACCGGCCTCGCACACCGGCAGCTTGACGACGATATTGGGGGCGAGGCCCGCAAGGCGACGGCCCTCCTCGATCATGCCCTCGGCCGTGGTCGCCGTGGACTCAGCGGAAACGGGAAGCCCCTCGCACAGCTCCGCGATCTTGAGCATGTGGGGCTCGAAGTCCGCCAGCTTGCCACCGGTGCGCGCGTACAGCGACGGGTTGGTGGTCACGCCGGCAAGGCAACCCCAGCTTTTCGCCTCGGCGATCTCGTCAAGATCAGCGGTGTCAATGAAGAACTTCATTCCAATACCTCCTTTATTTGCTGCCGCGCATGTGCGGCACGAACCCTAGGTTGGAACTAGAAAACATAAACGAACATTTTGCGAACAACATGCAAAACGCGCTGCCTACCTCTGCTCCCAAGCAGCAGTAATGGGATTAAAAACAGGATATGCCATATAAAGCAAGGCCACTATATCACAATTCGCCGAGTGCGCTGATACAACCGGACAAATGGGCATCCGAGCATGCACCGATTGCGAGCTTTTTTCGCCGCGCGGGCCCGAATGCGCGTCGGATACAGGCGAAGACGGCAGGTCGCAGCGGAGACGGGGCGGGCGCGGACACCCGCCAACAGAAAAGAGGGCCCCGACCAGCGGGGCCCTCTCCAGGAAAAAACGCGTTACATCGCCTGCGGGGCGGAAACGCCCACGAGCGACAGCACGAGCGCGAGCACGGAGCGAACGGCGTCGCACGCGGCCAGGCGGGCGCGGGACAGCTCGGGATCGACCGGGTGCCCCTCGCTGGGGAGGACCTGGCACGCACCGTAGAAGCTGTGGAAATCACCCGCCAGCTCCTCGGCGAAATGCGTCAGGCGGAACGGGGCGCGATCGCGGGCGCAGCCGGCGATCAGGTCCGTGAGCTCGGAGATCTTGCGGGAGAGCGCGAGCTCGGTCGGATCGGTCAGCAGCTCGTAGCGGACGTCGTCGCCGATGGCGCGGGCGGCCACGGCCTCCATGCCGAGCTCTTCGGCCTCCTCGACCGACACCTCGGCCGCGCGGCGCAGGATCGAGCAGACGCGGGCGTGGGCGTACTGGACGTAGTAGACCGGGTTGTCCTGGCTCTTCTCCTTCACCGCATCGATGTCGAAATCGATCATCTGGTTGCTGGAGCGGGAGATGAGCGTGTAGCGGGCGGCGTCGGCGCCGACCTCATCGAGCAGCTCGCGGAACGTGATCATGGTGCCGCGGCGCTTGGACATGCGCACCGGCTTGCCGGAGCGCAGCAGGTTCACGAGCTGGCCGAGCAGGACCTCGAAGCGGCCCGGGAAACCCAGGGCGTCGCACACGCAGCGCACGCGGTTGATGTATCCGTGGTGGTCGGCGCCCCAGATATCGATCACGTGGTCGACGCGCTCGAACTTGTTCCAGTGGTACGCCACGTCGGAGGCGAAATAGGTGTACTCGCCGTTGGCCTTCACGAGCACGCGGTCCTTGTCGTCGCCCAGGTCGGTGGAGCGGAACCACAGCGCGTCGTCCTTGCGGTACAGATAGCCCATCTCGTCGAGCTTCTTGAACGCGCGGTCGACCGCGGAGGTGCCGTCCTCGCCCTTCTCGTACAGGGTGCGCTCGGAGAACCACACGTCGAACGTGCAGCGCGCGTCGGCGCAGGTGGTGCGGATGTCGTCGAGCATGCGCTGGTAGCCCTGCTCGCGGAACGTGAGCACGCGCTCGTCCTCGGGCACCTCGGCCCAGCGGTCGCCGTCGGTCTCGACGATATGCGCGGCCTCGTCGATGATGTAGCCGCCGCCGTAGGCGTTGCCGCCGAGCGACTCGTTGAAGGCGTCCATGTACGGATGGGTGTCCGCGGCGGTGCCGTCCTCGTCGTCGACATAGGCCACGCGGTCGGCCTCGAGCAGCTCATGGGCCTCATCGAGCGAGATCCCGCGCTCGCGCATGATCTCGACCAGCTGCAGATAGCGCACGGACAGCGAGCGGCCGAACACGTCCATCTGGCTGCCGTGGTCGTTGATGTAGAACTCGCGCTGGATGTCGTACCCGGCATGCTCCATGACGCGGCACAGCGAGTCGCCCAGCGCGGCCCAGCGGCCATGGCCCACGTGCATGGGGCCCACGGGATTCGCGGAAACGAACTCGACCTGGGTCTTCATGCCGCCGCCCACGTTGGAGCGCGCGAAGTCCATGCCCTGGGCGCGCGCCTGGCCCAACACGGCGTTCTTCGCGGCGAAGGAGAGGTAGAAATTGATGAAGCCGGGGCCCGCGACCTCGACCTTATCGATCACCGGGTCGGCCGGCATATGGGCGGCGACCGCATCGGCGATCTTGCGCGGCGCGCAGTGGGCGAGTTTCGCCGACCGCAGGGCCATAGTGGAGGTCCACTCGCCATGAGACGTATCCGCCGGTCGCTCGATGCCGCAGTCATCCAACTCGAATGCAGGGACATCGCCTGCCGCCACCGCTTGCGCAAGCGCGGCGCGCACCAGCTCTTCGATCTTCTCGGGCATGAATCCTCCTTTTACTGCAGAGCATAAAACGGTCCCACTCTATCACACTCCCCTTTTGTTCAGGGAAAATCCAGCCAATCCACGACGCGCGGCGGATGCGGCCGCAGCCGTCTCAGAAGGGGCGGTCAACGGGGTGCATCATTTCTGGCCGGTTTGTCGGTATCGCTCGCCGATATTCCCGTAACTTGCACACATCTCGACGCTCTATGTGCTAATATTTAGAATTTTTATGTCTTCGCGGAACAAAACAGCAGGTAGACGTGGTATTCTGAGATGACGTTACAGCCTGATAGTTGGAGGAAGCATGTTCAGTATAGGAGAGCACATTATTCACCCCGGGCAGGGCGTCTGCACCGTGATGGGATATGAAGACGCGCCGTCGCCCATGATCGTCCTTGAAGCCAAGTCCGGCCACGCCAAGACCCGCTTGATGTACCCGATGTCCCAACTCGACCGCCTGCACCCGTGCATCCCCAGGGAGGAGGCCGAGGCGCTCATCGCCGACTACGACGCCCTCGAGTGCGACCCGTTCACCGAGCGCAACAGCTCCCTCGAGGAGACGTATTTCAAGCACCAGCTCAAACTCGGCGCCCCCGAGACGCTTCGCGTGGCCAAGACCATGCGCCGCCGCATCCGCGATGCCGAGAAGAACGCAAAGAAGCCCAGCAGCTACTACATGCGCGTGCTCAAGGAGGCGAGGCGCCGCTCCATCGAGGAATTCGCCGTCGCGCTCGATGTGAGCGAGGAGGATGCCGAGTCGCGTCTGCATGCGGCGGCGGTCGCGGCAGGAGAGATCTCGGAGAACTAGAGAATACTGGTCGGTTGCCTTCGCGGCGGTCGGTCCCATGGCGGGCGGCGCGCGAGGGCATTGGCTCGGCGCACCCCGGAACGTGTCCTCCTCCGCCGCGCCCCGCAGCATCGCCTGCATCGACGGTACGCCATAGTCACGCTGTCCCGTTGACGGTACGCTATGAGCACGTTTTTCGTCCGAAAACGTGCCTATGGCGTACCGTCAACAGGGCGACGTGACTATGGCGTACTGTCGATCTTCCGTCCGCGCCCGCAGAACGGCGTCCTGCGCGCAAGCACCCTTTCATCGGGTCCTCGGCAACGACGGCATGCGCGAGGCGCTCCGTTAATTCATCGAGGCGCGCCCGCATGCACGGCGCCACCGCGCCGCATGCGCAGTATACTCTGCCGCATACCACCTATGCACACCCTAAACACCGCGCGTCACGCAGGCGCGGAGCACCAAAAAAGGGAGGAACCATGGCAGACGCGCTTCATGCCGGCATGACCCGTGAACAGGCGTATGACCTGTTGTGCACCCACAATCACGATCCGTTCCATATCGAGCACGGCGAGACCGTCGAGGGGGTCATGCGCTACTTCGCCCGCGAATTCGACCCCGACAACGAGGAGTTCTGGGGCATCGTGGGGCTTCTGCACGACCTCGACTGGGAGGAGCACGACGACGAGCCCGAGAAGCACACCCTCTACGCCGCGCCCCTCATCGAGCAGGCCGGCGGCACGCCCGAGCTCGTGCACGCGATCCAGACGCACGTCAGCGATTTCAATCCCGACCTGCCCCGCCCCGAGTCCACGATGGAGAAGATCCTGTTCGCCTGCGAGGAGCTGACCGGTCTGATCGGCGCGGCGGTCGTCATGCGTCCGTCCAAAAGCATCATGGACTTCAACGTGAAGTCGCTCAAGAAGAAATTCAAGGACAAGCGCTTCGCCGCCGGCGTCAACCGCGATGTCATCCGCAAGGGCGCCGAGATGCTCGGCTGGGAGCTCGACGACCTGTTCGCGCGCACTATCGAGGCCATGCAGTCGTTCGCGCCCGATCGCGACACGTTTGGGGCGCAGGCCGAAAACCTCGCCAGCTAGCCGGCAAGCTCAAAGCCCGCCTCCGGCAGGCAGGAAACGGAAAGGCGATGCCCGGCCCCTTCTGGGAACCGGGCATCGCCTTTGAGGGTCGATTTCGGCGGTCCTCCCGCGCAAGCGAAGCGGTCCTCCCGTGCAGGCTACGCGGTGAGCAGGGCCTCCACATCGGAGCGCGACGGCATGGCCGGGATGCCGCCACGGCTGCGCACGCACAGCGAGGCCACGGCGTTGCCCATGCGGGCGAACCGCGCCGCCTCCTCGACCGTCACATCGCCCGCCGCGCGACCGTTCTCCACGAACGCCGCGAGGAATCCGCCCCAGAAGGAGTCGCCGGCGCCGGTGGTGTCCACGACCTTCGCCGGGAACCCGGGCACCTCCCGCACGCCGTCTGCGGTGCGCACGAGCGCGCCGGAGCCGCCGAGCGTGACCGCCACGACCTTGGGCCCGCTCTCCAACAGCAGGGCGGAGGCCTGAACCGGGTCGGAGATGCCCGTCATGAGGGCGCACTCCTCGTCAGAGATCTTCATGAGGTCCATGTCGGCGACGATGCTGCGCATATGCTCCGTTGCGACCTCGGCGGACGGCCACAGGTTCGCGCGGTAGTTGGGGTCGTAGGACAGGGTGCACCCCGCCTCGCGCGCGAGCTTGATCGCGGCGTGCGTCGCCGAGCGCACCGGCTCGTCGGTCAGCGACAGCGAGCCCACATGGAACACCTTGCTGGATGCGATGACCTCGCGCGCAAGCTCCTCGGGGGCAAGCTGCGTATCGGCACCCGGCTTGCGCGCAAAGGAGAACGTGCGCTCGCCGGCCGGAGACAGCCCGACGAACGCGAGCGTCGTGAAGCAGTCCGGGTCACTGATGAGACCCGTGCAGTCGATGCGCTCGCCTTCGAGCACCTCGCGCAGGAAGACGCCGTGCATATCGGTGCCCACCTTGCCGATAAACGCGGTGTCGTGCCCCAGGTGCTCGAGCGCCACGAGGACGTTCGCGGGCGCCCCGCCCGGGTTGCGCTCGAACAGCGACATGCCGTTCTCGGATGTCCCCGCCTCGGTGAAATCGATCAGAACCTCGCCCAACGCGGTCACGTCGTACATGGGTGATGCCTCCTCATAGTTGTGCAAAACATCGGCAGCCTCATCATAGCCCTGCGCGCATCTCAACGATATGCACCGATGCTAGACCAGACGGCCTCTTCTGGGACAGATGCTGGCCGAAGGACCCTTTCGGCAGATTCGGCCGCATAACTAAGGACGAACTTGGCCGCAGCCGCGGACCAGGTACTTGTAGGTGGTGAGCGCCTCGGCGGCAAACGGTCCGCGCGCGTGCAGCTTCTGCGTGGAGATGCCGATCTCGGCGCCCAGGCCGAACTCCCCGCCGTCGGTGAAGCGCGTGCTCGCGTTGGCGTAGACCGAGCTCGCGTCGACCTCGCGCAGGAAGCGCTCGCAGGCGGCCTCGTCCTCGGCGACGATGGCCTCGGAGTGCATGGTGCCGTAGCGGTTGATATGGGCGATCGCCTCCGAAAGCCCGCTGACGCACGTGACCGAGATCTCAAGCGCCAGGTACTCGCGGCCCCAGTCGTCCTCGGTCGCCGGCACGAAGCCCTCCCCCTCGACGAGCCCGAGGTCGCGGCAGACCGCGCACGCCGTCTCGTCGCCGTGGATGAGCACGCCGGCATTCGCCAGCTCGCCCAGCATGCCGGGCAAAAACGCGCGCGCGATCGACTCGTCCACCAGCAGGGACTCGCACGCGTTGCACACGCCCACGCGCTGCGTCTTGGCATTCATGACGATGGGGCGCGCCTTGGCGAAATCGGCGCTCTCGTGCACGTAGATATGGCAGTTGCCCGTGCCCGTCTCGATGACCGGGACGAGCGACTCGCGCACGCAGCGCTGGATGAGCCCTGCCCCTCCGCGGGGGATGAGCACGTCGACGATGCCGCGCAGGCTCATAAGCGCACCGGTCGCCTCGCGGTCGGTCGTCTCGATGATCGTCACGGCCTCGCGCGCGAAGCCGCACGCCTCGACGGCGTCGGCGAGCGCGTGCGCGATGGCTGCGCACGAATGCTGCGCGAGCGAGCCGCCGCGCAGGATGCAGGCGTTTCCGGTGCGGATGCAGATGCCCGCCGCATCCGCCGTGACGTTGGGGCGCGCCTCGTACACCATGGCGACAAGCCCCAGCGGCACGCTGACCTTTTTCAGGTCGAGCCCCTGGTCGATGGTGCGATGCTCAAGCACGCGTCCCACCGGGTCGGGCAGCTCCGCGAGCTTCTCGAGCCCCGATGCCATGCCCTCGATGCGCTCGGGCGTGAGCAGCAGGCGATCGAGCAGGCCGGCGTTCGTCCCCGCCGCTTTCGCCGCCTCCATGTCCCGGGCGTTCGCCGCCAAGATCTCATCCGCCCTGCTGCGCAGCTCGGCGGCCATGGCGCGCACCGCGGCCTGACGGCTCTCGTTGTCGGCAAAGCCGAGCGAGCGCGAGGCCTCCTTGGCGGCGCGCGCAAGCTGCTCGACGTACTCCCTGATATCTTGTGCCATAGGGCACCTCCGATCGCGTGTGTTCGGCGCTTATCGCCCTACAATGGATCTCGATACCGTACAGTTTACCCTGTCAGAACCTCTCGCCGGCCGCATCCCGCGCGGTTAACGGTCCGTACAAAAGGAGTCCGCATGGCCCAGCTTGCAAGCTACTACGTCCCCGGCCTGTATGTCGAGGACCACAGCATCGACGTCCCGCTCGATTGGCGCGGGCTGGAACCCGCCCTGCTCGCCATGGGCATGACCATGCGCGTCGGCGCGTTTCCGGCGGAGATCCCCGGCGCCCCCGAATCCATCAAGCTGTTCTACCGCGTCGTGTGCGCGCCGGAGCATGTGAACGACGACCTGCCCCTGCTCGTCTTTTTCCAGGGCGGACCGGGCGGCGCCTGCCCTCGCCCGCTCTCCCCGACCAGCGACGGATGGATCGCGGAGGCGGTCAAGCACTACCGCGTCGTCCTTCCCGACCAACGCGGCACGGGCCGCAGCTCCCGGGTGAGCGGGCAGACCATGGCGGAGCTGGCGCGGCGCGCCCAGGCATCCGGAGCCGACCCGGCGCGCACCCAGGCGGATTACCTCAAGCGGTTCCTCGCGCCGTCCATCGTGCGCGACTTCGAGTACCTGCGCCTCACGCAATTCGGCGGCAAACCTTGGACCACGCTCGGCCAGAGCTACGGCGGGTTCATCACGCTCGCGTACCTGTCGAGCTACCCCACCGGCATCGCGGCGTCGTTCACCTGCGGCGGCATCCCGCATGTTCCCGCCAGCGCCGCCGAGGTCTACGAGCACACGTTCCCGCGCATGGCGGCCAAGACCCGCCAGTATTACGAGCGCTACCCGGGCGATGTCGAGCGCGTCGCCGCCGTTGCCGACATCGTTGCCGCATGCGATGTGGCGCTGCCCGACGGCAGCCCGCTCACGGTCGAGCGGCTGCAGCTTTTGGGCAGCGACTTCGGCATGAAGCCGAGCTTCGAGCGCATGCACTGGCTGTTCGACACCGCCTTCGAGCAGGGCGACGGCACGGTCGGCAGCGAGCCCGCGCTCTCCGACGGCTTCCTCATGGGCGTGCTCGACCGCACGACCACGCGCACCAACCCGCTGTACTGGACCCTGCAGGAGCTCATCTACGCGGACGGGACCTGCGCCCCCATCCGGTGGGCCGCGGCCGTCGAGAAGGGCAAGCGCGCGGAATTCGATGCGGACGCCCGGCCGCTGATGTTCACCGGCGAGGCGTGCTTCCCCTGGATGTTCGAGGACATGCCCGAGCTCAGGCCCTTCGCCGACGCCGTCGGCCTGCTCATGGAGGACATCGAGTTCGATCCCGTGTACAACCCGGTGCGTCTGGCCCAAAACGAGGTGCCGTTGCACGCCGCGGTCTATTTCGACGACATGTACGTGGACTCCGGTCTGCAGCTCGACACGCTGTCGCGCGTCGGCAACGCGCACCCTTGGGTCACCAACGAGTTCGAACACGACGGCCTGCACGGCGACCGCGTGTTCCGCCACCTGTACGAGGAGGCGCGCGACGCGGGGCATCTGCACGGCCGCACGAGATAGGACCGCCCGCAGCCTCCCCCAATACGCCGCGGCGCCGCCCTCGACATCCCAAAGACGTCGAGGGCGGCGCCGCGCTTTCATGTCAGACGTCCGGACGCGCCGGCCGCCTCCTTTGCCATCACGCGAAGACGATCATCTCGTCGCGATGGATGGCCGGCTTGCCGGCAAGTGCCGCCAGCAGGCGGTTTGACGCGATCTCGTCCTGGTGCCGACCGGCCGCGAGCTTGAGCTCGTCGGAGCCCGCCTGGGCGAGGCCGCGCGCGATGGTGAGCCCGCGCTCGTCGCGGACGTCGAGCGTGTCGCCCGCCGAGAATGCCCCCTCGACCTGCGTGATGCCCACCGGCAGCAGCGACGACCCGCGGCGCACGAGCGCATCCGCAGCGCCCGCGTCAACCGTCACGCTGCCATGCGTCGAGTCGCCCAGCGCGATCCACAGCTTGCGCGGGGCGATGTCCAGCCGCTCCACCGGCGGCACGAACAGCGTGCCGACCTGCTCGCCCGCAGCGAGGCGAACGAGCACGTTGGGCTCGGAACCCGAGCAGATGACGCTCGCGATGCCCGCCGTCATGAGGATGCGGCAGCTGCGGATCTTGGTGATCATGCCACCCGTTCCCACCGATGTGGAGGAATCGCCCGCCGACGCGATGATGCCGGCGTCGATCTTCTCCACACGCGGGATGAACGCGGCGGTGGGGTCCTCCATGGGGTTGGCCGTGTAGAGCCCGTCGATGTCGGACAGCGTGACGCACAGGTCGGCAGAGACCAGGCAGCTCACGAGCGCCGCGAGCGTGTCGTTGTCTCCGAAGCGGATCTCGTCGACCGTGACCGTGTCGTTCTCGTTCACGACCGGCACGACGCCGAGCTCGACGAGGCGGGTGAGCGTGTCGCGCGCGTGCAGGTAGGAGTTGCGGCGCGCCGTGTCGTGGCGCGTGAGCAGCACGAGCGAGGTGAGCAGTCCGCGAGCGCGGAACTCCTCGTCGTAGGCGGCCGACAGCACGCACTGCCCCACCGAGGCGCAGGCCTGCAGGCTCGGCATGTCGGTGGGCTTGGATGCAAAGCCGAGCACCGGCGCGCCGCACGCGATGGCGCCCGAACTCACCACGACGAGGTTCCAGCCTGCGTCGGCGAGCTCGGAGGCCTGCCGGGCAAGATCGGCGATGAAGTCGCGACGCAGCGCGCGATCGGCCCCCACCAGCGTGGAGGATCCGATCTTGACGACCATGGTCTTGCGATCAGAGGTCATGACATGCCTTTCGTTGACACGGGGATTGGGTGTTCACAGGAACAGGGCGGCTCCCGCCGTCTTGCGGACAAGCGCTCATCCGCCCACGTCGACAAGAGCCGCCCTGTCGTCTCCTCGTCCAGCTCGGGGAACGCTGATCGATTACTCTCGCGGCGCCCGCCACGGGGCCGACCGGCGCGGAATGAACAGATCAGCGTTTCCCTAGATGCGCTTCCACGGGATAGCAGAGCTGCTCGCCGCCATGCGCTCGCGCACCAGCTCGTCGCGCACGCGGGCAAGGCCGCGCTCCATGCCCACCATGTAGGACTGCGGGTACAGGAAGCGCTTGTACACGGGGTCGAGCGCATCGAGCGCGTCCTTGCAGCGCGCGCGGGCGGCTTCGATCGACTCGCGGGGAGCCGCGGCGGCGCCGTCGCGCACCACGGGCTGCAGCAGCTCATGGTACGAAAGGTCGCGCACGCTCGTAACGAGCGCCGCGTCGTTCACGGCCACGAGCGTCGTGCCGTCGCCCTCGATGTAGGACTCGTCATAGATCATGTCGCACACCGGGCTACCCGTCTCGTCCACATAGCGGCGGACCTTCTGGATGCCGGGAATCGTGCGCTTGTACGGCTGCTCGGAGAGCTTGAGCACCGGCGTCCACGGGTCATCGGCCGAGGCGCGATGCGCGGCGAGCTTGTAGACGCAGCCGAGCGCGGGCTGGTCGTAGCAGGTCGCGAGCTTGGTGCCCACGCCGAAGCTGTCGACCGGCGCGCCCTGGTTGAGCAGCGACTGGATGGTGTACTCGTCCAGGTCGTTGGACACGACGATCTTGACGTAGTCGAGCCCCTCCTCGTCGAAACGGTTGCGGACATAGGCCGAGAGCTTGGCCAGGTCGCCCGAATCGATGCGGATGCCCGCCAGGCGCTCGCCGCGCGCCTCCATCTCCTTCGCCACGACGATGGCGTTCTCGACGCCCTCGCGCACGTCATAGGTATCGATCAGCAGCGTGCAGTTCTTGGGACTCGAGCTCGCGAAGGCACGGAACGCCTCGAGCTCGGAATCGAACGTCATGACCCAGCTGTGCGCATGCGTGCCCGACACGGGGATGCCGTACTTGCGTCCCGCGAGCACGTTCGAGGTCGAGGCGCAGCCCGCGACGTAGCTTGCGCGCGCGACGGCCATGCCGCCGTCGGGACCCTGCGCGCGGCGCAGGCCGAACTCTGCGACCGGCCTTCCCTTGGCCGCCGCGACGACGCGCGCCGTCTTGGTGGCCACGAGCGTCTCGAAGCCGATCGTGTTGAGCAGCGCCGTCTCGAGCAGCTGGCACTCGAACATGGAGCCGCTCACGCGCACCATGGGCTCGCGCGGGAACACCAGCTCGCCCTCGGGCACCGCGTCGATGTCCACATGGGGCCTGAAATCGCGCAGGTAGTTCAAGAACGAGGGGCTGAACAGGCTGCCGCCGGCAGGTGCGGACAGGCTCGCCAGGTAGCTGATGTCCTCATCGGTAAAGCGGAAGTTCTCCACCAGGTCAGCGAGCTCGGCCGAACCGCACATCACCGCGTATTCGCTGCCGAAAGGATGATCGCGGTAGAAGGCCGTGAAGCACGCCTGCTCGTCCTGCTTGCCGTTCTCCCAAAAGCCCTGGGCCATCGTCAACTCATACAGGTCGGTGAGCATCGTGATATCGGTCGGGCGCGACGCATCTGTCAAAGCCATGATTGCTCCTTTACCGTGATGAACGCGCATGTGCGCCTTGTGGCGGGCGCTGCCGGCGCGCAGCGGCTTATTTGTTGCTAGATGAGGCCGGAATTGGAAAGCCAGATGTAGATGCCGCCGCCGATGAAGCACACCATGACGATAAGGATGATGATCTTCTGGGCGGGAGGCATCTTGGGAATGCCGTCGTCGTCAGTCTCCTCGGGCGTCATGACCATGCGCTGGCCGAACGTGCGGGGCTCGTGGTCGGCAGGGCGCGGGGCCGGTGCCTGATTCTTCGGCTGAGGTGCGGGGGCGGGGGCGGACTCGGCCTGCTCCGCCTTCTTGGACTCCGCACGCAGGGCCTCGAGCTCGGCGCGCTCCTTGCGGGCGCGCTCGGCCTCCTCGCGGGCGGCCTTCTCCGCGCGCAGGGCCTCGAGCTCGGCGCGCTCCTCGTCGGTAAGCGGGGTGCTATTCTGATCGGCCATGACAGGCCTCCGATTCAATATCATCCGGACAACCGGGACTGGTATATCTGCAGAAGTATACCCGTTTCCCATCTGAGGTGTTCGCGTAGGGACGCGCTGATTTGGATGGCCGATGTCGGTTGAGACCCGCCCTGGGGGCACTTTTCACGCGCATCCCATCGCACGCCCCATGGATCGGTCCGAATCGAAAGTACGCTATAGGAACGCTGCCTTGTTGACTGTACGGTATAGGCACGTTTTTCACCCGAAAGCGTTCCTATAGCGTACCGTGGATGAGGCTGCGTTCCTATAGCGTACCATCAATCCGCCGCGTACGCGGCCTCGCGCGCTGCGCGGAGATGCGGCTCCGCCGTTCACACGCTCCGCGCCCCGAACGGGGTTCGATTCCCCTGCGGCGGCAACGAAAAAGAGCTCCTACCTGCGTAGGAGCTCTTGGCGAATCAAGGGTGGAGACGAAGGGAATCCGCGTCCGCTGCGCGGCCGCATCCGCTTCGGCCGCTGGCGCGGCCTCGCGCGCTGCGCGGCGAACGGCTCCGCCGTTCACGCGCTCCGCGCCCCGAACGGGGTTCGATTCCCCTCAACGGGCAACAAAAAAGAGCTCCTACCTGCGTAGGAGCTCTTGGCGAATCAAGGGTGGAGACGAAGGGAATCGAACCCTCGGCCTCTGCCATGCGACGGCAGCGCTCTCCCAGCTGAGCTACGTCCCCGAGACAAGTGTTTATGATAGCAAGCAAATCTTCGCTGTCAACAACAAACTTGGCAAAAAATGGGCCGCCCCACGCTTCACGAAAATGAACCCACCTCTACAAGGTGGGTGCCCTCATCGTCCGTTCCAGCGTCCTTAACAACGAAGGATACCTGTACTAGGCGCGACTGTGTGGGCTCCCTAAATAAACTCGACGGTTCACCCAGTTGCTCCGCGTGGGGCGGGACATCTTTATCATAAAGCACGCCGTTCGCATTACCAGTCTTGACTTGTATCGATGTGTGGTGGAAGATGGAAGCACACGCCTGTATCAAGGCTCTTTAAGCGCCTGACCGGCGCTTTTTTCATGTGAAGAGGTTTTTCGTATGATCGTTCGCCCCGCCGTACCAACCGACAGCACACCGGTAATCCATGTGTATGAACGCGTTGTGCACGCCACGCGCACCTCCCCCTACAACGCCCATTGGGACATGGAGTTCCACCCGACCGCCAACGATCTGTCCGCGGCCATCGAGGCAGGCGACCTCTTTATCGCTGTGGACGATTCTGAGGACGCAAGCGGCGCAATCCTCGGTGCCTTCGTTCTCGACACGAGCCAGGACCCTCAATACGATCTGGTCCCCTGGCTTATCGCGGAACCCGCGGACCGCATCGCCTGCATCCACCTGCTTGCCGTCGATCCCGCCGCCCGGGGCCGTCGCATCGGCGCCGCGCTCGTCAACGCCGCGATCCGCACGGCGCGCGCACGACGCATGCGCTCCATCCGCCTCGACGTCATCGCCCACAATCAGCCGGCTGTCGACCTCTACGCGTCCTGCGGCTTTACAGACCACGGCGTCTTCACGCTCGATTACGGCGGCGGGCTCATGCTTCCCGCCCACCTGATGGAACTCGATCTGGGCGACCCCACCCCGAACGCAGATCGCACGCTGCTGGCGCCCGCCTCGCTCGCTTCATGTGAGCTCTGCCCCCGCCGTTGCCGCGCGGACCGCACCGCCGGCGCAACCGGCGTGTGCGGCGCAGGGTCCACCCTCAGGCTCGCCCGCGCCGCCCTCCACCTATGGGAGGAGCCTCCGATATCGGGTGAGACGGGATCGGGCACCATCTTTTTCAGCGGATGTCCCCTCAAATGCATCTACTGCCAGAACCACGAGATCTCGACGGGCAATTTCGGCATCGACGTGCCCGAGCAGCGGCTTGCGGAGATCATGCTCGAGCTGCAAGACCAGGGCGCGCTCAACATCAACCTGGTGACCGCGACGCACTTTGCGCATCTGCTGCCCGACGCCCTCAGGGCCGCGCGCGCCCGGGGCCTCCACATCCCCATCGTATACAACACGAGCGGATACGAGCGCACCGAGGCGGTACGGGAGCTCAACGGCATCGTGGACATCTGGCTTACCGACTTCAAGTACGCAGACGCCTCGCTGGGCCGGGAGCTCTCCCACGTACCGGACTATCCCGAGCAGGCGTCACGCGCCCTGGCCCGCATGGCGGCGCAGGTTGCCGCGCGCGGCGGCGTCGTCTACAACGAGGATGGCATCATGCAGCAGGGCATCATCGTGCGCCATCTCGTGCTGCCGGGGCACGCAGACGACTCATGCCGCGTGCTTGACCTCATATGGAACGCTGCGGGCGATATGCCCATCTCGGTCATGAACCAATACACCCCCAACGAGCGGATGCGCACAGATGGCGGCGCCATGGCGCGCGCCGTCACGGACGAGGAGTACGAGATGGTGCTCGACCACGCCGACGACCTGGGCTTCAGCACGGTTTTCTGGCAGGAAGGCGGAGCCGTGAGCGAAAGCTTCACGCCCGCGTTCGACACGACGGGCGTCCTCAGGGCGGCAGACGGGCCCATCCTACCGCGGGCGTAGCACGCCGATCGATCCGCTCCGTGTCGGCCGCCTTCGCGCGGTCACGGCGCCGAACCTTACCGCGCGATGCCCGACACGGCCACGTCCACCGCCTGCTCGACATCGTCGGTAATCTGCATGAGCGAGGGATCGAGCTGCGAGATGTTGCCCTCTTCGAGCACGGTGCCGGTGATCCAGTCAAACAGGCCCTGCCAGTACTGCGTGCCCACAAGAGCCACCGGAACCCGCTTGACCTTATGGGTCTGCACGAGCGTGAGCAATTCGAAGAGCTCGTCGAGCGTGCCGAATCCGCCGGGGAACACGATGGCGCCCGAGGAATACTTCACGAACATGGTCTTCCGCACAAAGAAGTACCGAAACGTCATGCCCAGGTTGACCCAGGCGTTGAGCTCCTGCTCGTGAGGCAGCTCGATGCCCAAGCCGACCGACGTGCCGCCCGCCACCGCCGCCCCGCGGTTGGCGGCCTCCATGATGCCCGGCCCGCCGCCTGTGATCACCGCGACGTCGCGGGCCGCGATGAGCCTTCCTGCCTGGCGCGCCGCCTTGTACATGGGGTCGGTGCGCGGCGTGCGCGCGGAACCGAACACGGAGACCGCAGGGCCCAGCTCGGCCAGGGCGCCGAATCCGTCGACGAATTCCGCCTGGATGCGCATGACGCGCCACGGGTCCATGTGGAGCCAGTCCGTGGATTCCTCAGAGGCCAGGAGCTTCCCGGTCGTGGTCTCGCTCGGAATCATCTGCCCGCGAAGGATGACCGGGCCCTTGTGGTAGGTGTTGCCGAGCGGGGCGTGCGAAACGCCGGAAGCAGAATCGGCTTGGGAGGAATCGGGACGGATGTCGTCATCGGACATGGGGCGGCTCCTTGCGTCGGGTTCAACAGATGAAGGTGCCGGATGGGCACCTTATTAGCAGTATTCCCCGTTCGCCCGTGAAATAGTGCGCGCCGCTCCCCGCGGGCGGTGCAAATTGGGGGACGTACCTTCCGCGTGCAAAAATGCACGCGGAAGGTACGTCCCCCAATTTGCATTTGGATCGGGGCGATCTGCTCCCGAATTGTTCGGTGTTTCCCTACAGTCCCTTGAGGTACTTCTGGAACTCGGGCTTGAATCCGATATGGTCGGGCGCCTGCGAGGGCATCTGCGGGAAGGCGTCATGTCCCGGCAGGTTGTTGGCCTCGATGAACAGCGGGCCGTCCTCGGTGATGGCCACGTCCCAGCCCACGTAACCCATCTGCGGGATGCGCGTCGCCGCCTTGAGGCACAGGCTCATGACCTGGTCCCACAGCGGGATCTGGTAGCCGGTCAACAGGGTACCCGTACGCGGATGGCGCTCGTAGACATGGTAGTTCTTGTCGCAGGCGGGCCCGGCGATCTTGCCGGTCTCCAGGTCGACCACCGAGTACATGCCGCCCGCGTTGATGTTGTCCACCGGTCGGTCGGAGTTGCCCATGCGGATGCACGCGTAGATCACGTGCGGCTCGCCGTCGGCCAGGATGGTATAGACGCGGATGGTGT
This sequence comes from Collinsella ihumii, assembly GCF_030385545.1. Lineage (NCBI taxonomy): Bacteria > Bacillati > Actinomycetota > Coriobacteriia > Coriobacteriales > Coriobacteriaceae > Collinsella > Collinsella ihumii. The sequence goes on along the minus strand of NZ_JAUEIQ010000001.1, from coordinate 389,781 downwards.
TCACCGAGCCGGGATTGATGGCGGCCATGGCGGGATGCTGGACGACAACGTCCTCGACCAGGTCGATATCGGCGCGCTTCAGGTAGTCGTACATGGCGTCAAGCGAATCGAAATCCGCCTTCTTGAGCTTCTCGACGCCCTGGCCGCAGGACTTGTCGCTCGGCTTGGCCATGATCTGGTCGCGATCGGCCATGAAGGCGATGAAGTCCTCCTTGGGGCAAGCCGAGAAGTGCAGCCACCCGCGGTGCAGGTAGTCGGAGAAGTTGGTGTAGAACTCGAACTTGTCGTCGATGCAGTGGTAGTACTCGGGGTCGTTCAGCATCCGCACGATGGTGTTGTTGACGCCGCGCGTCACGAAGGTCGCGCGGTGGGCATCGTCCATGTTGTAGAACTCGAGCAGGTCGTAGTCCTTATAGCCCGCGCCGAACTTGAAGCCGCATTTGACGATATCGAAGAACAGCCAGGCGCGATTCTTGCGGCTCTTCTCGTGCACGCGGCTCACCGTATCGAACAGCGCACCGTAATCCATATGGGCGATACAGCGAAAGATATATCCGAGACGACCCATGCCGGCCCCTCCCTCAGATCTGCAAATCAATAGCTTGTTGAGTATAGCTCAGCTCGCACACCGCCTTGCATGGAGAGCCGTAATATGGGACCCCTCCACAGATGATTGAAAAGCGCAATCACACTGCAACGATGACGTGCAACAATGATGCCGAGGGGACCATCGGCCAGGTGTCCGCGCGCCCGGTACGGCGCCGACGGGTGCGCAGGGCCGACCGGCATCTCCCAGAAGAAAGGAGCCCGCCATGCCCAAGACGACACCCGACCGCCGCCAGCGCGGAGACGACCTCACCCGCCGCGAGCGCGGACGCGCCGCGCGCGAGGCATGCCCCCGCTCCTCGCACGGGGCCTGGACTGTCGAGGAGCACCGCGACGAGGTCATCGACCTGATCGAGGAGCAGTCCTCCGAGCGCGTCCAAGAACTCATCGGGCTGCGCTACGAGCGCATGGGGGCCTCCCCCTTCACGTTCTATCGCGGCAGCGCCATCATCATGGCGCACGACCTGGCGAGCACGCCGAGCACCGGCATCGAGGTCCAGTGCGTGGGCGACGCGCACATCGCGAACTTCGGGATCTTCTCGAGCCCCACCAGGCACCTGGTCTTCGACATCAACGATTTCGACGAGACCGCTCCCGGCCCGTGGGAATGGGATATCAAGCGCCTCGCCGCGAGCGTCGAGATCTGCGGGCGCGACCGAGGCTTCGACCCGTCGGAGCGAGAGGATGCCGTGCGCGCCTGCGCCAAGGCGTACCGCAAGAACATGGCGCGCTTCGCCGAGATGCGCGAGCTCGATATCTGGTACGCGCATCTCGACGTCGAGCAGACCGTCGGCCAGTTTGAGGAGGAGCTCAACGGCAAGCAGAGCAAGACGCTCCGCCGCGCCATAGAGAAGGCGCGCGCAAAGGACAACGTCCGGGCGGCCGACAGGCTCGCCCGCTGCCGCGAGGACGGGACGATGCGCTTTCTCAGCGAGCCGCCCGAGCTCGTCCCACTCGACGACCTCGGCCGGTTCGAAGGGGCCGACAGCGCCGAAGTGGCCCGCCGCATCGGAGCGCTGTACGCCAGCTATCTCGATAACCTTTCGTATGACAAGCGCTGCCTGGTCAACCGGTACCGTCCCGACGACATCGCGCGCAAGGTCGTCGGCGTGGGCAGCGTGGGAACCCGCGCCTGGGTGGCGCTGCTGCACGGCAAGGACCGAGACGATCCGCTGGTTCTGCAGATCAAGGAAGCGGGGGCGTCGGTGGTCGAGCGGTTCTATCGCGCCGCCCCGTTCTCGTCCCACGGCGAGCGCGTCGTCCAGGGGCAGAAGCTCATCCAATCGACCAGCGACATCCTGCTCGGATGGACGGGCATCGAGCTTCCCTGCGGCCGCACGCGCGACTACTACGTGCGCCAGCTGTGGAACGGCAAAGGCTCGATCGACCTCGAGAAGATCGGAGAGGAGGGCCTTGCCAGCACGGCGCGCCTGTGCGCCTGGGCGCTCGCGCACGCGCACGCGCGCACCGGGGACGGCGTGGCCATCGCGGCGTATCTGGGAGACGGAAACGCCTTCGACGATGCACTCTGGGAGTTCTCGCAGGCCTACGCAGACCAAAACGAGGCCGACTACCGGCTCTTCTGCGAACGCCTGCTCTCCTAGCGAGACATCGATCGATTCATTTCCGCACACGGCGGCGCCCTCGCCCAAACGCGCCCCCGCGTCTTCCGCGAAGAACGACGCGGGGGCAGGTGACACAGAGCGGACCGTTTGGCACGCTAACTCCTTTTACAGACCCCCTTTAGCGTGCCAAACAGCCCGTTTTATGTCATCGGCCCCTCTTCGCCCCCATCCCGAGGAGGAAGGCGCGAGCTGATCGGTCCCCTCCTCGGGAAATATCGATCAGTAATCTTGGGCGGCGGGGCTGTCCATCCACTCCTGCTGGAACTCGGCATAGCGGCCGTCGATGATGGCTTGGCGCGCACGGCGCATGAGGTCGAGCAGGAAATAGATGTTGTGCATCGACAGCAGGATGCCGCCGAGCATCTCCTTTTGCGTCACCATGTGGCGGATGAGCGCACGGCTGTAGCCGCCGGTGCACACCGGGCAGGTGCACTGCGGGTCGATGGGCCCCGCGTCGCGAGCAAAGCGCGCGTTGCGGAAGTTCAGACGGCCCTCGTGAGAAAACGCCGTGCCCATGCGCCCGGTGCGCGTCGGCAGCACGCAGTCGAACATGTCGATGCCGATCCCGACGCCGCGCACCAGCGTCGTGGGATTGCCCACGCCCATGAGGTAGCGGGGCTTGTGCTTGGGCATGTACTCGGACGCAAGCGGCGTCAACGACTCGAACATCGTCTCGTGGTCCTCGCCCACCGAATAGCCGCCGATGCCGTAGCCCGGGAAGTCTCCGCACTCCTCGAGATGGCGCAGGGAGCGCAGGCGCAGGTCGAGATGCATGCCGCCCTGCACGATGCCGAAAAGCGCCTGGTCGGGACGGGAGTGCGCGGCGTAGCAGCGCTCCGCCCACATGCTGGAGAGCTCCACGGCACGCTCGACGTAGGCGCGCGTGGCCGGATAGCCCGGGCACTGGTCGAGCTGCATGCAGATGTCGGATCCGAGCTTCTGGGCGATCGCCATATTGTCCTCGGGCGTCCAGAAGATATGCGACCCGTCGTAGTCGGTTGCGATGAAGCGCACGCCGTCATCGGTCAGCTTGACGGCGTCGCCATGGGAAAACACCTGGAAGCCGCCCGAATCGGTCAGGATCGGCCCGTGCCAGTTCATGAAGGTGTGCAGGCCGCCGAGCTCATCGATCAGGTCCTCGCCGGGGCGCATGGCCAGGTGGTAGGTGTTGGCGAGCACGATCTGCGCACCGAGCGCACGCACGGTCTCGGTGGGGATGCCCTTAACGTTGGCCTTGGTACCCACCGGCATGAAGATGGGCGTCTCGATATCGCCATGCGGCGTGTGCAGGATGCCCGCGCGCGCATGCGTCTTGGGATCCTCGGCGACGATATCGTAGGTGAACAGGCTCTGGTCCATGAGGCCTCCTTGTTACAGCGATGCTTCGACCAGCCATTCTACTATGGTGACATATGCGGGATGAATCCCTATCGCCCGCTCCTCCACAATTCCGAAGATACGGCTGGCTTGGGCTGCCCGTCGAACACGCGCGCCACCGAATCCGCCTCACGCGTCTGATGCTCTTGGATGCTGAACTTGAATTCCATGGTCATAACCTTTGCGGGTACAATTCGTATAGTTTCCGAGCGAACGATGGAGGCAATCTTGGTCCGCCCCTATGCTGAATTCCCTGATGAGACGGTCATCGCATACAGCGACATACGCGATGACTGCACGGTCGAGATCCTCATAGAGCGTCCCCGCAATTGGGGCTTCGACAGCGCGCGCTGCCTTATGCCCGCATACCGCTGGCTCGATGTCGACGGGTTCTCCGAGAGCGACCTCGATGACCTCGAGTCGTTCCTGCGCGACAATGCGCCCCTCATCTTTGAGTTCGCAAGCGATCCCGAAAGCGGATGGAGAGCCGCCTGATGCCGACGATCCTCACACTCGGACGCTACGTTCTGTTCTTTTGGATGAATGAACCCGACGAGCCGGTTCACATCCATGTCGCCGTTCGCAGGCCAACGGAGCATGCCACGAAGTTCTGGCTGACCGAAGACGGCGGTTGTATCCTTGCCAGCAACGGGAGCAACCTTCCCAATAGGGAGCTGAGAAAGCTCGCGAACTTCATCGCGCTTAACCACGGACGCATCTGCGACGCGTAGAAGAATGTCTTCAAGACCGATATGCTACGCTTTTACCGATAGCCGATCGCCCATATCTACACCGCTCTCGTGATGGTGGCGGGGCTATACGTTTTGAAGAGCTCGCCGAAGTTGGAAACGGCGTCGTCGCCCGCGATATTTCTTATGCCTACTGAGAAGCAGATGCGGACGAGTTTGCATCATGCCTTGCGCATCCCTCGGCGGCAAGGGAAACACTGATTGATTGTTTTCACAGTGGTTGGTTCCGTGGCGGACACCTAGATGTCCGGGCGGCAGGTGCGACCCCGCGCGCGTCTTTCCCTGCCGACCGGGCCCCGGGGCGCGCGAGGGGACGCCGTATCCGCCCGCGTGCGAAACCGCACCCTAGTAAAAGGTTTTACCAGGGTGCACGGGCGCCTTACTCTGAATTTGGTATCAACTCGCGGGCAATAAGGGCCGCTCACGAGCGGATCGGAGGCAACTCCCGGTGCCTCCGAGATCGGCTGGATAAAGAAACCGCAGGTCATGGGCTTGTCAGATATGGTCGTTTTCCACTCATACTTCCCAACTTGATACCAAATTCATTTTCAATAAATATTGAGCCCTCTTTCCTGCGGTTTCGTGCTGTGGCTTCCCCACCGCGCGCATACGGAGCCCCTGAATCCGCCCGTCACGTAGTAGCAGCGCACGCAAGATGCCCTCGGAAAGGCTGCAAGCCCGTATCGGCCAATAAGCCAGCGCTTCCCTACCGTTCACCTGCCGCATTCAGCAGGGTCGCCACGCAGTCCGCCATTCCGTCAGCGGCAGAGCGGATGTTCGCGATCCATGGAGCCAGGCGCCCATCGCCTGCGGCCTCGGCTTCCAGCACGTCGCAGTTTGCCATCATCGCCATGAGCGGCGTCTTGAGCTCATGCGATGCCGAGATGACGAACTCCTGCTCCCGCTTGCGCGCCGCATACACGGGGCGCAGCAGATGGCCGGCGGCGATCCAAAGGACTGCTGCGGACGCCACCGACAGCACGATGGTCGCAGCGATGCAGCGAAACGCGATTCCTCGCAGGTAGTCGTAATGATAGGAGATATCGATGAAGGTATAGACCCGATCGCCCGCATCGGAACCGGCGGCATCCGCGGCGACCTCCGCGTCCTCAATCGCGCCGGTGGGCGACACCATGATGCCGTCCTCCGACTCCCCCGCCGGCTGCCAGGTGCCCAGCCACGTGCAGCCGGCATACTCGAACGGCGCGGATCCCTTCTCGTCACGCAGGCCGACGAGCTCGGATAAGTCCTTCGAGGTGAACGTCGTCTCCGAGTCGGGCGTCCACGTGAACTGATCGCCGGCCGCGGGCAGAGCCACCTCCAGCACCTCGCCCGCATCGTTTACAAGGGCTCTCCAAACGGTCTCCGACGGATAGATCCCGCCGGACGGCAGCGTCACCTCGCGGGCATCGAGCCTATCCGCCGAAACGCCCGAGAACGGAGCGTTCGAGGCGTCCTCGAGCCTCGCGCGATAATCGCTGAGATTCGCGTCCACCACCACATAGCACAAGGCGGCCATGCAGAGCGCGACGCAAACCGTGAGCGCCCCTGCGGCCGCAGCGACGATGCGACGACGAAAACGCTTGAGCTCATGATCTTTCACGGCTCTCCCCCTCCTCTTCCAGCACGTAGCCCATGCCTCGCACCGCCCGGATGCGCACGGGCGCGCCGACTGCGCGCAGCTTCGCGCGCACGAGCGACACCTGCACGTCCAGCCGGGTGTCCGACGCCGCGTCGTCCGGCCCCCACACCGCGAGCTCAAGGCGCTCTCGCGTGATCGTGTGCCCGGCAGTGCGCATCAGCGCCTCGAGCACCAGGCCCTCTTTGGGTGTGAGCGCCACCGACACGCCCTCATGCTGCAGCTCGCGCGATTCGGGAACGTAGCAAAGGCTCAGCTCTTGAATGGCCGTTGCCGTGTCGGGCGCTCCGCGGCGGCGCAACACGGCGCGGATACGCGCCAGCAGCTCGTCCACGTGGAAGGGCTTTGCCAGATAGTCATCGGCGCCCGCATCGAGCCCGCGTATGCGATCGCGCACATCGCCACGAGCCGTCAGCAAAATGACCGGCGTGTCGATGCGCTCGCGGCGCAGCTTTGCGAGCATCGACAGGCCGTCGAGCTGCGGAAGCATGATGTCGAGCACGATGGCGTCATAGGCTCCCGTGCGCGCGAGCTCGAGCCCCCGCGCACCGTCGCAAGCCGCATCGACGGCATAGCCGGCGTGCCCGAGCGCGTGGGCGAGCGGCTCGGCGACCAAACGCGCATCCTCTACCAGTAGGATTCTCATACTCATCCCCTCAGTTCGAGTCGCCTTGCGCAGAGCGAGGCGGCCCGAGATGAATCGATCGTTGGTTCCTTAAACCTCGGACCCCGATGCTCCGTCTTCTGCGATTGGCTCGGGCACGATGACCGTCAGATCGGGCGCGAACTCCCCCGGATCAGCGGTCCCGTCAAGCGCCCGATATGACCCGACAGCGTAGGTAATCATGCCGTCTCGCCTGCTCAGCTCGGCGCCCAACGTGATGACGACACCCTGCTCGACCGGATCGGCGCTCGCCGTTCGAGACGCGCCCAGCACCGCTGCCGATCCGACGACGGCGCAGCACGCGCTCGCGACCGCCAGCGTTCTCATCATCGTCTTCTTCCGTGTTCCCATCCTATGCCTCCTCAAGTGGTAGATATATCCGGGTGGCCACCCTGAGCACATCTTACGAGGCGAAGATTGAGGAAAGCTTTAGGCCGGCCGACGAAATCGGAAGATCGTTCAGAAAAGGGATGGGATGCAGCCGCGCAAAACAAAGCGCCCGTCGGCCGAAATGGCCGACGGGCGCCCTCAGTCACAGGTCGTGCCGCGCATCTACCCAGCGAGCTTTGCCGCGAAGTCCGCGAGCGTACCGGGGATGTCGATCTGCTGCGGGCAGACCGCCGCACAGCTGCCGCACCCGATGCAGGCGTCCGGGCGCTTGTCCTCGGGCAGCGTGTTCACGTACATGCTGGGGATGAACCCGCCCTTGCCGCCGGTCACGATGGCCTCGTTGTACATCTCCAGCAGCTTGGGGATGTCGAGCCCCTGCGGGCAGTGGCTCGTGCAGTAGTGGCACGCGGTGCACGGCACGGTGCCGCGACCGAGCATCTCGTCCACAACCGCCTGCAGCGCCGCGGACTCCTCCTCGTTCAGCGGCTTATCCTCGGAGAACGTCTGGATGTTCTCCTTCAGCTGCTCGAAGTTTGACATGCCGGACAGCGTCACGCAGACCTCGGGGATGCCCTGGATGAAGCGGAACGCCCACGCGACCGTGGACTCGTCGGGGCGCAGCTCGTGCAGGTGCGCGCTCTCCTCATCGGTGATCTGCGCAAGCTTGCCGCCGCGCACCGGCTCCATGACCCACACGGGCAGGTTGTACTTGCTCAGCAGCTCGACCTTGCCCTTGGCGTCCTGGAACTCCCAGTCCAGGAAGTTCAGCTGGATCTGGCAGAACTCCATGTGCTCGCCGTACGCCTCCAGGAAGCGCTCCATCACCGGGATGGCGCCGTGGGCGGAGAATCCCAGATGGCGGATGCGGCCGGCCTCCTTCTGCTTAAGCAGGTAGGCGACGATGCCGTGGTCGAGATTGAGGTACTCGTCGATATTCATCTCGCACACGTTGTGGATGAGATAGAAATCGAAGTACCCCGCACCGGTCTTCTCGAGCTGCTTCTCGAAGATCTCCTCGACCTTGTCCATGTTCGACAGGTCGTAACCGGGAAACTTGGTGGCGAGGTAGAAGGAGTCGCGCGGATGGTGGGCGAGCGCAGCACCCATCGCGATCTCGGAATTGCCGCCATGATAGCCCCACGCGGTGTCGAAGTAGTTGACGCCCTGCTCCAACGCGTAGTCGACCATCTCGTCGACCGCGGCCTGATCGATCTTGGTGTCGTCGCCGTCGACAACCGGCAGGCGCATCGCGCCAAAGCCGAGCGCGGACAGCTTCATGCCCTGAAAGTCCTTGTACAGCATCTGTTTTCCCCTCTGTACGCGTGCACAACACGAAAGACCGCAGCACACGGCGCGGCCCTGCGCATATGGTAGAACCTGGACCGCGCTCCAAGTCAATCGGGTCGCGCAACATCCGCGCGCCGTTTTTGTACTTGACGTAAACGCTCGCAGACGCGCGCCGCGCCATCCCCGCGTGTCCCCTCAAGGGTTTATTATGGTGCAGTGAAACATATGCGCGCTGCCATAGCGGCGCGTTTGAGAGATGGAGCGACCATGAGCGACGAGCGTACAACCAAACAGCCCGGCGTTTGGGACGAAGATATACAGGCAGGCGAAGAGGCGCAGGAGGGCGCGTCGGTCGACGACGGCGATGAGGCCGCCGAGACGGACGCCGCCGTCGACGAGGAGCCCGAAGCAGAAGAGCCGCTCTACCTCGCCGAGGACGAGGACGATGCCATCGACGAGGAGGACGATGCCGAGGGTGACGACCCTGAGGACAGCGCCCCTGACGCAGGCGAGCCCGCAGACGACGAGACCCCGGCAGAAGACGAGGACGACCTGCCCGCCGACCTCGATGAGGACGGCGCAGACGAGGCCGACGGCGATGAGCCCGAGGCCCCGCATGCCGCTGCCGACGACGCGGAGCCGGAGTACTACGGCAGCATGCCGCGCTTTCTGACGCGCGAGGAGTACGAGAACTTCGGCGATGACCCCGAGCCGCTGCCCGAGGGATTCGAGGTCATCGAGGGAGGCGCGGGCAACACGGGCAGCATGCCGCCCGTCTCCGCCGCACCCTCCCCCGCCCCCGCCGAACCCGAGCAGCACGGCCCGTCCAAAGGCGAGCATTTCGCGCGCGCCGCGTCCGAGGCGGCAAGCGCCGCGTCGGTCGCCGCCAAGGAGGCCGCGAGCACGGTCAACGCGTTCATCAGGCAGGGCGTCGGCGCCGTGCGTGAGATGAGCGACGCCAAGCGCGCCCACGCCGAGGCGCGCGAGCAGCTCGAGGAGCTCAAGCACCGCATCACCGACCAGACTGCCGAGCTCGAGCACCGTCGCGACGTCACCGAGCGCTATCCCGAGATCATCCAGGAGCAGACGACGCGCAAGTCGAGCGCCGCGGCATCGATCAAGGCCGCTCAGGCGCTCCAGAAAACCATCCAGGACAACATCGACATGCTCAAAAAGCAGCTCGATGACATGCGCGCGAGCGACGAGGCGACCGAAAAGCGCCTCAAGTCGGCCCTGGAGGCCGCCGAGAACCGCGAGGAATCCGCCCGCGACGCCGCCAACCGCCTCAAGCGGCGCCTTTCCGACGCGCAGCGCGCCGTCGAGAAGGCGCAGGAGGCCAAGGCGACGAACATCGAGACGGCCCAGCATGCGGTCGAGGCGGCAAACGCGCGCCTCAACACGCTCCGCGAGGAATACGCCGAGCTGCAGCGCAACCCCTCGGCGAACTCCGCCGCCTACAGCGTGCGCGACAACCAGCTCTCCGCCGAGATCGCCGACGCCACCGAGGAGCTGCGCCGCGCCAAGGAGAACCTGCCGCGCGTGACCGCGGACGCCGAAGCGACGCTTCTGGCCGCCAAGTCCGCGCTTGCCGAGGCCGAGAGGCCCGTCGCCGAGGCCAAGGACTCCTTCCGCGGCATCGCCGACGAGACGGGCAACGCGCGCGATGCGCTCGAGGCGTCCCGCAAGGAGGCCGCCGACCGCCAGAAGGCCCTCAAGAGCAAGATCTCCGAGCAGGAGCGCGCCTACCGGGATCAGCAGCGGGCTCAAGAGGAGGCGCAGGCAGAGATCGCCGACGCCGACGACACCATCACCAAGGCCGCCGAGATCCACGACAACCCCGACGTCACCGACCGCATCGCCGCATCGCTTGCCGCCGACACCGCCGAGCACGACGAGCTCATGCAGCAGGTCCAGGCCCTCGCGGAAACCGAGGCGAACGTCCGCGAGCGCACGCGCGACTCGCGCGTGAAGTTCATCGGCGCCATCGCCGCCGTCATCGTCGTGATCGTGATCATCGCGGCCATCTGGTTCGCGCTCACGTAGATGCGCTGGCTCGGCATCGACGGGGGCGGCACCAAGACCGCGTTCTCCATCTACGACGAAAGCCTTCGGCAGGTCGACCGCATCGTGCTGCCGACCTGCCACTATGCGCAGGCGGGCCTGCCGGGCATGCGCGCGGTGCTCGCCGAGGGAACCGAGCGCGCCATCGCGACCGGGCATCTGGGCCCGCGCTTTGGCATCGGGTTTTCCATCTGCGGGTTCGGCGAAGATGCCGAGGCGGACCGCGCCGCGAAGGACGCCGCGCGCGATATCGCGCAGGGGCGGCCCTATGTGCTCGTCAACGATGTCGAGGCCGCTTGGGCTGCCGGACTCGACATGCGCGACGGCATCGCCCTGATCGCCGGCACCGGCTCCATCGCGCTCGGCGTGCGCGCAGGGCGCACCGTGCGCTGCGGCGGCTGGGATTTCGAGATCGGCGACGAGGGCAGCGGCGGCTGGATGGGTCGCGAGGTGCTGCGCGCCTTCACGCGGCAGGCCGACGGCCGCGATGCCCGAGGACCCCTGTACGACCTGGTGCGTCGCGAGCTTGCCCTCGAGAGCGATTTCGACATCATCGGACGCGCCCGCACCCTGCTCGCCGACCGCACGCAGACGGCCGCGCTCAGCCGTCTGGCAAGCGAAGCCGCGTGCGCAGACGACTCGAGCGCCCGGGCGATCTTTGAACGCGCGGCTGCCGAGGAGGCGGATATGGTCGGCGCCATCGTGCGCCAGCTGTTCCGCGACCTCACAGACAGCCCGGCAGCGGTTCCGGTCGCCTATATCGGCGGCACCTTCAACGCGGGCGATCTCATCTTGAATCCGCTTGCCGACGCGCTCCCCTCCTGCTGCCGGCTCGTCGCCCCCGTCCACGAGCCGGACCTCGGCGCGGTCCTTATCCTGCGTGACCGCCTGAATAAAGTCCGCTGAGCCGGGACGTTCCAGGACGGGGCCAACCCCGCCAATTGAAAAGCTACGACACGCGCTCGAGCGTCACCGCGGTGCCGCTCGCCGTGACCATGAGCATGCCGCCCTGGCCGAGCACCTCGTAGTCAAGGTCGACGCCCACCACGGCGTGGGCCCCGAGCTCGGAAGCGCGCCGGCCGAGCTCGTCGAGCGCCTCCTCGCGCGCGGAGATCAGCTCGTCCTCATAGCCCTTGCTGCGCCCGCCGACCAGGTTGCGCAGGCTCGCGCCGATATCCTTGATGAAGTCGATGCCTGCGATGACCTCGCCAAACACGATGCCGTAATACCCGCTGATGCGGTACCCCTCGACGTTGGGTGTGGTCGTGATGATCATGGCTCCACCTTTCTATCCGAGACGGCCCGGCATCAGCCGCCGGGTCGTCTTGCGGTACAAGCGCGCCTACTGCTCGATGGCCGTCACGGGACGCACCAGCGCCGCGCCAACATCTTCGGCGACCGCCGTCGCGTCCTCATCCTCCTGCGATCCGTCGGCAGTCGGCGCCTCCTCGGCCGTGCAGGTGAAGGCGATCTGGTCGCCCACCCGGTAGCGCACGATGGAAAGCAGGTCGGGCAGGGCAAAATCGTAGATGTCGGAGGAGCCCTCGAGCGTTACGTAGAAATGGGAGTTGCCGTCGATGACTGCCTGCGCGATCGTCGCGATCTTGCCCTCGACCCGCTGCTGCACGCCCGACGCCTCGGCCTGCTCATCGGAGAGCGTTCCGTCCGCAGCGAGCATCTGCAGATAGCTATCCTGGCAGGCGGCGACCGTCGAGCCCGTAGCGACATTCTGGTAATGCTCGACGTTGAGCATCGCGTACATCTTCACCAGGCCGGCATCGTCCTTCATGGCCATGAAATACGTGGGCTGACCGGCCACGTTAAGCAGCAGCGGGAACGTCGCCTGGTAGCGCAGGTTCTGGAGCTCGCCCTCGGCACTCGCCATCGCGGAGTCCTCGGTCGCCCCCGCGACGGGATAGAAGTGGGACTCGCCCGTGCGCTGGTTCACGAGGATGAACCCGACGTTCGAGCTGTCGGCGGTCACGCTCGACACGCCGGAATACAGGTAGATGTCCTCACCCTGCGCCAGGTAGTTGTAGCCCAGCTCGCCGTCGGTCCCGCGCGTGGTCCGCACCACGTCGCGCTGGCCCAGCCACGAGTTGAGCCAGCCGTTCACGTAGGCCCCGCTCCAGTTGTACTGCTGGATGATGAGGTCGCTCGGATACGCGCGGTCGACCCACGTGGGGACGTCCTCGACCGCGTAGTCCGCCGTCTCGCCGGTGCAGGCGTTCACGAGCACCACGCGCTGGATGGTCGTGCCCTCGAACAGGCCGATGGTGCGGCGCTGCACGGGATAGACCCACCACGGCGTGCCGCCCTCGTCGAGCTCGAACGACTTCTGGTCGAACATGTAGGTCGGGTACTTGAGCTGCACGTAGCGGTCGACGTTGCGCGCGAGCGGCTCGGACTCGCTGTACTTGATGGGCTCGTCCAGCCGGACGACCTCGGCCTCCTGGGTCACCATGTCGACCAGCACGTAGGCCGGGATGCCCGACTCGCGGTTCGAGAACCATTTGAACAGGTCGGCGTAGATCAGCGGGCTCACGCGCACCGGGCGGCCCTGGTAGTTGATCTGGCTGTAGGCATCCGAGATCTCGAACTGGCTCACGTACTCGGGGATCGAGCCCATGGCGCGGGCGCCGAGCAGGATGGCCGACGCGCGGTCGATCACCGGCACGTCGGCGTAATCGACCTCCTGGATGTCCTCGGCGAAATCGCCGTCGGTCGTCTCGAGCACCGTGGCGTAGCGCTCCGCGTTGCCCGGAATGAACGGGAATCCAGCGACGACGCCCACCACGAACGCCGCGATCACGGCGATCGGCACGATGATCAGGCGGCGCAGCAGCACCTCGTGCTTCGTCGAGCGCATCGAGAGCACCTTGAGCGCAAAGGCCGCGACGGCGGCGATTCCCAGAATCCAGCTCCAGACCTGCGGGCTCTGCAGGTTGAGCGCAGGATGGAACCACCAGTAGCTCGCGGCGAGCACGACGACGAGCACGATGCAGGCCACGATCAGGGCCCGCTTGCTCCATTGCGCCAAGCGGTCGAGCAGGTCGCCTCCCGCATGTCCTCGCGGCCCGCGCGACGAGCGGCGCTTTCCGCCCCCTGAGCCGCTCGAGGCCGACGTCCCCTTCTTGTCGTCCCCCTCGGTATCGTCCGCGTCGCCGATCACCGCGTCCACCGGTATGGCGTCGTCGCCGTCTCTGTCCTCGGGCACGGGCATCCCCATCATGCGAAGCAATCTGAACAGGTCTTCATGGTCGTTGGCCATGGGTTCGCTCCTTCGTAGCGGTTCGACTCACGAGGCTATGATACCCAAGTGCGCGCATGCCCAACGATGGGGAGGGCCAGCTTCTTAGGGAAGCGCTGGCCAACGCACCGTCCTTCCCTCTGCTGCGCCGGAGGACCCCGGGGGATGCCGCACTCCGTGGGAAAAGTGGCTAGAAATTTCTGTTTTGCTGTAAGCCGGGCGCGGCGGAGATGTCCGTATAAACCGTTTTGGCTGAATTGGCTGGCTGCGAAGCTGGTTTCTGGACCCAAAGATCCCCGAATCGGGCGCTCCCGGGGAGAAATCGGTGCCGGCGGCGGGCTTCCGACCCCTCCATCCAAGCTCAGCTACAGCAAAATAGAAATTTCTAGCCACTTTCGCCCGGAAGAGGTCGCGGCAGGGGCCATGCGGGCGCTCCCGATCGGAATTAACCAGCGTTCCCTACCGTTCGGCCATGGCCCTGAGCACCCAGTCGACCGGTCCGGGCTGGAGCCTGCGGCGCACGTCGCGCAGGCGTTCGGGGATGTCGATCCGCTGGGGGCAATGGCGCGTGCAGGCGCCGCACCCCACGCAGTTGCTCGCAAGGCGCGGCGAGCCGGTGCGGATGGCGCTCGCCGTGAAATACTGCTGCACGCCCGTGAACCAGCTGTGGGCGAAGCTCGCGTTGTACGCGGCGAAGCATCCGGGGATGTTGACGCCGTGCGGGCAGGGCATGCAGTAGCTGCAGCCGGTGCACGGGATGCGATTGGCCTGCTCGATGTGGCCGAGCGCCTCCTGGACGACCCCGAGCTCGGACTTCCCCATGCTGCCGAGCAGGGCGCGGCAGGCGATCCGGGCGTTGTCGGCAACCTGCTCGGCGCTCGTCATCCCCGAAAGCAGCATGGTCACCTCGGGATGGTTCCACACCCACGATAGCCCCCATGCGACGGGCGTCGTCAGGTGCCCATGGGACGCCGCGTCGAAGACGCGCTGCGCCGCGCGCGGAAGCTTGGTCGCCAGACGGCCCCCGAGCAGTGGCTCCATGATGAACACGGCCATCCCCCGCCAGGCAGCGGCCTTGAGGCCCGCGGTCCCCGCCTGATAATGCTCGTTGGCGTAGTTGTACTGGATCTGGCAGAAATCCCAATCGTAGGCGTCGAGCACCACCGGGAAGTCGACGGCGCTGCCGTGGAAGGAGAATCCGATCTGGCGGATGCGCCCCCGTTCCTTCTGGGCGGCTATCCAGTCCTCGATCCCCAGGCCGCGCACCCGTTCCCACTGGCCCGGGCTCGTGATGTTGTGCATGAGGTAGTAGTCGATATGATCGGTTCGAAGACGGCGCAGCTGCTCGTCGAAGAAGCGATCGAAGTCGTCTGCGCGCTTGCAGGAGGCATGGGGCAGCTTGGTCGCCAGGAACACCCGGTCGCGCATGCTGAGCTTCTCGAGCGTCGCCCCCACGACGGCCTCGTTGCCCGGATACAGGTAGGCGGTGTCCAGATAGTTGATGCCCGTCTCCACCGCCGCCGAGATGATCGAGGCGGCCGCCCGGGCGTCGGGCTTGCCCAGGGCAAAACCCGGGATGCGCATGCAGCCGAGCCCCAGCGCCGAAATCCTGTTGCCGCTTTTAGGGTCGATTCGATACTGCATTCATCCTCCTGTACAACCCATCGCCCCCTGGAAGCAGGACCCGGCGCCAAAACGCACCGCCTAGGCGACCGCGTCCTTCATCTTCTTGATCAGCTCCTTTTTCGAAGAGCAGACCACGAGCTTGCCGTCGATGCGCGCGAACGTGCGCCCGGAGTCGGCGTCCTTCTTCTTGACGCACGCGTGCACGCAGCCCTCTTTCCAGTAGCTTTTGTCGATGGTCCCCTTGAGGTCCTTCGGCGAGATGCCCGAGCACTTCTTGCAGAACTTGATAACCGTCTTTCCCATGATGGCTCCCCAACATAGTCGCAGCCCGTTAATTGCTATCGGGATTGTTGCATATTGCAAAACGTTTGCCAAGGGAAACTTCGATAAGGCTCCTTAGGGAGACAGCCCCGATCAGTGACGGTCGCGATACCACCGGACGAACACGGCGATGGCGAGCGCCACGAACACGACGGGCAGCAGACGTAGCGCGCCGACGAGCACCGTGCCCAAAAACGACAGCACCAGCGATATGACGGCGGCTATCACAAGCAGGATGCCTAGGTAGACCAATAATTCCATGTACGTCTCCTCCATGTCGTCTTTCTCCCCCATTATCCCCTATTACCTTGTCCCCTGTGACCAAAGACCTCCCTTGCCCTTCGAAACCGCTACACTGGATGAAACGTCCGGGAGATGGAGGCCGCACATGGGACTGTTGGATCGCATTCGCGCATGGGGCTCGGCAGACGACACGAAGGCGCCCACGGTGCGAAGCCCCCAAGAGGCACAGCTCATCGAAACCATGCAGGACCGCATCGGCGACCCGCTGCACGAGGAGCGTCCCATCCGACTCTACCTGCGCTTCACCGGGGAGGTGCAGGGCGTGGGATTCCGCTGGACCAACATGGGGCTCGCGCGCGAGCACGGCATGACGGGCTGGGTCATGAATCTGTCCGACGGCTCGGTCGAGATGGAGATCCAGGGAACTCCGAAGCAGGTCATCGTCCATCTTGACGAGCTCCATGCGTATTACCGACGGTTCGCCAACCGCATCTGGCTTGAGGAGAAGCGCGAGATTCCCGTGATCGCGGACGAGACGTCGTTCGAGGCGCGCTACGAGCCCGGCATCACTCTATAATGGTTCGGCTTGATGTCCGTTCAGAAAGGATCCAACGCTTGAACGTCACCATCTATACCGACGGCGCCGCACGCGGCAACCCCGGCCCCGGCGGATACGGAGCCGTGCTGCGCTACACCGCTCCTTCGGGCAAGGTGCACGTGCTCGAACTGTCGCGCGGATACGAGCGCACCACCAACAACCGCATGGAGCTCATGGCGGTCATCGCCGCGCTCGAGGTGCTCAACCGCCCCTGCACCGTCGAGCTGCACTCCGATTCGCAGTACGTGGTGAACGCGTTCAACAAGCACTGGATCGAGGGCTGGCAGAAGCGCGGCTGGAAAACCGCGGCGAAGAAGCCGGTGAAGAACCCCGACCTGTGGCGGCGCCTGCTCGCAGCGAAGCAGCAGCACCAGGTCACCTTCGTGTGGGTCAAGGGCCACGCCGGCCACACCTCCAACGAGCGCTGCGACCAGCTCGCCACGAGCGCCGCCGACAACGGGCCGCTCTATGTCGACGAGGGCTTCGTGGAGGGCGACGTCGATTAGCGGCGCCTTTTAGGGGGATGGGTCGAAACGAACCCGTCCCCACATGACCCATCCAAAAAAGCACCAAAGCAGGTGTCATTTTATGGAGACGGACGCCATACCTTGATTCGGGCTTTTTCTTTTGCTGAAATGCACATGAGGTCAGTTGAAAAGGAGGGCGCCATGACGGTGCAGCGCAGGAACACCAAGCAGCGCACGCTCGTGCTCGACGCGGTGCGCTCTCGCAACGACCACCCCACCGCCGAGGACATCTACCTCGACGTCCGTCGCCAGGACGACAAGATCAGCCGGGCCACGGTCTACCGCAATCTGCGCCTTCTGGAAGACACCCATGCGATCACCTGCGTCAAGGCGCCCGGCGGCGACCGCTTCGACCTGCGTCTCGACGCGCACGCGCACGTCGTGTGCACCGAATGCGGAGCCGTCATCGACGCCACGCTCCCCTATGATGAGTCGGCCGACGACGCCGTCGCAACCGGCACCGGCTACGCCGTCACGGGGCACAGCACCATCTTCACCGGCATCTGCCCGAACTGCCAGCGCGCGGGAAACCCTGAACAGTAGCCTTCGCGATCAGTCGCGCGAGATACCCTTGAGCCGTTCGAGGATGAGGTTCAGCGAGCGGTACATCTGGATGCGCTGGATGTCGCCAAGCTCCTCGCCCGCCTCCGCGACGACGCGGCGGATGATCTCACCCACCGTATCGGTGACCTCGCGGCCGCGCTTGGTCAGGCGCACCGGAGCCCGGTAGCGCGACCCCGTCTTCTGCTCGCCCGCGACCTCGACGAAACCGTCCTCCTCCAGATGGGCTAGCGTGCGCGAGACCGCGGCGCGCGTGATGTCCGCCTCGCGCGCAAGCTCGGATCCGGTCAGCCCCTCCTCATGCTGCCCCAGGTAGTACAAGCACATGATGTCGGACCCTTTGAGGCCCAGCTTGGAGGCCTCGACCGTCTTGATGCGCTGGATCTCTTTGGAGATCAGCGTGATGAGGCCCACGAAATCCTCGAATCGCTCCGTCTCCACGAGGCCTCCTTCCATCCAGAACTTGTTAACGCGTCAACATTCATTCTATCGATGTGTTCCCGCAGGTCAAACGCGGTCAACCGGTCTTCACAGACGCGACAAAGGAGGAGATGGGCAGGCGGCGATCCGGTCGCCCGCGCCCCGAAAACGGCGAACCCGCCCGCCGCAATCGAGTGCGGCGGGCGGGTTCGTAAGAAGGCAAGGGCGGTGATGCGCCTTAGCGGTTCTTCTTGGCGAGCTCCTTGAGGTCGACGCCCGGATAGCGCGTGTTGAAGTTGTCCTTGAACTTCTGCGCCAGCGCCTCGGCCTCGCGGTCGTACGCCTCGGGATCCTCCCAGGTATCGCGCGGGTTGAGCAGCTCGGTGGGAACGCCGGGGCAGGCGATGGGCACCTCGACGTCGAACAGGTCGTTGTGGCGATAGCCCGCGATGTCCAGCTCACCGGTCTGTGCGGCCTTGACGAGCGCACGGGTGTGGAACAGCGCGATGCGGTGGCCGACGCCGTAGGGGCCGCCGGTCCAACCGGTGTTCACGAGGTAGACGCGCGTGTTGTTCTGCGCGATCTTCTCGCCCAGCAGGTAGGCGTACACCATGTGGTCGAGCGGCATGAACGGCTCGCCGAACAGCGCGGAGAACGTGGGCTGCGGCTCCTTGACGCCCAGCTCCGTGCCGGCGACCTTGGCGGTGTAGCCGGTCAGGAAGTGGAACATGGCCTGCTCGCGGGAAAGCTTGGAGATCGGGGGCAGCACGCCGTAGGCGTCGGCGGTCAGGAACAGCACGACGCTCGGGATCTCGCCGGTGCCGGACTCGACGACGCGCTCGATGTGCTCGAGCGGATAGGCGGCGCGGCCGTTCTCGGTGATGGAGCTGTCGGAGTAGATGGCGGCGCGGGTGCGACGGTCGAGCTTGACGTTCTCGGACACCGAGCCGAAGCGGATGGCGTCGAAGATGTCCGGTTCGCGCTCACGCGTGAGGTCGATGGTCTTGGCGTAGCAGCCGCCCTCGATGTTGAACACGCCGCGCGGGCTCCAGCCGTGCTCGTCGTCGCCGATAAGCAGGCGCTCGGGGTCGGCCGACAGCGTGGTCTTGCCGGTGCCGGACAGGCCGAACAGGATGCAGGTCCTGCCGGTGTTGGGGTCGACGTTCGCCGAGCAGTGCATGGGCAGCACGCCGTCCTCGATGGGCAGCAGGTAGTTCATCATCGTGAAGACGGCCTTCTTGATCTCACCGCAGTACCCGGTGCCGGCCACGACGATCTTCTTCTTGTTCATATCGAGGATGACGGCCGCGGGCTCGACGCCGTCGCGGTCGCGAGAGCACACGTAGGAAGGCGCGGCGAAGACCAGGATCTCGGGACGACCGAAGACCTCGAGCTCGTCCTTGGTGGGACGAACGAGCATGTTCTGGATGAACAGGGCCTGATGCGCGCGCTCGCACACGACCATGACCTTACGGGCGTACTGACGGTCGGCGCCGGCGTAGCCGCGGATGACGAACAGGTGGCGACGCTGGGACATGTAGCGGGTCACGTTCTTGCGGACGCGCTTGTAGGTCTTGTCGTCGATCGGCTTGTTCGTGGGGCTGTTCCAGTTGACGTTCTTCTCGGCGGCCCCGGCGTCGACGATGTAGCGATTCTCGGGGGAGCGGCCGGTGAAGGCACCCGTGCTGACCGAGAGGGAGCCGGTCGAGGTGAGGTAGCCCTCGTGGTGAGAAATGGCGTGCTCGATGAGCTTGGCAGGGCTCCAGTCGACGTGCACGCGATCGATGTCGCAGTCGATGCCCGATTCCAACAGTATGGTCTCGATCATAAGCAGCAACCTTTCATACTCGGCGCAATGCTTGGCGCAAGGCGCCTTACTAAATAAACCCACGTTGGATGGGGCGTTGTCCCGAGAGGACAGCGCACTTGCTACATAATACCTGCACAAGTGACTCCCCGTATAGCGAGATATCGGTGAAAGAACAGCAACAGGGCACAAATGTACCGGATACCTATTCGAGGGTCGCACGAGGCTCCGAGAAATGGTATAAAGGTGCGTTTCATTTCGCCGGGGCGCTCGATGGCCCGCCGAACGGCCCCCTGCCGCGCCGCGCCGGATCCGCGCACCTCCATCTGCAACTCCGACGGTATCACCCGGTCGGAGTTGCACCACATGGCACGCGGTGCGGAATGAACCGGTCGGTAGCCCGAGGGCCAACCGCTCCCCTACAGCATCGTGCCCGCCATCGCGATCAGCGACATCGCGACCAAAAAGCCCAGCGCATACGGCAGGACGGAGCGCAGGAGCTCCGCGTCCTTCCCCACCACGCGCACCGAGGCGAGGCCGATGGCGAGGGTCTGCGGCGAGAGCATCTTGCCCGCCGCGACGCCGAGCTCGTTCAGGGCGACCACCCAGTACGGATCGGCCCCGAGCGCCGAGGCGGCCTGCGCCTGCACGGGACCGAACAGCATGCCGGAGCTCGTTCCCGAGCCGGTCACGAAGGCGCCCACCATGCCGATCCACGGAGCCACCAGAGGATAGAGGCCCCCGGTCATCTGGATGCAGAACGCGGAGATGGACGAGATCATGCCCGCGTAGCCCATCACCTTGGCGCACCCGAGCACCGCGAGCATGGTGACGACCGTCGGCATCATCTGCCGAACCGTGGCGGCGAACACCCGAGCCATCTGGCCCGCCCCCGCGCCCTGGATGCGCCCGCCCGCCAGCGCGGCGACGATGATCCACACGCCGGGCGTGTTCACCCAGGAAAACGACAGCGAGCCGGGGTCCGCGCCGGTGTACACGACGACCGTCGAGCTGAATTGCGCGAGCCAAGCGTTGAGGGGCGCCACGAGCTTCGAGGTCCCCATGAGGAGCACGAAGATCAAGATGAAGGTGGACCAGGCGACGAGCGCCTCGCGGATGCCGACCGCCTGCGACCGGTCGACCTTCATATGGAACCGCGCGTCGAGCACGTCGGCCCGCTCTGCGCGCATGCCCAGCAGGGCCGTGCAGGCAAGCGAGCAAATGGAGCCGACCACGACCGAGAGCTCGGGTCCCACCAGCGCGGCCACGACCGCCGTGGGCACGATGAACGACACGCCCGAGACGAGGGCGATGACGCCGACGCCCCGCATGCGGACGGCAAACGAGGCGGTCTGGGTGTTGCCCGACCCCGCCACGAGCACGATCAGGAAGGGCGCCGCGATGAAGAACGGGGCGAGCTGGATCGCCTCGGTGAAGGCGAGCCGCGCGGGGTCGAGCCCCACGAGGCCCGCGAGCGAGACCGTCGGGATGCCGATGGACCCGTAGGGCGTGGGCACGCCGTTGGCCAGCAGGCAGACGAGCACCGACGACAAGGGGCTGAACCCGAGGCCCACGAGCATGCCGGCGGGGATGGCGACCGCGGTACCGAAGCCCGCCATGCCCTCCATGAAGCCGCCGAAGCACCAGGCGATCAGCAGGGCGAGAATACGGCGGTCGCTCGAGATGGAGCAGATCATCCTGCCGATCACATCCATCGCACCCGTGCTCACGCACAGGTTTTAGGCGAAGACCGCGGCGATGATGACCAAGACGATCGGCCAGAGCGCCATGCAGAAGCCCTCGAGGCTCGCCGTCGCCACCTCGCGCAGAGGCAGATGCCACAAGAGGAACGCGAGGACGCAGGCGATGAGAAATGAGCCGATGGCGGCCTTCCACGCGGGAAGCCTGAAGACGAGCAGGACGACCACCAGCCACAGGATCGGGGCGAGCGCCAAGATGAATGCGAGCAGATCCATGGGACTCCTTCGCGATGAAAAACCGGAATGGAAAATAATTTCGATATCAACACCATCAGCATACCGCAACAGCCGTCATGAAAACGCGCCGTCGCCATGAAACCGGCGCATGGCTATCTGCGCCGAACTGTCTTCGCCGCGGCAGCGCGTCTTCCGGGAAGGGCAAACGGTCCGCTTTATGTCACTGACCCCCTCCTCGGAAGACGCCGATCGATACATCTCCGCGCCGCGATTCGGCGCCACCCCGGCGGCCCCCTACCAATATGGAACGAAACGGCAGATGTGGCCCCTTCCCTCACAGGGGAGCCGACGGCAACGTATCATGTGGGGGACATCGATTCTTCTGGAGGCTCATGGCTCTCTCACTTCTCGACCGCCTGCGCGCCCGACGCGCAGCTCGCGCGGCCGCCCGCGCCGTCGGCAAGCCGCAGTACCGCACCGTTCCCGCAAGCTCCGTGCCGCCCGCGACGCCGGCGCGCACGCCGTCGCGCCCGCATCGCACCGGCCCTATCGCCCGTCTCGTCAACCGCTGGTGGAACCGCCTGCTGCAATCCGTCTACGAGGGCTCCCTCTCTGAGCAGGAGGCCCAGTACGAAGAGGGCAGCACCACGCGCGACTACCTGTGGAACACCGTCGGCACCTCGGTCTGGGGGTTCACCTTCCCGCTGCTCACCGTCGTGGCGACCCAGCTTGCCGGCGTCGAGGGCGCCGGCATGTTCTCCATGGCGTTCGTCGTGGGCACCCTGCTGATGATCGCGTCGAACTACGGCATCCGCAACTACCAGGTCTCGGACATCGAGGAGGCGAACTCGTTTTCCTCCTACCAGATCAACCGCTGGCTGACGGGCATCGCCGCTCTTGCGGTCGGCGCGCTGTACTGCGCCCTGCGCGACTACGACGCCTCCATGACGACCATCTGCGCGGGCGTGTTCGTCTACAAGGTGCTCG
Source organism: Collinsella ihumii (assembly GCF_030385545.1). Classification (NCBI taxonomy): domain Bacteria; kingdom Bacillati; phylum Actinomycetota; class Coriobacteriia; order Coriobacteriales; family Coriobacteriaceae; genus Collinsella; species Collinsella ihumii. The sequence goes on along the minus strand of NZ_JAUEIQ010000001.1, from coordinate 367,106 downwards.
ACGGCGTCGCCGACGTCTACGAGGGCCGGCTCCAGCAGGCCGACAAGCTCTATCTCGCCGGCATCAGCCAGGCGCTGCGCTCCGTCGCGATCGTGGCGGCGTTCTCCGTGCTCCTGTTCGTGACGCGCAGCCTGGAGATCGCCTCGGCGGGCATGGCGATCGCCGCCGCCGCGACCTTCGTGCTCGTCACCGTCCCGCTCGCCCTGCTTGAGACCGAGAAGTCGCGTCCGGCGAGCATGAAGGAGGTGGCGCGCCTGTTCACGCAGGGCTTCCCGCTGTTTTGCGCCCTGTTCATGTTCAACCTCATCGAGAGCATGCCCAAGTTCGTGATGGAGGGGTCCATCGCCTACGAGAACCAGCTCTACTTCAACGCGCTGTACTTCCCGGCGCAGGGAATCCTGCTGGCGACGGGCTTTATCTACAAGCCGCAGCTCGTGCGCCTGGCGAGCATCTGGTCGAACCCGCGCAAGCGCCGTCGATTCGACCTCATCATCGGCGCCGTCGTGGGCGTGGTCGTCATCATCTCGATCGTGTGCGGGATCTTTTTGGGCTCGATCGGCATCCCGCTCATGAGCTTCATGTACGGCGTCGACTTCGAGCAGTTCCGCCCGCTCGCCTACTGCATGGTCGCCGCCGGCGGCGTCACGGCCGTCATCGATTTCCTGTACGCGATCATCACCGTGCTGAGGCGCCAGAGCGACGTGATCCGCCTGTACCTCATCGCGTTCGCGGCGTCGGTCGCGCTGCCGCTCGCGCTCGTGAACCTGTTCGGCCTCGCGGGCGCCGTGGCGAGCTACCTCGCCGTGATGGCGCTGCTGCTCTGCCTGCTGGTCTGGCAATACGCCCAGATCCGCAAGGAGATCACGCGCCGAGCCGACCCCTTCGCCTAGGAAACCTTTTATTGGCCGATACGGGCCCGTGGCCTTCCGGGGGCGCCTTTCGCGCTTCGCCGCCACGCGACGGGCAGGCAGATTCCGGGCCCCGTATGCGCGCAGTGGGCAAACCGCACCGCAAAACTCCAGGAATGAGAGGGTTACTATTTTTTGAAAATGAATTTGGTATCAATTCGGAAAGTACAGAGGGAAAACGGCCATATCTGACAAGCCTGTGACCTGCGGTTTCTTTGACCGATAGATTCCAGCGGTCCCGTGAGGGGCACTCGATCCGCCCGGAGGCGGCCCTTATTGCCCAAGAATTGATATCAAATTCAAAACAGGGCATCCGCGCACCTTGGTAAAACCTTTTATCAAGGTGCGATTCTGCACATGGGCGGATACAGCGGCCCCTTCTGCGTCAGGCGCCCTCTTCGATGGTCCCGTAGAAGACGGCGTGGTCGTCGAGGCGCATGATTCCCACGCGCCCGTGGGGCGCGCCCGCGGCGGCCGAGCAGTCGATGTCGATGCGGTCGGCCACACCGAACGTGTCCCAGCAGGCTCCGACCTCGACCATGTTCGCCCGATCGTCCTCGTTGAGCACCGGCCCGCCCATCATCTCGGCGTAGCGCGCCAGCAGCACCGTCGGCGTGTGCCCCGAGATGACGACGGGGCCGCGCCCGTCGGGACCGACCAGGCCGGTCGGCTCCCCCCAGAAGGCCCCGCGCGTCCACAGCAGGTCCTCGGGATCCTGCTCGGCGAGCGCCGCGCGCCACACGTCCTCCGGCACGTCGCCGTATCCGGTGTCCGCGCTGAAGCCGGCCGTTGCCAGATAGCCGCGCAGACCCAGCGCGTCGATGCCGGCATGCGCGAGCAGATACGTCCTTTCACCCGCGTTCACCACGTCGAACAGCGGCAATGCCGAGATCCAGCGGATGATGTCCACGTACTCGTCGTGCGGGCAGGCGTCGAGGCCGGCGGCCGTGGACGAGCCGCCGTTCATCTCCCAGGTCAGAAGATCGAGCTGCGTTCCCGATGAGATCGTGTTGAGCAGCATGTCCTCATGGTTGCCCATCAGGACCTGCGCGTTGGGGAGGCTCCGGACCAATCGCAGCACGCCCACCGGATCGGGTCCGCGGTCGACCATGTCTCCGAGCACGTAGAGCCTGTCGTCGGCGCCAAGGGAGATCTGCTCGAGTGCCGCATCGAATGCGCGCAGATGGCCGTGCGCATCGGAGGTAACATATGTCGCCATGGCCTGCCTCGCAATCCTTAAACTTCAAGTTGAACGTTATTGTACACGTTTCCCGCTACCGCATCCGAGCCGGCACCAATCCCCCATGCGAGATTACGCACCGGTTAACGAAAACGCATAAAATACTTTGCTATGCTAGAGTTAGGCGCACTTTGCAATCGACTCAGGTCTGGAGGTCGCGTATATATGGCACGCGTGCACAACTTCTCCGCCGGCCCCGCCGCCCTTCCGCTCGAGGTGCTCGAGCAGACGGCGTCCGAGCTGATCGACTACCGCGGATGCGGCATGTCCGTGCTGGAGATGAGCCACCGTTCGGCCGCATACCAGCGCATCTACGATGAGACCGAGGCCTGCCTGAGACGCATCCTGAGCATTCCCGACACCTACCAGGTGCTCTTCTTGCAGGGCGGGGCGACGCTCGAGTTCGCCGCCATCCCGCTGAACCTCATGCGTCGAGGGCGGGCGGGCTACGTGGTATCGGGCAACTTCGCCAAGAAGGCATGGGAGGAGGCCCGCCGCTACGGTGAGGCGGTCGCGCTCGCCTCGAGCGAGGACACGAACTTCGACCGCATCCCCGATCTTTCCCCCGTCGCCGAGCGCGCCGCATGCGGCGACCTCGACTACATCCACATCTGCCAGAACAACACCATCTTCGGCACGATGTACCACGAGCTCCCGAGCACCGGCGAGGTGCCGCTCGTGGCCGACGTGTCGAGCTGCTTCCTCTCGATGCCGCTCGACATCGAGCGCTACGGGGTCGTCTACGCGGGCGCGCAGAAGAACGCGGGCCCCGCGGGCGTGACCGTCGTCATCGTGCGCCGGGACCTGATCGAGGACGGTCCGGCGCTGCCCATCTGCCCGACCTATCTCGACTGGCGCACCCAGGCAGCGAAGGGCTCCATGCTCAACACGCCCAACACGTTCGGCATCTACCTGTGCGGCAAGGTCTTCGCCTGGATCGAACGCACCGGCGGGCTCGCCGCCATGGAGCAGCGGAACCGCGCCAAGGCGGAGCTGCTCTACAGCCTGCTCGACGGCATCGACCTGTTCTTTGGCACGGCCCAGCCCGCCTCGCGCTCGATCGCCAACGTGACGTTCAGGACCGCCTCCCCCGAGCTCGACGCCGCCTTCATCGCCGGCGCGCGCGAGCGCGGCATCGAGGGCATCGCGGGGCACCGCCTCGTGGGAGGCATGCGCGCGAGCATCTACAACGCCGTCGACATGGCGTCGGTCGAGGCGCTCGCCGCGTACATGACCGAGTTCGAAGAGAACCGGCGCACGCAGACGCGATCTTCGTAGCCCGCTGACACGCGGGCCCCTCTCGACCGTTACGGCAACACAACGAAGATCGACAAAGGAGATCGTTCCATGCGCTACATCAAGACCATCGATGACATCACCAAGGACGGCAACGTCGAGTTCGGCGAGGGCTACGAGTTCGTCGAGCGCACCGAGGACGCCGACGCCATCCTCATGCGCTCCACCGACCTGCACGGCTACGAGCTTCCCGACGGCATCCGCGCCATCGCGCGCTGCGGGGCGGGCGTCAACAACATCCCCGTCGAGGAGTACGCCAAGCGCGGCGTCGTGGTGTTCAACTCCCCCGGCGCCAACGCCAACGCCGTGAAGGAGATCGTCATCGCCATGATGATCCTGTCCAGCCGCGGCATCGTCCAGTCCATGGAATGGGTGAGGAACAACGCCGGCGACCCCGACATCCTCGTCAACGCCGAGAAGGCGAAGAAGGCGTTCGTGGGCCACGAGCTCAAGGGCAAGCGCATCGGCGTCATCGGCCTGGGCAACGTGGGCTCCAAGGTCGCCAACGCAGCCGTGAGCCTCGGCATGAACGTGTACGGCTACGACCCGTTCATCTCCGTCGAGCACGCGTGGGCGCTCTCCCAGGACGTGCAGCGCGTGGGCACGCTCGAGGACCTGTGCCGCGGGTGCGACTACCTCACCCTCCACGTGCCGTCCAAGGCCGACACCGTCGGCATGATCTCCACCGAGCAGCTCGACCTGCTCGCCCCGGGCGCGGTGCTCGTCAACTTCGCGCGCGAGACCATCGTGGACGAGGACGCCGTGGACACCGCCCTGCATCGCGGGCAGCTGTCCTGGTTCGCCACCGACTTCGCCACGCCGAAGACCGTGCTCATGCCCAACACGTTCATCACCACGCATTCCGGCGCGGGCACGGGCGAGGCCGAGGCCAACTGCGCCGACATGGCGATCTCCGAGCTCAAGGACTACCTGGAGAACGGCAACATCGCGCACTCCGTGAACTATCCGGCCTGCTCCATGGGCAAGGCGCGCGCCGCGAGCCGCATCGCCTGCCTGCATGCCAACGTGCCGAACATGATCGGCCAGATCACGCGGATCCTGGCGGACGACAACGCCAACGTCCAGCGCATGGTCAACGAGAGCGCAGGCGAGAACGCCTACACCATGTTCGACACCGACGAGCATCTCGACAGCAGCACGATCGAGGCGCTGAAGAGGATTCCCGCCGTCTACCGCGTGCGCGTCATCAAGTAGCACCAGCAACCGAAACGAGGAGTCGACATGTATTCCGCTTGGGAGCTCGCGCAGCAGCTCGTGGGGATCGACAGCTCCGACCCCGGGGCATATGAGGGCGAGATCGAGCAGGCCATCAAGCAGCTGGTCGAGCACCGGCTGGCGCAGATGCCCTCCGAGCTCGCGGCGTGCGTGGACATCGAGGAGCTCGAGGTGCTGCCCGGACGCTGCGACCTCATGGTCACCGTGCCGGGCACCACCGACGAGGAGCGGCTTGTCTACATCTGCCATATGGACACCGTGACCTTGGGCGAGGGATGGAGCGACGACACGCCGCCGCTCGGCGCGGTCGTGCGCGACGGGCGGCTGTACGGACGCGGCGCCTGCGACATGAAAGGCGGGCTCGCATGCGCCCTGTCGGCGCTGTTCTCGCTGCTCGACGAGGTCGAGCGCAAGCAAGCGCTGCCCCGGCGCGGATTCTCGCTCATCTGCTCGGTGGACGAGGAGGACCTGATGCGCGGCGTCGAGGCCGCGATCGAGGCCGGCTGGGTCGGCTCCGGCGAGTGGGTGCTCGACACCGAGCCCACCGACGGGCAGATCCAGGTCGCGCACAAGGGGCGCACGTGGTTCGAGCTCACGATGGAGGGCGTGACGGCCCACGCGAGCCAGCCCTGGCAGGGAGCGGACGCCATCGCGGCCATGGCGGAGGCCATCTGCCACATCCGCCGTGCGTTTGCCCAACTGCCCGCGCACGAGGAGCTGGGTCCCTCGACGGTCACGTTCGGCATGATCTCGGGCGGCTACCAGCCCTATGTCGTCCCCGACCGCTGCCAGGTCTCGATCGACATGCGCCTCGTGCCGCCAACGGACACGGCGGCCGCGCGCCGCATCGTGGAGGAGGCGTGCGCCGCCGCCGAGGGCGCCGTGCCGGGCACCCGCGGCACCTATGTCATCACCGGCGACCGGCCCGCCGTCGAGCGCGACCCCGACTCGCCGCTGCTCGCCGCCCTGCTTGCAAGCACCGAGGCCTGCGGCGCGCCCGCCGAGGTCGGCTTTTTCACGGGCTACACCGACACCGCCGTCATCGCGGGGCGCTGCGCCAACAGCAACTGCATGAGCTACGGGCCGGGCTCGCTCGCCCGCGCGCACAAGCCGGACGAATTCGTGCCGCGCACCGACATCGAGCGCGTGGAGCGCGTGCTCACCGAACTGACCCGCCGCGAGCTCTGGTGACGAGAAGCACAAAGGCGCCCCTTCCCGTCTGCGGGAAGGGGCGCCTTCCATTTGCCTAGGGAAACACTGATCGATTCATTCCGCACCGGTCGGCCCCGTGCCGGGCGCCTGCGGGCTCAGGCTGCGTCGGCGCAGGTACACTGCGCCTTCCTCGCCTTCGCCCGCATCCGCCTCGCCACGGGACCGACCGCCGCGAAAGCAATTGGTCAGTGCTTCCCTAGACGATGAGCGCCATAAGCGGGATCGTGAGGATCGAGGCGAACACCGATAGGAACATACCCTGCATGACCGGCTTGGCGTCCATGCCGTACATGAGGCAGTACAGGATGCCGTTCGTCGCTACCGGCATGGCCTGGCCGAGCACGATGACCGACAGGATCAGCGGCGTCGCGGCGAACCCGCGCAGGGTCGCGAACAGCAGCAGCGGCACGCCGACCAGCCTCAGCGCGGTCGCCACGTAGGCGCGCCAGTTGCTCAGCATCTCGCGCGCCGAATAGTTCGCCAGCGACGAGCCGCAGATCAGCAGCGCCGCGGGCGTCGTGAAGGCGCCCACGTTGGACAGGCCGTCGCCGACCACGCCGAAATCGTTGATGCCGACGAGGGCGAACGCCAGCACGATCAGGCTCGCCACGAGCATGGGCGAGACGAGCCGCTTCGCGCTCGCGCGCAGGGCCTTGGCAAGGCCGCCTTCCGGCAAGCCCGAGATCATGAGCATGCCGATGCTGCTCGACAGGATGTACCAGGGGATGTTCGCGATGGCGGCATAGAGCACCGCGTCGGGTCCGAGCACGGCGCTCAGCACGGGGAAACCGATGAAGCCCACATTGCCGAACGCGATGACGAAGCTGTATGCGCCGGATTCGGGCGCGCGCATCAGCCTCGGGGCGATCAGCGCCACGATGACGGCCATGACGTAGCCCGCGGCGGACAGGGCGAGCAGCTGCAGCAGCTCGGTCGCCGGCGGCAGCTCGCGACCGCACACCGAGACCAGGATCATGCACGGCAGCGTGATGTTGATCACCAGCTTGGACAGCGCGCTGTCGAAATCTCCGCCCAGAAAGCCGAGCTTATGCGCCACGTAGCCGATCAGGATGGGGATGGCAAGCGTGACCATCTGCAGCGCCGTTTCGATAAATCCCATAGGTGGAGCTCGCATTCCCTCGTGGTGTGCAACAGGTGTATAAGAATACACCCAACGTCTTTCCTTTGGTTACATCATGGGGCTCCCCGCTACGCACGCCACGCGCGGCGCGTGCCCTGCGGTATGATGGCTGTGGTTCGACCGGCCGATCCACGATCAGAAAGGCATCCCATGCGCGTCCTCCCCTTCCCCTGCATCCGCCCCGTCCCTGAGCACGCCTCCGACGTCGCGGCCCTGCCCTACGACGTCTTCGACCGCGCGGAGGCAGCCGAATACGTGCGCACGAGGCCCCTGTCCTTCCTGAACATCGATCGTCCCGAGACGCAGTTCGCACCGGATCAGGACATGTACGCGCCGGAGGTCTACGCCCGCGCAGCCGAGATGCTCGAGCAGCGCATCGAGGACGGGACGTACTTCTCGGATTCGAACCGCGCCTACTACATCTACGAGCTGCGGATGGACGGACATGCGCAGACGGGCGTGGTGGCCATCTGCTCAATCGACGAATACGAGGACGGCACCATCAAGCGCCATGAGCTCACGCGCGAGGACAAGGAGCGCGACCGCATCGAGCACATGCGCGCGCTCGGGTGCCAGACGGGCCCGATCTTTCTCACCTACCGCGACCAGCCGGTGCTCGACATCATCATCAACGCGGCGAAGGAGTCCTCGCCGATCTATCGCTTCACCGACGACGAGGGCGTGGAGCAGATCGTGTGGGAGGTCGCGCGCACCGATGCCGTCGAGGCGATCCACGCCATGTTCGAGCATGTCCCGTGCGCCTACATCGCCGACGGGCATCACCGCACCGCATCGGCCGTGAAGGTCGCGCAGGCCATGCGCGACGAGGCGCGCGCCGCCGGCACGCTGACCGGCAAGGAGCCGTTCAACTTCTTCCTGTCCGTCCTGTTCCCGGCGAGCCAGCTGACGATCCTGCCGTACAACCGCGTGGTGGCAGATCGTGCGGGGCTGACCGTCGACGAGCTGCTCGCACGCGTGCGCGAAGCGGGCTTCACCGTCGACGCCGCCCCTACGGCGGTGGTCCCCTCGTCCGCGGGAGCGTTCGGGATGTTCACCGATGGGCGCTGGTGGCAGCTGGCCCTGGGCGAGGAGCTCGCCTCCCAGATCGCCGACGGAGACCCCGTCTCCGCGCTCGACGTGTCCGTGCTTCAGGAGCGAGTGCTCGCCCCGGTGCTGGGCATCGGCGACGTGCGCAGCGACCCCCGCATCTCCTTTGTGGGTGGCATCCGAGGCGTGGACGAGCTCGAGCGCCGCGCGGGCGCCGAGGGCGTGGCGTTCTCGATGTACGCCACCTCCATCGACCAGCTGCTCGCCGTGGCGGATGCGGGCCTGCTCATGCCGCCCAAGTCGACCTGGTTCGAGCCCAAGCTCCGCAGCGGCCTGTTCATCCACCGCATCGCCCGTTCCTAATGGGTCATTTGGGAACGGGTTCGTTTCAACCCATCCCGACGTGAGCGCGACATGGCGCCTCAGAATACCAGCGCCCGCAGGATTCTCGCGAGTCCTGCGGGCGCTCTTTTCGTCCGGACGGCCTCAGCCCTCCTTCTGCTCCTCGCTCGTCACGATGCGATCGAGCGAGAAGGCCGAACCATCGAAGGAAAACAGCATGATGGAGCAGTTGCCCGGCAGGTCGACCCTGCCGCTATCCTCATAGCCCAGCGCGTGCGCGAGGAACTCGCGACAAGACGAACCGGAGGACACGGCGAGCACGCACTCGTGACCGGGCCGCCGCATGATCTCGGACAGCGTCTCGACCATGCGCCTCCTGACCTCCATCTGGCCCTCCCCGCCGAAGCGCTTGAAGAAGTCGCCCCAGGGCTTGGGGAACATAATGTTGGAATGCTCCGCCTCGAAGGTGCCGAAATACCATTCGCGAAGACCGTCCTCGCAGCTATAGGGCATACCGGTGATGCATTCGAGCGTTCGCTGCGTCCGCGTGAGCGTCGAGGCGTATGCGTGATCGAACACGACGCCCTCGCGCTCGAGGTACGCCCCGGCGCGACGCGCCTGCTCCCAACCGAGATCCGTGAGGGGCGAGTCGCACCAGCCTTGAATCAGCCCCTTGACGTTGAACAGCGTCTCACCGTGGCGCACAAGATAGAGATGTCTGGTCATCAGGGTTCCCACCGCCTTACAATCCGACAATCCGCGGCGCTACATCGCACGGTTCTTCGCCGCCGCGGCGCGGGCGGCGTCGATCACCGCGGCGCGGAAACCGCCGGACTCGAGCGCGGATACGGCCTCGATCGTCGTGCCCGCGGGCGAGGACACCATGTCCTTCAGCACCGCCGGGTGCACCCCGGTCTCAAGCAGGTACTTCGCCGTGCCCAGCACCGCCTGCTCGGCGAAGGTGTAGGCCTGCGCGCGCGGCATGCCCTCGGCCACGGCTGCATCGGCCAGGGCCTCGATGAACACGCATACGTACGCCGGCGAGCTGCCGGACGCGGCGATCACGGCGTCGATGAGGTGCTCGGGCACCACCTCGGCGCGGCCGAAGCTTTCGAACAGCTCCTGCACGCGCGCGCACTCCTCGGCGCTCACCTGCGCGTTCGGTGTCAGCGAGCTCATGCCCGCAAGCACCATCGCCGGCAGGTTGGGCATCACGCGCACAATCTTGCGCTCGGAGCCCAACAGGCCCTCCAGGCGCGCGAGCGTCACGCCGGCGGCGATGGACACCACGAGCGCATCGGGCGCCACGGTGTCGGCAAGGCCGCGCACCACGTCGTCCAGATACTGCGGCTTCACCGCGATGATGACCATGGCCGCGTCGCGCACCGCCTCGACGTTGTCGCAGGTGCCCGCGCACCCCAGCTCACCGGCAAGCCGCGAGGACGCCGCCTCGCTCACGTCCGACACCACGATGTCGCACGCGTCGATGAGGCCCGCGCCCACGATGCCCTTCACGATCGCGCTGCCCATGTTGCCGCAGCCGATGAGGGCCAATTCCTTATGCATGATGCTTATCCTTTCCCGTGATACGAATGGTTCAGCGTCTCCCCAGAGCCGCTAAAACGCCTGCTCCGTACGGTTGATGATCTCGTCTTGCAGCTCGCGGCCCAGGTTACACCACTTCTCGGAGAAGCCCGCCACGCGCACGATGAGGTCGCGGTAGTTCTCCGGATGCTCGCGCGCGTCGAGCAGCGTGGCGCGATCGATGATGTTGAACTGGATGTGGTGCCCGCCCATGTCGAAGTAGGTGCGCACGAGGTCGGCCAGGTTCTCCAGGCCGCGCTCGCCCTCGATGGCCGCCGGCGCGAACTTCTGGTTCAGCAGCGTGCCTCCCGTGGAGGCGTGATCCATCTTGGCACACGACGCGATCACGGCGGTCGGGCCGTTCACGTCCGCCCCGCGCTCCGGCGAGATGCCGTCGGAGACCGGCTCGCCCGCCAGGCGTCCCGACGGGGACGCTCCCGTGACCTCGCCGAAATAGATATGGCAGGTGGTGGGCAGCATGTCGACGCGCCACTCGCCGCGGCGCATGTTGGGGCGCCCGGTCACCGCGTCGCGAAAGCACGCGAATACCGAGCGCATGATGTCGTCGGCGTAATCGTCGTCGTTGCCGTACTTGGGCGTGCGGCGGCTCACCATGCCGCGCAGCGCCGCGAAGCGCTCGCCCTCGAAGTTCGCGTCGAGCGCATCCATCATCTCGCCCATCGGCACCCGGTGCTCGTCGAACACGTTGAGGCGCAGCGACGCCAGCGCGTCGGTGATGGAGCCGATACCCACGCCCTGCAGGTAGGTGGTGTTGTAGCGCGCGCCGCCGGCGTTGTAGTCCTGGCCGCGCGCGATGCAGTCCTCGGTCATGATAGACATGAACGGCACCGGGTTCAGCCGTGCGCACAGCTGCGTGTTGATGTTGGAGCCGCGCACCTTGATGTCGATGAAGTGGCGCATCTGGGCGCAGTAGGCGTCGAACAGCTCGTCATAGCTGGCAAAACCGCGCGGGTCGCCCGTCGTGAGGCCGATGAGCTTGCCCGTGCGCGGGTCCACGCCGTTATGCAGCGTGACCTCGAGGATCTTGGGCAGGTTGAAGTAGCCCGTCAGCGGATAGGCCTCGTAGCCCCAGCAGCCCGTCTCCACGCAGCCCGACGCCCCGCCGCGGCGCGCATCGGCCAGGCTCTTGCCGGCCGCCAGCAGCTCGTCGACGATCTCCTCGGTGCTGTAGAAGGCCGGCTGGCCCCATCCGGCGCGCGCCACCTCGCAGGCGCGCAGCAGGAAGCGGCGCGGCGTCTTGCGCGAGATCTGCACGTTGGAGTTCGGCTGGATGAACATCATCTCGTCCATGCAGTCCAAGATGAGGTAGGACACCTCGTTCACGCCGTCGGTGCCATCGGGCGTGATGCCGCCGGTGTTGATGTTGGCGAAATCGCTGTACGTGCCGCTCTCCTTGAGCGTCACGCCCACCTTGGGCGGCGCGGGCTGGTTGTTGAACTTCACCCACAGGCATTCCAGCAGCTCGAGCGCGCGGTCGCGGTCGAGCGCGCCAGACGCCACGTCGGCGCGGTAGTGGCCGATGAGATGCTGGTCGAGGCGGCCGGGCGTGTAGGCGTCCCACGGGTTCGTCTCGCTCGTGATGGCCAGGTGGATGAACCAGTAGCGCTGGATCCACTGCCAGAACGTCTGCGGGCGCTCGGTCGCGACGACGCGGCAGTTCTCGGCGATCTGCGACAGCTCGGCGGCGCGCACGGGATCGGACTCATCGACCGCCATGGCGCTCGCCAGCTCGGCGTAGCGGATGGCAAGTGTCTGCACGCCCTCGAGGGCGATAAGCATGCCCGAGAGCTCGTCGCGCTTGGCCACGGCGTGCTCGTCGGCCAGGTAGTCGAGGCCCGCCAGCGCGGCCTCGATGTCGGCGCGGATCTCGCCGAAGCCCGCGCGCACGCCGCGCTCGGAGCCCAGGCAGGTGTGCCCGCCGGCGCGCTGCTCGTAGAACTCGGTGAAGATGCCCGCCTCGTAGGCGTCGTGCCAGGCGGGCTCCTGCGCGCGCATGATGGCGTCGCGGCTCGCGCGGCCCGTCCAGTACGGGATCACGATGTCGCGCTGCACGGCCAGGTCGTCCTCGGTGACGGTGAAGTTGACCTGCTCGCGGTCGTTCATGTTGTGCATATCCTCGAGCGTATGGCAACACAGCTCGGGGAAGGTAGGCGCCGCCTGCGGGCCGCGCCCCTTCTCGCCCACGATAAGCTCGCCCGGCTCGATGGAGATGCTCTTGTGCGCGAAGTAGTCGCGCAGCACAAGGCCGCGCAGCTCAGGGATGGAGACCGTGCCCTCGTAGCGCAGGCAGGTCGCCGTCTCGATGAGCGCCCGCTCCATGTCGAGGTAGGGCTGGGTGGTCTCGGACTGATGGCGCAGCCGCTTCACGCGCTCGTTCATGCCGCGGTCGTCCTCCCACGTGGCATGCGACGTGGTCCGCGTGGGCGCGGCATGCGAGCGCACCGCGGCGAGCGCGTCGCGGATCGCCTGGAAGCGCGGGTCGTCGAGCGTGGAGGATGCGGCGGGCTGCTCGACGCCCGTCGGCTTGCCCGCCTCCATGGCGACCTCCCCCGTATCGGTGTTCCCTGTCATATCAACCCCCGATTTCCACCTGCAATAAGCCGCGCTCGCGCAGCAGGTCGCGCAGGTGCTCCATCGTCTGCGCCGAGGGCACCGCGAACGCGCCAGCCGGCGCGGCGCGACCCAGGCGCGCGTACTTTCCATTACCCGTTGTATGATACGGCAGCAGGCTAACCGGGCACAGCCCCGCATAAGACTTGATGGCCTCCGCGGCGGCGATGATATCGTCGTCGCCGCTGTTCACGGGCTCGACGATGGGCATGCGCACGTTGATATGCGCGCCGTGTTCCGCGAGGTAGGCCAGGTTCTCCAAGATGGCCCCGTTCGGCGCGCCCGTGAGCGCCCGATGGGTCGTCTCGTCGGCAACCTTGATGTCATAGAGCCAGAGGTTCACGAAAGGCAGCAGCCGCTCCAGATGCGCGCGGGGTGCCGCGCCGCACGTGTCAGCCGCCACGTGCACGCCCTCCTCGCGCAGCAGGCGGCAAAGCTCGACCAGGTAATCGATGTCCTGTGCCAGGCACTCCCCGCCCGACAGCGTGACGCCGCCGCCCGATTTCTCGTAGAACATGCGGTCGCGCAGCAGACGGCGGACAAGCTCGGCGGGCGGGGGCGCGGGTTCGCCGGCGATCTCGCGCAACCCCTGCGGGCACGCGTCCGCGCAGGCCCCGCACGCCGTGCAGCGGGCACGATCGGTGCGGGCGACGCCGCGCTCCGGGTCGATCTCGATGGCGCGCTGCGGGCAGGCCCGCGCGCAGAGGCCGCAGCTGCGGCAGCGCTCCTCGTCCACCATGAGCTCGGGCGCGAACGCCTGCGACTCGGGATTGTGGCACCATGCGCACGCCAGCGGACAGCCCTTGAAGAACACCGTGGTGCGGATCCCCGGCCCATCATGGGTCGAGAACCGTTGCATGTTGAAGATAAGCGGGGCCGTCCCCATACGAGCCTCCCGGTGCGCGCGGTGCAAAGACGCCACCATTGTAGTGGTACATTTTGGGACGGGGTCGCTTTTGGACACGGGTTCACGGGGGCGACATCGTGCCGTTTGTGCCCCAATGGCGCAAGGGCACACGCGAGCGCGCTTCTAGGCTCCCGGAGTGCACGGGGAGGTCGCCGCATCCGCCCGCGTGCAAAACCGCACCTTGGTAAAAGGTTTAACCAGGGCCTGCGGACGCTTCGTTTTGAATTTGGTATCAAGTCTTGGGCAATAAGGGCCACGTATGAGCGAATCGGATACCCCTTCCGAGGCCTCCGGAATCGATCGTGTGGAAAAAACGCAGGTCACAGGCTTGTCAAATATGGCCGCTTCCCTTTCGTACTTCCCAATTTGATACCAAATTCATTTTCAGGAAACACTGACCCCCTCGTTCCTGCGGTTATGCGGTGCGGTTTCCCAATCTGACGCATACGGGACCTCGGGATCCGCCCGGCCCGTGCCCCCTACTCCCCGCTCGTGCGCACCCAGTTGCGGTCGAAGTCGCGCAGCAGCAGGAATATCATGGCGACTCCGAATGCGAGCGGGCGGGCGCCATCGTCCTCAAGCTCGATGCGAAAGACCGGACGGCCCGACGAGCGCAGCGCCGTCACCGTGGCGATGCGTCCGCCCTGGCGCCAGATGCTGAACTCGTCGCCCAGCACCGCGCCCTCGACGCCCACGCCCTCGCCCTCGATGGTGTAGACGGTTCGAAACTCGCCCGGCTTCCATTCGCGCCTCACCTGCACGCGCTCGAACCCCGGCACGCGCAGCTGATACACCGGATCGAAGGTCGCCCTGCCTCGATGGATGGTGCCCACGGCCTCTCCCGCACCGTTCTCGATGCGATAGTTGCTCATGCTGAACAGCGCGAACGTCCGCACCAGGCGAAACTCCGGCATGCCGGCGCGCACGGCATCGATGCGCTCGTAGTTGCCGAACACCACGCTGCCCTGCGGCTCGGGCATGGTGAGCGTGATGGGCGCGTCGGCATCCTGTGCGCCGGCAGCCTCCACGGTGGAAACCCGCTCAGAATCAGCCCCTTGGGCACTCGGATCGGACAATTCCGGCCCCACCACCAGCAGGCGATTCCGATCGCGCGCGATGGCCCGCGCCATCACGTTCGCATCGCCCTTCACCATCTCGTCGATCGTGACGCCGAACAGGGCGCTCATGAGGATGAAACTTTGGATATCCGGCGTCGTCGCGCCCGTCTCCCAATTCGATACGGTGTTGCGCGAAACCCAGATGGCGTCGGCCAGATCCGCCTGCGACATCCCCAGCGCCTCGCGCCCGCGCCTGATCTGCTCGCTCACGTTCATGATGGCATCCTTCCACTTTGCCGCGGCCCATGCGGCTACCTACCGTGTACCCCCACAGCAGCACAGGCGAGGCGAACGCGCTGCCCAAATCCTTTGGCATAGCGGCAAACGGCCGGCAGACGCGGGCGAAAGACGGCACGTGTCCGCCATCGGGAGACATGCGCGCATGACGGGGATGCCGTCAACCGGCCATGCGGAAATGCCCCACGATGTCGCCGCAGCGGGACTCCAGGAGGTCCTCTTCGTAGCGCAGCTGAAACGCGCTTTGGTGGTGGATCACATAGGGTGTGCCGCGGCTGTTACGATAGTCGGAGACGATGCCCACGTGCCCCTCGAACATCACGATGTCCCCAGGCTGCCACGAGGAGAGAAGCTCCGGATTGTTCGTGAGGCGTTGGGCATGGCGCTCGAAGTACACGAGCTGGTTGCCCGTCCTGCGGAAGTCGATGGCGGCATCGGGCGTCTCCACGTCATACGCCTCCGGGGCAGCCGCGATATCATCGGCGATGAGCCTCTGCAGGTCATAGCCCGCATCGCGCAACGCGAACGCCACGACATCTGCGCACACGCCGAAGCCGTCATCCGGATATCCGTTCGCGTAATATGCGCTTCGATAGCGCGGCCGGGTCCGAACATACGCGAGCGCCGCCCCGAGAATGTCCTGGCCGTCCTCAATGCCGTCCCCGTCGCAATCAACATGCGATCCGTCGTCGACGAAGAGTATGTCCATGTAATGCTCCGGGCGCTCGGCGGACGTCATGTTCACCGCACCCGTCGCGACGAGGACGGCAGCGACGAGCGTGAACAGCAGAAGAATCCCGCCCAGGGCTGCCGTAACGCGATGCCTCATCTGCCTTCTCATCGCAATCCCTCCCGTACCGAGCATGCTTCGAACGCGTCGATGCGCGATGTTCCCCTCCAGCTTATCAGCCCATCCTTTCGCGCTTGAAACGGGACGATTCGGTCTTGACCTTACCGTTACGTAAAGCGCTATCGTGGAGCTCGAAGGAGGGGCCATGAACGGATACCGCATCGGGGAGCTCGCGCGCATGGCGGGGATCACCACGCGCGCGCTGCGCTTTTACGAGGAGGCGGGGCTGCTTGCGCCCTCGGGCCGCAGTGAGCGCGGCTATCGGCTGTACTGCAGCGCAGACGCCGATCGGCTGCAGGAGATCTTGCTGCTGCGCCGCTGCGGCGTGGCGGTGCGCGACATCGGCCCGCTGCTGAGCACTTCGTCCGCAGAGCGCACCGAGCTGCTCGCACGCCACCTCGTGCGCCTGCGCGACGAGCAGTGCCGCCTGACGCGCCTCATCGCCACCGTCGAGCGAACGCTCGCGACTTTGGAAGGAGCTGGGTCCATGACCGATATCGAGAAGTTCGAAGGTTTCAAACGGGATCTCGTGGACAAGAACGAGGAGCGCTACGGAGCCGAGGCGCGCGAACGCTATGGAGACGACGCGGTCGACGAAAGCAACAGGAAGATGTTGAAGATGAGCAAGCAGGAGTATGCGGATTTCCGTGCGCTGGAGGAGCAGATCCGCTCCGAGTTGGAGAGGGCAGTCGGCGCGGGAGACGATCCCGCGGGCGAGACGGGCGAGCGGGTCTGCAGCATGCACCGCATTTGGCTGGGCTACACCTGGCCCGCCTATTCCGCCGAGGCGCATCGCGGGCTGGCGGAGAGCTACGTGGCAGACGATCGGTTCCGCAGCTACTACGACCGCTCCGTCGAGGGCTGCGCCGCATGGCTGCGCGACGCGATCGTCGCGCACGCGCGGTAGGCGGCGCCTTTCGGGGGGGGGTGCCGGTTGGTGCACCCTTCGCCTGCCCGACGGTTTGATGGCTCTCCATGATTCGCATGTGCGATAATCGATGCTCTCAGCGAAAGCGAGGCGCACCGCGACCGTGGTGCACGGACGACGAGCAAGGAGACGCATGGCCTGCATCCGCACCCTCTATATAGATGCTGACGCCTGCCCCGTTCTGCGCGAGGCGCTCACCTGCGCGCGGCGCGCCCATGTGCCCGTCGTCATCGTCGGCAACACCACGCAGAACCTTGCGCGGCACATCGGGCGCGACGACCCACGCGACGCCGAGCATGCCCGCGGGCGCACGGCAGATCGCCCCGGGTTTTGGGTCGACATCGTCGATGTGTCGATCGGTGCCGACAGTGCGGACTTCGCCATCGTCGAGCGCCTGCAGCCTGACGACGTGGTCGTCACGCAGGATATCGGGCTGGCGAGCATGGTGCTCGGGCGCGGGGCGGCGGCCATCGGGGTGCGCGGGCGCGTGTACTCGAGGGCGACGATCGACATGGACCTGTTCATCCGCCACGAGGAGAAGAAGGTGCGGCGTGCCGGCGGGCGCACACGGGGGCCGACGGCGTTTACCGACGAGGATCGCGAGCGGTTCGTCCGCAACCTGTCGCAGCTCCTGGCTTCGTGAAACGCTGGTCGCACGGCCCACTGTCGATGCGCGGTCTCCATGGAGGCGCCCTCCCGTGCATGAGGTGCCACCGGACAGCTCCGGAAGACGGCAGCGCAAATCCGCCATCGCACCGAACATGGCCTACGCCACCCTCGGTTGCGCCACGTTGCGCAAAAGTGGCTAGATATTTCGAATTTGCTGTTGACCCGCGCCGGCTCGGATGTCCGAGTCGGCCGGTTTGGCTATATTGGCTGGTTCTGACGGCGGGATGAGAGGCACATTCGTCCCGAATCGGGCCCCGTCAAGGGGAGATGAACCGGAAGCACAGGCTCCAGGCACATCGGCACGGGGTTTCTTACAGCAAAATAGAAATTTCTAGCCACTTTTACTGCCAGCAAATGAAAGCGGACGGCCCGTTCGCACGGAAGAGACGCTCCGAGGCGACCTTTCGCCTCCGCACGAACCCATCCGCGCGCTCTACAGCCCCGCTGCCATCAGCACGAGGCCCCAGACCACCGCGATCACGTACAGCAGGGCCAAGATGATGACGTTCTCGCGCGCGTTGTGGTTCGTGCGGAACAGCACCAAAAAGCCCACGCCTGCCGACACGAGCGTGCCGGCCATGAGCGGTCCGAACCCGAGCATGCCCTCCAGGTACAGCTGCGTGATAACCACGCTTGCCGCGCAGTTCGGGACGAGACCGACAAGCGCCGAGGCGAACACCGCGAGCGCCTGGTTACCGGCGACGAACGAGGCGAGCGCGCCCTCTCCCACCGTCTCGAGGATCGCGATGAGAGCGAACGTCACAACGAAGATGAACACGGTCACCTGCACGGTGTGGGACACGGCGCTCAGCACGATCGAGCGCAGGGCGCCGTGACCATGGTCGTGCCCATGCCCCTCATGCGCATGGTCGTGATGGTCGGCATCGTCATCGCACCCGCAGTGGTCGTGCTCGCACAGGCGATGGATGTGCGAGGCGCCCTCGCCCGCTTCGGCCATCTCGTCGAGCAGGTCGCGCCCCGCCTCGGCGCCGCGCGCGGCACGGCGCAGCGCGGTGTGGGCGCGCGCGTTCCTGCGCAGCACGCGCAGGCCGAAATCGATGCCCAGGCCGGTGATCGCGGCGACCGCCGCCTTGGCGAGCAGCACGAACGCAAGCGAGCCGGCGTCGGTCCGCTCCGCCAGAAGCATCGGCAGCATCTCGTCGGATGTCGACAAGAAGACCGCGACGAGCGTGCCAAGCGTGATGACGCGTCCCGCGTACAGCGTCGCGCCCATGGCGGAGAACCCGCACTGCGGCACGATGCCGAGCAGCGCTCCCACCACCGGGCCCGCCGCGCCCGCACGACGCACCGCCGCGTTGACGCGCTCGCCCGCCGCGTGCTCAAGCGCCTCGAGCGCCAGATAGGTTATCAGCAGGAACGGCACGAGCGGTAAGGTGTCCTCGACCGCATGCTCGAGCAGATGAAGAAGAAGTTCCATGGAGCGCAGCTCCCTTTCGTATAATCGTCTTCCGGCAGATAAGGTTAGTACCCATTTGTACGCCGTGTGTGAAACGACCGAGGATGTTCCGGCATCAACACAAGTTCCGGTATTGTATCCACGTTAGTTGCACAAGGCAAACTATTCACAAGAACACGAGAGGTGAGCAGCGTGAACGTCAATCAGGCACTCGAGTACTCGATGCAGCCCTTTATCCCCATGTTCATCTACGGCGACTACGACGCCATGGAGTCGGAGCGCCAGCGCGGCGAGGAGGCCATGAAGGCCCTCATCGACGAGTGGCGCGTGAACGACGAGCCCGGGTTCTCGTTCGACGTGATCCTGGAGCTCGCCGACCGCAACCGCGAGCTGTGCGACCAGATCGGAGAGGCGCGCCTGCGCAACCTGTCCTCCCCGCTGCTCGCGCGCTCGCTTTCCGATGCCGACACCTGCGCGGGCATCGGCAAGCTGCAGGGTCGCGGCGCCGGCGTCGTGGCGCGCGCCGTCCGCGGCGACCGCGACGCCTACGCGGTCGAATGGGTCCGCAAGCCCATCAAGGGCTGCGTGCTCGGCATCGATATCGAGACCACCGGGCGCGCGCCGGAGCGCGGCTACATCATCAACGTGGGCTGGGAGATCATGGAGCTCACGAGCGACGCGGTGCCCCATGATGCTGAGGCCCACTACTGCGGCCTGCCCGAGATGTACCGCGAGGCGGGCATCCCCTTGGCCGACATCCACCACATCACGTGGTCCGACGTCGAGGGCAAGACGCCGTTCCGCGAGGACAAGGAGCTGCACAAGACGCTCATCAAGCTCATGAAGAAGTATCCGTACATGGCGCACAACGCGGCGTTCGAGGATTCGTGGTTCATGATGCATCTGCCCGGTTACGCCGAGCTGCGCCGCGCGGGCAAGATCCTGCCCATCGATACGCGCCAGATCTGCCGCTCCATCGACGAGGAGGTCCGCACCCTGCCGCGCGAGAGCGCGCCGGCGAGCTTGGAGAACTGGGCGCGTCGCCGCGGCACGCTTGCCGCCGACGCCGCCGAGCAGCACCTCGGCCTCGACGACACGGACCTCATGCTGCGCACCGTGCAGGCAGAGTTCAATCGCAAGAGCATGTTCAAGGCGTAAGCGAGACGTTTCATATCCGCTTGCAACGCGGGCCCTTGCCGGAATACCGTCCGGCAAGGGCCCGCGTTTTTGTGCGCGACGGGTTGAAACGAACCCGTCCCCAGCCAACCCATCACCTGGAAAAACCCCTTGACATATGAACATGCGCTCATATAATCGGAGCTGACAGAAATATGAACGTCTGTTCATATGAGAAAGGAGGCAAAAATGAGCGTGCCTCAGCAACAATTGGACGGCGGAGACATGACGGCCACCGCCCATGAGCCCGCAGAGCTCGCCACGACCTGCTCGCCTGAGGACCTTCCCGACGAGGAGCTTCTGTACGACCTCGCGGACCTGTTCAAGGTGTTCTCGGACACCACGCGCATCAAGATTCTCTACGCCCTCATGGGCCGCGAGCTGTGCGTGGCCGACATCGCCGCCGCAACGGAAACGTCCCAGTCGGCCGTGTCGCACCAGCTGCGCATCCTCAAGCAGTCTCACCTCGTCAAATTCCGGCGCGACGGCCGCAACATCAACTACTCGCTCGCCGACGACCACGTGTACACCATGCTCAACCAGGGCATGAGCCATATCTGCGAATAACGACCGAAAGGAACCATCATGCGCAAGTCCTTCAAGCTCGACGAAATCGATTGCGCCAACTGCGCCCAGAAGCTCGAGGATGCCATCTCGAAGCTCGACGGCGTCGAGAAGGCGAGCGTCAACTTCATGACGCAAAAGCTCACCCTCACCGCCGCCGACGACCGGTTCGACGAGGTGCTCGACCGCGTGGTCAAGCTCACCGCCGATCTTGAGCCCGACTGCGAGATCCTGCGTTAGAGGATACGAAAAAGCCGACCGCGCGGGCAGGCGCGGGCGGCTCGAATCAACCGGCACATCTCATACCGTTGACACGGCAAGTATAGACCCATTCAGGTGATCGAACCATGAACAAGAAACAGAAGCGCTGGAGGAACCGCATCGTCCTCGCGCTCGTCATCTTCATCGTCGTGTACGCCGTCGAAGAGCTCGGCGTGCTCGGCGCCATCTTCGGAGCGCCCGGCGACCTGTACGCAAGCTTCGCGCTCTTCCTCATCCCCTACCTCATCGCCGGCTACGACGTCCTGCAGAAGGCATGGCGCAACATCCGCCACGGCCAGGCGTTCGACGAGAGCTTCCTCATGACGGTGGCGACCATCGGTGCCTTCGCCATGGTGTTTTTCCCCGAGGCCGAGCCGCACATGGCGGAAGGCGCCGCGGTCATGCTGTTCTACCAGGTCGGCGAGCTGTTCCAGAGCTATGCCGTGGGCCAGAGCCGCAAGTCCATCAGCGACATGATGGACATCGCCCCCGACTACGCCAACATCGAGCAGGACGGGCAGCTCGTCGAGGTCGACCCCGATGAGGTCCAGGTCGGCGACATCATCGTCGTCAAGCCCGGCGAGCGCGTGCCGATCGACGGCGTCATCACCGAGGGCGTAAGTCAGCTCGACACCGCCGCGCTCACCGGCGAGTCCATCCCCCGCCACGTGGAGCCGGGCGCCGACGTCATCTCCGGCTGCATCAACATGACCGGCATGCTGCACATCCGCACGACCAAGCCGTTCGGTGAGTCCACCGTCTCGCGCATCCTCGAGCTCGTGGAGAACGCGAGCGAGAAGAAGGCGCGGACCGAGAACTTCATCACGCGCTTCGCCCGCTGGTACACGCCGATCGTCACCGGCGCCGCCGTGCTGCTCGCCGTGATCCCGCCCCTGCTCGGCATGGGCGCCTGGTCCGATTGGATCCTGCGCGGCCTCACGTTTTTGGTGGTCTCCTGCCCCTGCGCCCTGGTGATCAGCGTGCCGCTGTCGTTTTTCGGCGGCATCGGCGGCGCTTCCAAGCTCGGCATCCTCGTCAAGGGCTCGAACTACCTGGAGCTGCTCTCCAAGGTCGATACCGTGGTGTTCGACAAGACGGGCACGCTCACGAACGGCACGTTCAACGTGGTCGCCATCCATCCCGAGGCGGGCGTCGACCCCGATTACGTGCTCTCCAACGCCGCATATGCCGAGGCGTTCTCCGATCACCCCATCGCGGTGTCCGTGCGCCAGGCGTACTCCGGCGAGATCGACCAGGCGCGCATCCGCGACGTCAAGGAGGAGTCGGGCCACGGCGTGTCCGCGCACGTTGACGAGCACGTGGTCATGGTCGGCAACGACAAGCTCATGGCCGAGCACGGCGCCCGCTGGCACGAATGCGACCTGACCGGGACCATCCTGCACGTCACGGTCGACGGCCGCTACATCGGCCACATCGTGATCGCCGACGTGGTGAAAGACGATGCCGAGCAGACCATACGCGACCTGCACGCCGCCGGCGTGACCAAGTGCGTCATGCTCACCGGAGACCGGCGCGACGTCGCCGAGGCCGTGGGCGGCAAGCTCGGGCTCGACGAGGTCCACGCCCAGCTCCTGCCCGCCGACAAGGTCAGCGCCGTCGAGCGCCTGCTCGGCTTCGAGCGCGGCGACGCCAAGCTCGCGTTCGTGGGCGACGGCATCAACGACGCGCCGGTGCTCACCCGCGCGGACGTGGGCATCGCCATGGGGGCCATGGGTTCGGACGCCGCCATCGAGGCCGCCGACGTGGTCCTCATGGACGACAAGCCGTCCAAAATCGCCCGCGCCATCCGCATCGCGCGCAAGACCATGCGCATCGTGTGGCAGAACATCGTGTTCGCGCTCGCGGTGAAGATCGCGATCCTGCTGCTCGCAGCGATCGGCGTGGCGAACATGTGGCTCGCGGTGTTCGGCGACGTCGGCGTGGCGATCATCGCGATCCTGAACGCGATGCGCGCCATGCGGGTGAAGGGGGTCTAGAGGGTCGGCGCTCACATGAGTCATGTGGGGACGGGGCCGGTTCAACCCATGGCGGCGCGCTGCGCCGACGTGGGTTGAACCGGCCCCGTCCCCCATTGCACCACTAGGCCATATGCGCCTTGAGCTTTTGGAAGCTGTCCTCGGACAGGCAGTGCTCCATGTGGCAGGCCTCCTCGGCCGCGAGCTCCGGCTCGACGCCGGCTGCGATAAGCAGGTCGCGGAAGAAGACATGCCGTTCCAGGATCTCGTGCGCCACCTGCGCCCCCACCTCGGTGAGCCGGACGTCGCGTTTGACGACCTCGATGAATCCCTTGCCCTCCAACGTCGACAGGGCCTTGGAGACGCTTGCCTTGGTCACCCCGAGATGCTCGGCGATGTCGATGGCGCGAACAGCTCCGCGCTCCTGCTGGAGCACCAAGATGGCCTCGAGATAATCCTCGCCCGATTCGCGCAACCGCATGTCGCAACCCTTTCGATCGGTTAGTTAGTTATAGCGAACTCATACTACCTCAAAAAGTTTGTTATATCAAACAAATCGCCCTGCACCGGACAGCGGTGCAGGGCTTGCGGTAAAGCGGCATGAAGCGCGACGCGATGCGGATGGCTCGTCTCTAGTCGAACACCTCGACGAGCTCGATCTCGAAGTTGAGGTCCTTGCCCGCCATCTCGTGGTTCGCGTCGAGCATGACGCCCTCGTCGTTCACCTCGAGCACGACCGCGGGGATCGGCTGGCCCGCGGGGCCGGACAGGTAGACGTGGTCGCCCGCATGCACCTGGTCGATGTTGGGCACCTGATCGGCCGGAATCCTGAAGACGAGCTCCTTGCGGTGCTGACCGTAGGCCTGGTCGGCCGGGATATGGACGGTCTTCTTCTCGCCCACCTCCATATCCATCACCGCCGCGTCGAAACCGGCGATCATCTGATGGGCGCCGCAGGTGAACTCGATCGGCTCGCCGCGATCGTAGCTGGAATCGAACTGCGTGCCGTCGTCAAGCGTGCCGCGGTAGTGCGCGCGGACCTTCTTGCCGTCGTTGGACATGTGCATCCTCGTTTCTGTCATACCGTCTCGCCCCTTGTGGGCGCAGACATGCAGTGGTCACTATACCCCATGCGCCGCAATCATGCCGCGCGCGGCGCATTCGTGCCATCGAGCGAGATATGCACACAAATTCGAGTACAATGGCCCAGAAAAGTTCCCGGCCCGGAGCCGGGGCAGGTCGCGCAAGCAGCCGGTCGGCACCTGCTGGCCCGGCGCCCCGCCCGATGAAAGGATGAGATCATGGCAGATTCCACAGCACGCGATCGCGACGCCCTTGCAGACAGGGAGCTCGAGCAGGCGTCGGGCGGCATGAGCATCGACGAGATCAGGGACCTCACGGACTCGTACCGCAACTTCCTCGAACAGGCGAACAACGCAGCTGAAACCGCGTCCGGCCTGCTGAAAGACCAGGCGCAGCGCCTGTAAGCGGCCGCATGCCGGGATTTCACGCAGTGCGGACCACGAATTACTCAGATACCGGCATCTGAGCATCGGCACGAAACGAAAAAGGGACTTTTGGGTACATGTTTTCCGGTCCGCCGAGTAGACCCTCATCAGCATAATGTATATCATACTGATTTAGATATGTTGCCATATGCAAACGGTGGGTTACTCAACCAACCGGAAAACATGTACCCAAAAGTCCCAAATTCGTTCAGACAGTAATTCAAGAAGTATTCTATTAAACGCAATATATAAAACAGGGGTATAGTGCCGAAAACTCCGGCATTATACCCCGATCCCACCACGCCGTTGAGCGGTCCGGCCGCCTGGGCTCTACAGATAATCGGCAGGCACGCGCCCTTGACGCTACCTGCGCAGCTTGGCGTCGATCAACTCAGCGAGCACCTCGCCCAGATCGTGGCCCGCAACGCGCATCATCTGCGGGAAGCGCGAGTAATAGGTCATGCCCGGCGTGGAGTTAACCTCGTTGAAGACGACCTCGCCCTCCGGCGTCACGAACAGGTCCACGCGCGCGAACCCGGAGCAACCGAGCGCCTCGTAGACCGTGCGACCCGCCTCGCGGACGCGGGCCATGACATCGGCTGGAAGCTCGGCAGGGCAGCGCAGCTCGGTATTGGCGCCGGGATCCTTCTCCAGATGGATACGGAAGAAGCCATCTCCAGTGATGACGATCTCGTCGACCTCGCCCATCGTGATGCCGTGGATGGAGTCGCCCATGACGGCGCACCCCACCTCGACACCCGTGATGGCCTCCTCGACGGCGACCTTCTCGTCGAGCGCGAACGCGGCATCGAGCGCGGCGCGGTAGGCCGCCTCATCGGAGGCCTTGGAGACGCCGATGGACGAGCCCCCGCGAGCGGGCTTCACGAACACGGGGTAGCCGCCGCACTTCTCGATGACGGCGTGGCACGCCTCGTCGGAGGCGCCGCGGTAGAGCACTTCGCACTTGGGCGAGCGAACGCCGGCGGCTGCCGCCAGACGGTGGGACGCGTCCTTGTCCATGCATACCGCGGAGGCGAGCACGCCGCAGCCGACGTACGGCACGCCGCATGCCTCGAGCGTGCCCTGCACCGTGCCGTCCTCGCCGCCCTGGCCATGGAGCACGGGCAGCGCCACATCGACCGGCAGCTCCACGAACTCGCCCTGGACAAGCTCCATGAAGCCGCCGCGCGCGTCCTCGCTGCAGCCGGGGATGAGCACCACGGGGTTCACGTCGTGGTCCTCCCATGCGCCGGACACGATATCCGCGACATCGCCCGAATAGTGGAACCACGCGCCGTCGCGGTCGATGCCGATGAGAACCGGCTCGAAGCGGTCGCGCGGCAGCTGCGCGATGACGTTGTCGGCGGATTTGAGCGAGATATCGTGCTCGGTGGAGATGCCACCGAAGAGGATCGCAACCTTGATCATGGTCATCTGTCCTTTCCGATCGGGCGACGGGGCGCCGCGCGTGCAAGGGGCACCCATTATAGCGACGCGACCCCGCATGCCCTCTCGCCGCCGCGGGCGCCTAAGCGCCTGACCACGGCAAACCGCCGCTGCGTCACGGAGAATTCACGGCAGGGTCCGCACAGGGCAGGCGAGCGTGCTATGCTGTGCCGCATGAAACGCACAGCAGCCCTTTCGGCTTCAACCTTCACGCTCTACGTCGATGGCGCCGGACAGCGCATCCCCGTGACCGTCACGCGCAAGCGCGTGCGCAACCTCAACCTGCGCGTACGCGGGGACGGTTCCGTGGCGATGAGCATCCCCGCGCGCACGAGCGTTGCCACCGCGCAGGAGTTCTTGGACCGCAAGAGCGCGTGGATCGTCGAGCGCGTGCGGCGCAGACGCGAGGTCATTTCCGCCCCGCTCCACCCCGAAGAGCTCGAAACCGTCATGCTGTGGGGAGCGCCGGTGCCGACGGAACGCGCGCTCGATGACGCGGGCATCCACCACGGCGCTGCGGCGCGCCCCTCGACATTCAGAGCCATGCTGCAGGACGGGCCGTCCGTGCCTGCCCGCATGTCGCCCGACGAGTACGGGCGCCTCGTCGACAAGCTGTATCGGCGCGAGATCGAGCGCGCGCTGCCCGAGGTGGTCGAACGCGTCGAGGCGACCATGGGCGTGCATGCGAGCAGCTGGAGCATCCGGTCCATGAAGACCCGCTGGGGGTCGTGCACGCCTGCGACCCGTGCCATCCGTATCAACGCGCGCCTGGCGGCCTATCCTCCGCTTTGCCTGGAGATGGTCGTCACCCACGAGCTCGTGCACCTCATCGAGCCGAGCCACAACGCGCGCTTCCACGCGCTGCTCGACACCTACTGCCCGAGGAATCGCGAGGCTTCCGCGCTGCTTCGCCGATCGTGAGCCGCGTGCGGCAGACCCCTCGACTTATCGCGCCGCTACCCACCGCCAGCGCGACGACAGAGCGCGCGCCGATCTCGAAATGGCAGCGAGCGATGCCCAGATCGATCTTTGCACACGGCCCCAGCCCCAAGCGCGCCCGCACGCCGGGCACCTCGCCCTCGACGAGCTCGAACGAGAACGCCTGCTGGTTCATGGCCGTCGGGGCGAGCTGGGCGGCACGCATGCCGGCTGCGAACCATTCCGGCATGGCCGCAGGTCCGCCCGGCACACGGCACAGGCTCGTCACGGGCTTGACCTTATGGGACGCGCCGGACGTCTCGCCGTACCCGAGCGCGAGGATCGCCGGACGCGCCTCGCCTGGCATCGTGCGGGCGGCGCCCCGTTTGCGGTAGGTCATGGCGACCCAGCAGGTGTTGAGGCCCAGCAGCTGGGCGGCGAGCACGACCTGCTCCCCGTAATACCCGACCGTCTCATCCAGGCGCGGGCCCTTGCGCCCGATGAGCGCCACGTGGTTGCGCACCCCGCGAAACGACCCGTAGTGAGCGAGGGCGCCGTCGAACGCGGACGGGTCGTCTGCGACGAGCGTGAAGCTCAGCCCTGCCGCCTCGTTGCAGCCGTCTATGACGGACTGGAGCTCCCGCAGCGCATCGGCATCGATTCTCTTATCTCGGTAGCTGCGCACCGAATGGCGCGCCTCCATGGCGTCAAGCAGATGGGCATCGTCCCAGCGCGCAAGCGCATCGACCGTCCCGAAAGAGCTCGTATCGATTTCCATGGCACCCTCTCCCCTTTCTCCGGATTCCTATTCGACCCGCTTGCCGCCGCAGCCATCCCCCGCACTCTCGGCGCGGCGCGCGACCTGTCTCACGAACCCCTCCGCGTCGCCTGCCAGGCGCGCCATCCGCGTCCACAGGGCCAGATCGGCGCTCACGTGATAGAAGTTTCTGGTTCCCATCTCGTACATATCTACGAGGCCCGCCTCGCGCAGCACCTTGAGATGATGCGAGACGGCCGGGCGCGACAGGTTGACGCACACGGTGAGCTCGCCCACGCGCATGCCTCCCCAATGGCGCAGCAGCTCGATGAAGATCTGCTGGCGGCTCTCGTTGCCGAGCGCGATGAACACCTGGCGGCATGAGGAGAACTCCTCGGCAAGCTCCGTCATGCGCCGCGGCGCGAAGGCGTCCCAGGCCGAATCCGCAGGCTCGCGGGGCTCGATGGACTCCCGCTCGGAGTCGCAAGGATCGCGCATGGTGCTGCCTCCTCACGTCAACGGTCGAAGATCTTGAACCATTGTAGAAAGCGCATTCGCCCCTGTCAGCATCGGTAAAGGTATTCGAGACGAACGGGCGCGGGCGCGGGTCGGCGCCGTATCCGCCCGCATCCTGGGACTCTCGGACTACCCGACAGCTTCCTGTTGCCGCAGCTCATCCGAAGCTCGATAGCGAACCGCCCGGGCGCGCCCCGACTTGACCAGCGCTCCGGAGGCCACCATACCGTTGATGACCTTGAGCGCCGTGTCGCGTCCGACGTCAAGCGCCCGCTGAGCTTCCTCGCGCGAGAAATCGCCTCGTTCGAGTGCGAAGGATATCATGAACCGCTCGAGACGACGCGGGCCCGTATCCGCAGGGCTGTCCCCGATGCGTTCCATATGCTTGACCCGAACGCCCGCCGGGGCGCCGGCGACCTCCCGTCCGGCCGCGTCCGCCGCGCGAGTTCCCTCTTGTGCACGATCGAGCGCGCACCTCTCCGCACGCGCCCGGTCATATGCCGCCTTCACGCGCACGGGCAGAGCCCCCATCGCATCGAGTTCGTCGAAAGCCTCCTGGCCCCCGCGAAGATCGGGGCCGCTGTTCGCCGTCAGGCTCATGTGCGGGTTGCGCGTCGTGTTGACGTTCGGCAGCACGAGCGTGAAGAAGGAGCCCTCTGCCTCGATACGCGCTGCAAGCCCCTCGTGTTCATACAGCTTCCAGATCTTGGGAAGGCCGGACCCGTACGCCTCGACTTCTCCCAAGCGGCCGAACAGCGCCAGCAACCGGGGGTTTCGCGGCGAGGACTCCCGCGTGATGGCCTGTTGCGCGGTGATGCCGAACAGGCCTCCGAACGAGGTGAACGAAAGCTCCGTGCGGCACATCTTCACCAGCGTGGGTACGCAGAGGCTCTCATCGTAATCGCGGTGGATGATGGCGTTGAGCAGGCCCTCGCGCAGCGCGTCATCAGGATAGTCGCGCTGATCGATCCTCGTGTTCGACGGGAAATACGACCTGAGGTTGTTCGCGAGGCGCAAAAAGCCGAGCGCCCGCTCGTACTGGCCGAGGATCGAGCCCTCGCACTCGATGCGGTTCAAAAACTCGGTGCCGGCGTCGTCGTTGAAGACGGCGCACTTCAGGGTGAAGGGGTTCTGGTCGGAGACGAGCAGGGCGAGATTCGAGTAGAACCCGTCGCGGGCGAGCATGCCGAGCGCCCGAAAGCGTTCCGGGAAGAACTCGACGCCGTGCTCCCGGAAGACGCGCCCGGCCTCGTCGAAGGTGAGCTCCTGCACCCTTGCGTGGCGCGTCTCGAAAAAATCATCGTCGGCTTCGCGGATCATGCGCCGGATGTCCCGGCGGCCCATCGGCACGGTCGCAGGCCCCAGGCGGATGAACACGCCAGCCGGAACCAGGCCCTTTGAAGCCAGGTAGTAGGGCTTCTCATCACCCGCCTCGACGGACACGAGCACGGTGTCTTTGCCCTCGAGCTTGACGGGCTCGATATGCACGAGGTGCGCGAGCGGTGGGCAGATGACATCATGCACGAGGTTCGAGACCTTGAGCATCTCGCTGTCGATATCGTCGACGCCGATCACCCGGCCAAAATCGTCGATACCGATATAGATGTCTCCACCGGTTCCGTTTGCAAATGCGATGATTGTCCTGACGATACGTTCGGTAACTGTGCGTTTGAACTCGATGCGTTCCGTTTCCCGGTACTCCATCGCCCGCCTCCTCTCGTCGATATATCGACGATAGTACCACGGCGTGCGGACATCGTTGCGTGCGGGCGTGACAGCACGACAGAAGAATCGTCAACCCGGGCGGCCGCCTGACCGCCCGGGTTGACGATTCCCCGCCTTGTTGTCACGCCTGGGATGGAAGCCGCTACCTCGTGCGGACGATCTCCACCGCGACGGTGCGCAGCGGCAGGCCGATCGGGGCCCAGGGCTTCTCCAGGCGCACGCGGACGCCCACGAGCGCGTCGTGGCGGGCGAGCAGGCGATCGGCAACGCCCTCCGCCGCGGCCTCGATCAGCTTGAACGTATGGTCGCGCAGGAAATCGTCGACCTCGTGGCACACCTTGCCGTAATCGATCGACGCGCGCAGGTCATCGGTGCGCCCCGCCTCGCGCAGGCTTGTGTAGAGCGTGAGCGAGACGATGAACTTCTGGCCGAGCGCGCGCTCCTCGGAATATACGCCGTGGTTAGCGAAGACCTCCAGGCCGTCAATCTGGATCTTATCGGCTCCGGACAGGTCGGCCGCCGTCCAGCGGGCTATGGCCGTCCTCGTGGCGGGCAGCCCGGCCTCGCGCCGCGCGAGCTCCGCGCCCTCGGTCGGCGTGGCGTTTTCCGGCAGATGCTTTTGATGCTTCTTGCCCATGGCAATCTCCCCTTTCGTCCCCGCCCCGCATGCGAGAGGGTCAAAAGGGCGTCCAGCCCTTTGCCCCCATCAGATGCGGATGGCGAGGTTCTGCTGTTCTGTCGGCCAGTTGCATTCGGGGCGTGCGGGGCAGGCGAAGCAGGGGCGCGACAGCTTGTCGGCCCGATACAGCAGGCTGCCGAGCGGCGAGACGGCCGCATCGGATACGCGGTGCGCGCCGATGGCATCTGCGATGAGGTCCTGCTCCGCAGGCGAGAATGCACGGTCGCCATCTACCGTACCCATTATTTCGCGCGCGATGCGCACCCCGGCGACATCGTGCGGCTCGCCCGTCTGGTACTGCGCCGCGCGCCCGATATCGTGCAAAAGCGCCGTGGCGTAGACGACGTCGCGCGGCAGGTCCGCGCCTTCCTCCAGCACGCCGATCCACATGATGCGCGCCACGTCCATCAGGTGCGCGAGGTCATGGCGGCAGAAGGCGCGCGTGCGCTCGAGCTCCTGTATGCGAGCGAGATGTCCCTGAAAGACCGGGTGGCGCCAGACGGCATCCGCCCGGGGCATGGCCGCGCAGGCGGCCTTTCCGCAGCGCTCCACTAGCGCCCCAGCATGCGGAAGAAGCGCTCCTCGAGCGACGGGTCCTCCGCGAACGCGCCGCGGCGGGCGCAGGTGACCGTACTGGTGCCCGGCTTCTGAACGCCGCGCATGGTCATGCACATGTGCTCCGCCTCGATGAGCACGATGGCGCCGCGGCATCCGAGATCCTCCATGAGGACGTCGGCGATCTGGGCGCACAGGCGCTCCTGCAGCTGCAGGCGGCGCGCGAAGACCTCGACGGTGCGCGCGAGCTTGGAGAGGCCCGCCACCCGCCCGTCGGGAATGTAGCCGATGGCGACCTTCCCGTAAAACGGCAGCAGATGGTGCTCGCACAGGGAGTAGAACGTGATGTCGCGCTCGATCACCATGTCGTCCGCCTCGACCGCGAACGTTTTGGCCAGATGCGTCGCGGGGTCCTGGTCCATACCGCCCGCGAGCTCGGCGTACATGCGCGCCACACGGTCGGGGGTCTCGATGAGCCCCTCGCGCATCGGGTCCTCGCCGATACCCTCGAGCAGCAGGCTGATCGCCTGGCGCACCTTTTCCTGATCGACCATGAACATCCCTTCGAACGCATGCCGCTGACTGCGTTATCGTACCACCACGACGCCCGCCACCGGACCCGCCATTGGAGACGGGCCCGGCGGCGGGTCGTGCCTACATCGTGTGCGTGCTGTAGACCTCTTCGTCCTGCCAGAGGCGCACGGCCTCGGACAGCGGCACGCCCAGCTCGGCCGCGGCCTCGCGCGTGGCGTTGAGGTCGATCACCCGCTGGTTGGACGACCCGTGGAACCGCAGCGTGATGTCGTAGAGCTCCTGCACCCACGGCCCGTCGACCAGGATGTCGATGCAGGCGAGCAGCCGGTCGGTCACCTCGGTGCGATGGCGGCCGCCCTCCATGAGCTCGTCGAGCGTGTCGCCCGTGAAGCACCAGATGGTCTTGCCGCAGCCGCGCGGATAGCGCGCGCGGACGCGCTCGACGAACTCGACGAGCCCCGCCTGGTTCTCGGGCTCCATGGGCTCGCCGCCCAGGATCGTGAGCCCGTCGACGTAGCCGGGCGCCAGGCTCTCGATGATCGCATCCTCCACCTCGCGCGTGAACGGCTCGCCCGCCTCGAAGCTCCATGCGCCGGAGTTGAAGCACCCCGGGCAGCCGCGCCTGCATCCGGAGACGAACAGCGTCGTGCGCACGCCCTCCCCGTTGGCGATATCGAAGTTCTTGATCTCGGCGTAGTTCACGCGTGCTCCACTTCTCACCGTGCCAGCAACGATCCATCATGCAATGTCGACAGCAGCCCTCTAGGTAGAGTACTCAGTCAGCGAGCGGGCATCTGACGAGGCGAGGTGACCCGAACGAGGAGGGCATAGGCCTTAAGGCCATGCCCGACAAGTGAGGGACAGATCGCCCGTCAGATGCCCGCGCAGCGTCGAGCAGTTCCGCGGTTCGGTAGAACCGCGGAACTACAGGTGCAGCACGCGGTCGCGGATCTCCTCGGTGCGGCCCTGGTTCCAGAACTGCGTGCCGATGTAGCCGCAGGTGCGGCGCGCCACGTTGAGCTTCTCCTGGTCGCGGTTGCCGCAGTTGGGGCACTCCCACACCAGCTTGCCGTCGTCCTCCACGATCTTGATCTCGCCGTCGTAGCCGCACACCTGGCAGTAGTCGCTCTTGGTGTTGAGCTCCGCGTACATGATGTTGTCGTAGATGTACTGCATCACGCGGATGACGGCCTTGAGGTTGTCCTGCATGTTGGGCACCTCGACGTAGGAGATGGCGCCGCCGGGCGACAGCTGCTGGAACTCGCTTTCGAACTTCAGCTTGTCGAACGCGTCGATCTCCTCGGAAACGTGCACGTGGTAGGAGTTCGTGATGTAGCCCTTGTCCGTCACGCCCGGGATGATGCCGAAGCGGCGCTGCAGGCACTTGGCGAACTTGTAGGTCGTCGACTCGAGCGGGGTGCCATACAGCGAGAAGTCGATGTCGGACGCCGCCTTCCACTCTGCGCACTTGTCGTTCATGTGCTGCATGACCTTGAGGGCGAAGTCCTTGCCGCGCTCGTCGGTGTGGGAGGCACCGGTCATGAACTTCACGCACTCGTACAGGCCCGCATAGCCCAGGCTGATCGTGGAGTAGCCGCCGTAGAGCAGCTTGTCGATGGTCTCGCCCTTGTCCAGGCGCGCGAGCGCGCCGTACTGCCACAGGATCGGCGCCGCGTCGGACAGCGTGCCCTTCAGGCGCTCGTGACGGCACATGAGGGCCTTGTGGCAGAGCTCCAGGCGCTCGTCGAAGATCTCCCAGAACTTGTCCGCGTCGCCGTGGGACGACAGCGCGACGTCGGGCAGGTTGATGGTCACGACGCCCTGGTTGAAGCGGCCGTAGTACTTGGGCTTGCCCGGCTCGTAGTTCTTGGCGCGCGCCACGTTGTCAAACCCGTTGCCGGAGCGGTCGGGCGTCAGGAAGCTGCGGCAGCCCATGCAGGTGTAGCAGTCGCCGTTGCCCTCGGTCTCCCCCTTCGACAGCTTGTACTTGCGCATCATCTTCTCGGAGATGTAGTCGGGCACCATGCGCTTGGCGGTGCACTTGGCGGCGAGCTGCGTCAGGTAGAAGTACGGGGAGTCCTCGTGGATGTTGTCCTCCTCAAGCACGTAGATGAGCTTGGGGAACGCGGGCGTGATCCACACGCCGGCCTCGTTCTTCACGCCCTCGTAGCGCTGGCGCAGGGTCTCCTCGATGATCATGGCCAGATCGTGCTTCTCGGCGGGCGTGCGCGCCTCGTTGAGGTACATGAACACCGTGACGAACGGTGCCTGGCCGTTGGTGGTCATAAGGGTCACGACTTGGTACTGGATGGTCTGCACGCCGCGGCGGATCTCGTCGCGCAGGCGGTCTTCGACCACGGAGGCGATCTTGTCCTCGGAGGCGTCCACGCCGAGCTCTTCGAGCTCGCGCAGCACCTGGCCGCGGATCTTCTGGCGCGAGACGTCGACGAACGGCGCCAGGTGCGTCAGCGAGATGGACTGGCCGCCGTACTGGCACGAGGCCACCTGGGCGATGATCTGCGTGGCGATGTTGCAGGCGGTCGAGAAGCTGTGCGGGCGCTCGATGAGCGTGCCGGAGATGACCGTGCCGTTCTGCAGCATGTCGTCGAGATTCACCAGGTCGCAGTTGTGCATGTGCTGCGCGAAGTAGTCGGAATCGTGGAAGTGGATGAGGCCCTCGTTGTGGGCGTCGACCACGTCGGAGGGCAGCAGCACGCGCTGGGTCAGGTCCTTGGAGACCTCGCCGGCCATGTAGTCGCGCTGCACGGAGTTCACGGTCGGGTTCTTGTTGGAGTTCTCCTGCTTGACCTCTTCGTTGTTGCACTCGATGAGCGACAGGATCTTGTCGTCGGTGGTGTTCTTCTGGCGCTTCAGGCTCTGCACGTAGCGGTAGATGATGTAGTGGCGGGCGACCTCGTAGTGGTCGAGCGCCATGATCTCGTCCTCGACGAGATCCTGGATCTCCTCGACCGACACGGTATGGCCAGCGTTCTCGCATGCCTCCGCCACGTTCTGGGACGCGAAGACGATCTCGCGCTCCGTCATGCGCTCACGCTCTTTCACCTCGCGGTTGGCGCCGCGAATCGCGTTCGAGATCTTCTCGATGTCGAATGCGACCTCGGTACCGTTGCGCTTGATGATTTTCATATCGATGCCCTTCGATAGTCATGTTCGTGCCCGGAGAGCGCCGACCGGCCCTTTCGCACCCGACGGCGCGAATCCGATTGCCCGGCTCTTCTCCAGCACCGCCCGCCATCCGCCCCGCAAAACGGTGCCGCCGAGTCTGGGACGCCCCCGCGAGGCAGGAGGCAAGCAGTGCCGGATACCAACTATACGTCATCCATCCTTACAACATACAGGGGAACTTCTGGGCACCCCCTACTACATATTGTGTTTTGGCAGGTCAGCCGCAATGTGCTTTTTTCGAGTCATTTAACTTTTGCTGAAGGGACAGGAGGGTCCGAAAATGCGCCTGAGCGCGTGAGCTGCGGTTGTCCTTTTTGGCGTGGGGCACCGGCCCAACGAAGAATCCACAACGCGTTCGATGTCGAACACGAGAATGGCGCAAGTTGGGGTCTTGACCTAGATGTTGGGCGGGAGTCCCGCGCGGGGGCGTGCTGCCAGCCGTCTGTCGCCTGCGGGTGCGCGGCGCGGGGCGCGGGGCGGGTCGCGTGCCCGACCGGGCCCTCTCGGAGGAGTGAATACGAGTTTGTCATTGTTTTTCGGTGCCATCTCGCCACACACGCCGCACCCGTTTGCATTTCCGCAGGATTCAACTGGGGAAATGCCGAAGGGTGCAACGCGTGTGCAGAAAGGGCGCTCAAAAACAATGACAAACTCAACCTATGACCCTTATGGGTTTTATTTTGAGCAGATTTTTATGCAGTATGGGGGCAGGAATATACAATCCCGCCTCCACGGGCGTCTCAGGCTCGTCAAGCGAACGCCTTGATCGGTGTTTCCCTACAATAGGTGGCATCAACCTCTCAAGGATAAGGGGAGCATCCATGACTCGCATCTATACCAGCCCCGGCAAGTACATCCAAGGACCCGACGCCCTGTGCGAGCTCGGCGCGCATGCGGCCCCGCTCGGATCCAAGCTGCTCGCCATCGCCACGGCGACCGGCATCGAGCGCCTGGGTGCCAAAATCGAGCGCGGCTTCGCCGACGTCGACGCCGAGATCGCCTTCGAGCGGTTCGAAGGCGAATGCACCGAGCGCGAGATCGAGCGGCTCTGCGCGGTCGCGCGCGAGGCAGGCTGCGACGTCGTGGCGGGCATCGGCGGCGGCAAGGTGCTCGATACCGCCAAGGCGGTCGCCTATTATCTCGGCGCGCCGGTCGTCGTCTGCCCGACCGCCGCGTCCTCCGATGCGCCGTGCAGCGCGCTGTCGGTCATCTACTCCGATACGGGTGCGCTCGACCGCTACCTATACCTGCCGGCAAACCCCGACATCGTGCTCATGGACACGACGGTGATCGCCGGCGCGCCCGTGCGCCTCATCGTCGCGGGCATGGGGGACGCGCTCGCCACGTACTTCGAGGCGAAGGCCTGCGTCGACTCCGATGCCAACACCTGCGCGGGCGGCAAGGCGACGGGCACCGCGCTCGCCTGCGCCCGCCTGTGCTTCGACACCCTGATGGAGGACGGCGTGAAGGCCAAGGTCGCGCTCGAGGCGGGCTGCTGCACGCCGGCCGTCGAGCGCGTCATCGAGGCGAACACCCTGCTTTCGGGCATCGGATTCGAGGGCTGCGGCCTGGCGGCGGCGCACGCCGTCAGCAACAGCATGGGCCTGCTGCCGGAGACCGGCCACGCGATGCACGGCGAGAAGGTCGCCTTCGGCACGCTCGTGCAGCTCGTGCTGGAAAACGCCCCGACCGAGCTGCTCGAACGCGTGCTCGGCTTCTGCCTCGAGGTCGGCCTGCCCGTGACGCTCGAGGACCTGGGCGTCGAGGACATCTCCCGCGAACGCATCATGGCGGTCGCCGAGAGCGCGTGCGCGCCGACCGAAACCATGGGGAACCTTCCTGTCGCCGTCACCCCGGACATGGTGTGCGACGCGATCCTCGCGGCAGACGCCTTCGGCCGCTACTACTCCTTAGACAGCTAAGAATGCAAATCGGGGGACGGAATGCAAATCGGGGGACGTACCTTCCGCGTGCACTTTTGCAAATTTGGGGACGTACCTTCCGCGTGCAAAAGCGCCTGCGGAAGGGGCGTCCCCGATGCGCGCTGGGCACTTTTTCATGAACGCAGGGGACCCGAATCGACGTTTCCGCAGGTAGGCGAAAAAGAGCGTCGCACTTTTCATGAAAAACCTGCCTGCTGTACGGCCCGCGCGGCAACCGTACCGGATGCGGTGCATACCGAAGGGGTGTCCCCGATTTGCAAAAATGCACGCTCAAGGTACGTCCCCGAATTTGCACCCCCGGGAAGGGTTCGGCTGGCATCTCGCCCCGCGAAGCTCTACAATCTGCTATTTGTTATACGACCCCGCCCGACCGGCGGGGTCGTCTCGTATGGACGATGGAAGGGGTCGGCATCATGATCGATTGGCTGGTACGCCGCTTTGTGCGCGATTGCGACAACACGGGCGACGCCGCCGTGCGCACGAGCTACGGCCAGTTCGCGGGCATTGTCGGCATCGTGTGCAACGTGGCCCTGTGCGTGGCGAAAGGCGCCATCGGCATTGTCGCGGGCTCGGTCTCCATCGTCGCCGACGCCGTGAACAACCTGTCCGACGCGGCGAGCAACATCGTGAGCCTGCTGGGCTTCAAGCTCGCAAGCCGGCCCGCCGACCCCGAGCACCCCTATGGCCACGGCCGCTACGAGTACCTGGCCGGGCTCGTGGTCGCCGCGCTCGTGCTCGCCATCGGCATCAACCTGGTCGGCTCCTCCGTCGACAAGATCGTCCATCCCACGCCGGTCGAGTTCAACGGCGTGCTCGTGGTCATCCTGCTGCTCTCCATCGTCGTCAAGCTGTGGATGGCAGCCTTCAACCGCTCCATCGGGCGCCGCATCGACTCCGAGACGCTGCAGGCGACCGCCGTGGACTCGCGCAACGACGTCATCTCGACCGCGGCGGTCCTGCTCTCCTCCGTGGTGGCGCATTATGCGGACATCCAGCTCGACGGCATCGTGGGCGCCGCGGTGGGCGTCTTCATCATCTGGAGCGGCATCGGCCTTGTGCGCGACACGGTGAACCCGCTGCTGGGCGAAGCGCCCTCGCCTGAGCTCGTGGAGCACATCCGCGCCAAGATCATGAGCTATCCCGGCGTGCTCGGCACCCACGACCTCATGGTGCACGACTACGGTCCCGGCCGCCAGTTCGCGAGCGCGCACGTGGAGATGCCCGTGGAGGCGGACCCCATGGAGAGCCACGACCTGATCGACAACATCGAGCAGGACTTCAAGAACGACGACGGCCTCATCGTGACGCTGCACTACGACCCCATCGTGACCGACGACCCCGCCGTCACCGACATGCGCAACTGGATCGACCAGGCCGTCAAGATCATCGACCCGCGCATCACCATCCACGACCTGCGCACGGTCCCCGGGCCCACGCACACCAACGTGATCTTCGACTGCGTGCGCCCCGCCGACCTCGAACTCTCCGAGGAGCAGCTGCGCCGCCGCGTGAAGCAGATCGTAAGCGACCACTACCCGCGCACCGTCGCCAAGATCACCATCGACGAGAGCTACGTGAGCTCGGAGCAATAGCGGGGCGACGGCCCGCCGAAGGGGTGTCCCCGAATTTGCATAAATGCACCCCGAAGGTACGTCCCCAGTTTGCAAAAATGCACGCGGAAGGTACGTCCCCGAATTTGCACCCGCACCGGCCCGCAGTTTTCCGAATGGCAACAGAATCGCAACGCGTTGGACCACCTCGGCCCCGTTCTTCTTCCGGAAATAAATGACACCGATACTCGGAATCGAGCGGACGGACCGCTCGACAGGTTTGCTACGGAAGAGGACCCCATGGATGCACACGACCCCGCCGGCCGTACGGACGTCGCCCCCTACACCGGGCTCGTCCCCCACACGCCCAAGATCAACCAGCAGCTCGCGCGCTACGGCGTGAAGTTCGGCATCTATAAAGACGGGACCTTCAACGAGCGGCTCTTCCCCTTCGACGCGATCCCGCGCATCATCGACGCGCGCACCTGGGCCACGCTCGAGCGCGGCCTCGCCCAGCGCGTGGACGCCCTGAACGCGTACCTGCGCGACATCTACGGCGCAAAGGAGATTGTGCGCGAGGGCGTGGTGCCCGAGGACTTCGCGTTCGCGAGCTCGGGATACCTCCCCCAATGCGAAGGCGTGACGCCCTCGTGCGGCATCTACAGCCACATCTCGGGCATCGACCTGGTGGAGGGGACCGACGGCAGCTGGTACGTGCTCGAGGACAACCTGCGCATCCCGTCGGGCGCCTCCTACCCGCTCATCGCCCGCAGCCTGTGCCGCCGCTGCGACGACACCACGTTCCGGCGCGTGCCCGTGGTGGACAACCGCGATTACGGGCGCAGGCTGAAGGAGGTCATGAACCACGTGAACCGCGGCGGCATCAACGTGGTGCTGACCCCGGGACGCTACAACGCCGCGTACTTCGAGCACGCCTACCTGGCCGAGCAGGCCGATGCGCTGCTGGCGACCCCCGACGAGTTGTTCTGCGAGGACGGCAGGCTGTACTACCGCGATGCCGCGGCGATGCGCCGGGTGGGCGCCGTGTACCGTCGTCTGTCCGACGAGTTCCTGGACCCGCTGTGCTTCCGCCCCGACAGCCTCATCGGCGTCCCCAACCTCATGGCGGCCTACCGCGCGGGGTCCGTGGCGATCGTCAACGCACCGGGCAACGGCGCAGCCGACGACAAGGGCCTGTACTACTTCGTCCCCAAGATGGTCGAGTACTACCTGGGCGAGCGGCCCATCCTGCAAAACGCTCCCACCTACCTGCCGTTCTATCCTGACGACATGGCCTACGTGCTGGACAATGCGGACTCGCTCGTCATCAAGGACGTCGCCGAGGCGGGAGGCTACGGGGTCGTCTTCGGATCCACCCTGGATGCCGACGGGCTCGAGGCGATGAAGCGCGCCATCCGCACAGAGCCGCGGCGCTTCATCGCGCAGGAGGTGGTCGACTTCACCTGCCTGCCCACCTACATCGGCGGCGAGGTCGTGCCCCGCAAGGCGGACCTGCGCGCCTTCGTGCTGAGCGGCCCCACCACCACCGTCTGGGCCAGCGGCCTCACGCGCTACGCGCGGCAGGAGGGCTCGGCCATCGTCAATTCAAGCCAAGGAGGAGGTTTCAAGGACACATGGGTACTCTCTCGCTGAACCGCATAGACCACCTGCTGTGGCTGGGGCGCTACCTGGAACGCGTCTTCACCACGCAGCGATTCATCCTGACCGCCTACGACCGCGTCGCGGACCGGGCGCTCGACGATATCGACGGGGACTGGAAAGGGCAGCTCGTCGACCTGGGATTCAACTGTGAGACCGAGACGCCGCTGGAGTTCTTCCAGCGGTGCCTGTTCAACCGCGACAACCCCTCGTCGGTGGCGCGCTCCATGGACGCCGCCTACGACAACGCCATCGCCTGCCGCGACGCGCTGGGAACCGAGAGCCTCGGCTACATCCAGATGGCGGTCAACGCGCTGGAGGCCTCGAGCGCGTCGGACAGCCCCCTGCTCGACCTGCAGCTGGTCCAGGACAACATCATGGCCTTCAAGGGGTGCATCGACGACTTCGTGGTGGACGACGCGGCGCGCTGCCTGGTGAAATGCGGCATGACCGTAGAGCGCATCGACCTGTGCGCGCGCCTGCGCTACCGGCTGGACGGCATTCCGCACGAGGTCGACCGCCTGGCCAGCAGGCTGGACCGCACCGGGGCCTCCTACAGCCGCCAGGCGGTCAAGGAGCTGGCGGCGCAGGCCTTCGACCCGGCGTTTCCCCAGAATGTCGATGACAAGGGCCTCGAGCGCATGATCGCGTGCGCGAACGGCATCTTCGCATAGGACGGGGTGAGGCGTATGCGCATCCTCAGCTATTCGTTCGAGACCGCCCTCCATCTGAGCGAGCCCGTGCGCGAGCACGACTTCCTGCTGCGGTGCCGCCCGAAAAGCGCGGGCGGCCAGACGGTCTTGAGCACCCAGACCGTGGTGACACCCGACACGCGGCTGCTCGAGCTTACCGACGGGTTCGGAAACGCCGTGCTCGCCGGGAGGATCGCGGCGGAGCACGACGAGTTCTCGTTTCTGTCCGCCGGTCGGGTACTGGTCGACCGCGCCGACCAGCCCTGCGAGCACGCGCACCCCATGTACCGGCGGCCGTCCGCCCTCGCCGCCTGTGACGAGGGCATCGCGGCCTTCGCGCGCGACGCGGCCGGGCGGGACTCAGCGGATGTGGCGGGCGACCTGTGGGGCTGCGTGCGGCGCATCTCGGGCGCGCTGCATGCGGCCATGTCCTACGAGCCGGGGTCGACGTTTACTACCACCAGCGCCTCCGAGGCGTTCGCCCAGCGTCGAGGGGTCTGCCAGGACTACGCACACATCCTGATCGCTGCGCTGCGGTCGCTGGGCGCGGCGGCCCGCTACGTCAACGGCCTCATCGTGGGCGACGGGGCCACACACGCCTGGGTGGAGGTGCACGACGGATCCCGTTGGCGCGGCATCGACCCCACCAACGACCGCGACGTCGACGACGACTATATCGAGCTCGCGCACGGGCGCGACTTCTCCGACTGCCCCATCGAGGCGGGCGTGTTCCGCGGGGGCGCCGACCAGCGCCAAGAGCTCTTCATTTCGGTGCGCGACCAGAGCATGCGGGTGTGAGCCGGCAGGGGGTTCGTTGGGGACGGGTTCATTTCAACCCATGGCGGCGCTCCGCGCGCCGCCATGGGTTGAAATGAACCCGTCCCCAACGAACCCCCTCCTGCACGACCGAGCTTACCAGGCGGCCTCGATGGCGCGGATCTGGGCGTACAGCCACCGGTTCTGCGGCACGAGCACGCCGTGGCGCTCGGCTAGGCGGATGATCGTGCCCGAGAACTCCTCGACCTCTGTCGGCTTCCTGTTGATGCGGTCCTGCGCCATGGAGGGCATGCCTTCCGGATCGAGGGTCCGGAGCAGTTCGACCATCTGGGTCAGGTCGTCCTCCGTCACCGCGACGCCCTCGGCACGCGCCACGACGCGCGCCTCGCGCATGGCGGCGACCAGGCTGCGGTACTGCTCGCCGTCCTCATCGCACACCGAGCCATAGGTCCCGCCGTACACCATGCAGGTCTGGTTCACGCCCACGTTGAGCATGAGCTTCGTCCAGATCCGGTGGCGGATGTCCTCCTCGACCGCGTGCACGATGCCCGCGCGGTCCAAGAACCCGTCGATGTCCTCGACCACGCCCGGCTCGGTGCCCGGGGCGGCGCCGAAGCGGATCTCGCCCGGATGCGAGAACGTGAGCTCTCCCCCGATGAACACGGCGTCCATCCCCTGCGTGATGGAGATCACGGTCCGCTGCCAGCCGTAGCGCTCCGCCACGCGCTCCTCGCTCATCACGCCGTTGAGCAGCGACATGATCTTGGTGTCGGGGCCCACCAGCGGCTCCATGGTGTCGAGGGCACCCGCGAGCCCCGGCCCCTTGACAGTCAGGATGACCAGGTCGACCGGCGTCGCCGCGCTCGCCGGGATCGTCCGGATCGGGCAGGGCGACCCGTTGACCATGACAGCATCGGCGCCCTTGCGCGCAAAGCGCTCGTCATCCATCACGAACTCGACGGCGTCGCAGCCGAGATGCTCGGCGATGACCGTGCCGTGCAGAAGCCCGACCGCTCCCCTGCCGACGATTGCGACCTTCTCGATAGCCATGAGAAACCCCTTCCCGCCTCGCCGCATCCCGTCCCGCCGTCCTGCCGGATACGGTTCGCCCATATGTGAAACCGATTACACATAATGTTCCCTCATGCCTGCTGGATGCCGTTGAAAATATACATCCTTGCAGCTCATCGGGCTATTTTGCATCGGTCCGGCATGCGGGTGACGCGCGAGAGCATACAATTGTCCCGTTCATTTTCCCATGCTTCGCCGCGAAAGGAACACGTCACATGGCAGAGACTCCTAAACCTGCCGCATCGCAGGAAACCGTCGTAACCGACACCCCCGCAGCCCCGAAGGCCAAGCCCGCCGCGAAGAGGGCGGCCACCCGCGCCGCATCCGGCTCCGCGAGCGCCGCGGGCAAGGAGCCGTCGGCCGCAAAGAAGGCGACGTCCAAGGCGGCCGGCACGAAGACCGCCGCGACCAAGAAGACGACGCCGCGGGCCGACTCCGCGACATCGACGGCCAAGAAGCCGACCGCCGCGACGCCCAAGGCCAAGGCCGCACCCAAGCCGAAGGCCGCCGCGAAGAAGGCCGCGCCCAAGACCGCGTCCCCCGCAGCCACAAAGCCTGCAAGCGCCCGCATGACCAAGGCCCAGAAGGAGGCCGCGGACAAAATCTTCGCCGAGCGCCTCGCCCGCCATCACGACGAGCTGCGTTGGCTCTACATGGAGCTCTACGACAACGGCGACATGTTCGCCGAGCTCTGCGACCAGATGAAGCACTTCTTCGACGAGCGCAGCACCAAGCTCAAGGAGCTCGACGCCCAGCGCGAGGCCGCCGGCGCCTGGTATCGCGCGAGCGACATGCTCGGCATGCAGATGTACATCGACAACTTCGCCGGCACCATCAAGGGCGTCGAGGAGAAGCTCGACTACGTCCAGCAGTGCAACGTCAACTACCTCCACCTCATGCCGTTCCTCGACACGCCGGCGGACAAGAGCCGCTCCGACGGAGGATACGCGGTCTCCGACTTCCGCCGCGTGAAGCCCGAGCTCGGCACCATGGACGACCTTGCCCACCTCGCCGACGAGTGCCATGAGCGCGGCATCAGCCTGTGCATGGACTTCGTCATGAACCACACCTCCGAGGACCACGAGTGGGCCCGCCGCGCCCGCGCCGGCGAGGGCGAGTACATGAGCCGCTACTTCTTCGTGAAGGACCAGGGCATCATCGACCGCTACACCCGCGACGTCCCGCAGGTCTTCCCCACCACCGCGCCCGGCCACTTCACCTACCTGCCCGAGCTCGACCAGTGCGTCATGACGCAGTTCTACCCCTACCAGTGGGACC
This sequence comes from Collinsella ihumii, assembly GCF_030385545.1. Classification (NCBI taxonomy): domain Bacteria; kingdom Bacillati; phylum Actinomycetota; class Coriobacteriia; order Coriobacteriales; family Coriobacteriaceae; genus Collinsella; species Collinsella ihumii. Next base: position 323,572 of record NZ_JAUEIQ010000001.1, on the reverse strand, counting down.
TCAACTACCGCAACCCGCGCGTGTTCAACGAGATGATGTACAACTTCCTGTTCCTGGCGAACCAGGGCATGGACATCATCCGCATCGACGCGGTGCCCTACATCTGGAAGCAGCTCGGCACCAACTGCCGCAACCTCAAGCAGGTCCACACCATCGTGCGCATGATGCGCATGATCGGCGAGATCGTCTGCCCGGGCATCGTGCTTTTGGGCGAGGTCGTCATGGCGCCGGTGGAGGTCGTGCCGTATTTCGGCACGGTCGAGAAGCCCGAATGCCACATGCTCTACAACGTCACCACCATGGCGACGACCTGGAACACCGTGGCCTGCCGCGACACGCGCCTGCTGCGCTCCCAGCTCGACGCCGTCTTCGGGCTGCCGCGCGAGTACACGTTCCTGAACTACCTGCGCTGCCATGACGATATCGGCTGGGGCCTCGACTACGGCACGCTGTCCGCATGGGGCATGGCCGAGGTGCCGCACAAGCAGTTCCTGAACGACTACTTCTGCGGCGTCGCGCCCGGCAGCGTCTCGCGCGGCGAGCTGTACAACGCCGATCCCGTGACGGGCGACGCGCGCTTCTGCGGCACCACCGCGTCCATGTGCGGCATCGAGGCGGCGGGCTTCGAGGGCGACGAGGCGGCCATGGACGTGGCCATCCGCAAGGACATCATGCTGCACGCCTACATGTTCACCCAGTCCGGCCTGCCCATCATCTACAGCGGCGACGAGATCGGCCAGGTGAACGACTACTCCTACAAGGAGGATCCCGAGAAGGCCGCCGACTCCCGCTACATCCACCGCGGCGCGTTCGACTGGGGGCTGACGGAAAACATCGAGAAGCCCGGCACGATCCAGCAGCGCATCTTCAGCGCGCTCGCGCAGCTCGAGGATATCCGCCGCACCGAGGCGATCTTCGGTGCCGAGGCCGAGGTCTGCACCAAGGACTACAGCGACACCTCGATCCTGTGGATCGTGCGCCGCGCCGGCGGGCGCGAGCTGCACGCGGTCTTCAACTTCAGCGACGACGCGAAGACGGTCTGGATGCCGGAGACGGCGACCCACACCGACCTGATGAGCGGCACGACCGCCGAGGTCACCACCGTCGACATGCCGAGCTGGAGCTTCATCTGGATGCTCAAGTAGGCTGACCGACGAGCAGATCGGGACGGGTGCCATGGGCCTGCCGCCTCCCTGGCAAACGGCAGGCCCATGGCACCCGTCCCTCGTTTTCCGATACCCGCCATCGGGCCCGCCATCGAAAACGGACCCGACCGCTCGATACAGCGATGCCCCTGGCCGTTGGAGAAAGGTGGCCAGGGGCAGGTTCATGACGCCGTCCGCAACGATACAAGGAGGATGGCGGGATCGCGGGACGGCACGAGAAAGGCGAAATCGCTTACGCCAGCTCGGCATTCCTGAAGTCGGGATGCTGCTGCGCGTCGTAGTAGAACGACTGGACGCGCTCGGAGCCCACGTAGTTATGCGCGTAGTACATGATCGGCACGAGCGGCATGTCCTCGCCGATCATATGGCAGACCTTGCGATAGGCGGCCTTGCGCTCGTCCTCGTCCTCGATCTGGCGCGCGGCGTCGATCGCCGCGTCGACCTCGGGGTTGTTGTAGTGCGGGTAGTTGTCGGCCGCGGTGCTGTAGAAGTTGGGGTACAGGAAGTTGTCCATGGTCGGATAGTCCGCCGTCCAACCGCTGCGCGCCATCTGGAACGAGCCCTCGCTCATCTTGGTGAGGTGCACCGCCCACTCTGCCGTGTCCTGGGTGACCGTGATGCCCACGGCCTCGAGGTCCGCCTGGATGGAGCTCATGATGTCCTCGTGGCCGCGCCCGCTGTCGTAGCTCAGCGTGAGCGTGAGCCCGCGGCTGCCGTCGTCGGCCGCCGGGTAGCCGGCTGCGTCGAGCAGCTGGGCGGCCTGCTCGGGATCGTAGGTGCAGTACTGCCAGATGTCCTCGTCGTCGGAGTCGATGGCACGCGGGAAGATGGTGTCGGCCACCTCGCGCGTCCCCTCGAACAGCGTGTCGACGATGTTCTGGCGATTGATCGCGAGCGACACGGCGCGGCGCAAGTCCACGTTGGAAAGCAAATCGTCCTGCGTGTTGAGGGCGATGAAGTACGTGGAGACCTGGCTGCCCACGAGCACCTGCTTGCCCGGCTCGACCGTGTAGCCGTCATCCGATTGACCGTACGCGTCGATCGTCTGCTGAATGCGGCCGGACGGAATCTGGGCGAAATCGAGCGAGCCGGCTTCGAACTCGTTGAACGCCGTGTCGGGCTGGCTATGGATGGCGAAGTACACGCCGTCGAGCTTGGGCGCGTCGCCGTAGTAATCCTCGAAGCGGGAGCAGGAGATGTACTGGTTGTGCTGCCAGGGCTCATCGAGCATGAACGGGCCGTTTCCGATCGGCTGCTCGAGGAAGGTCGCCGGGTCGTCGATGGCGGCCTGCGGCACGGGCGAGAGGCCCGGGTGGCAGCAGACGGCCAGGAAGTCAGCCATGGGTGCGGTGAGCGTCACCTCGAAGGTGAGGTCGTCGGGGCAGGCAAGGCCGCTCATCTCGGTCGCGTTGCCGTCGACCATGTCCTGATAGCCCGCGACCGGCTGCAGATGGTAGCCGATATCGGACGGCGTGGACATCGTGGGGTCGGCCAGGCGCTCCCATGCACGCTTGAACGAGGCGGCATCGACGGGATCGCCGTTGTGGAAGGTCATGCCCTCGCGCAGCTTGAAGGTGTAGGTGAGCTTGTCGTCCGAAAGCGACGGAAGCTCGGCTGCGGCCAGGGGCACCGCGGTGTTGGTGTCCCAGTCCCAGGAGACGAGCGTGTCGAAGCACGCGAGCACAACCATGGTGCCCTGGACTTCCTTTGCGTTGTACGGATCGATGAACGCAGGCTCGCTCGTGTAGATGCTCATGACGTTGTCGCCCGACGAGGCGCTGCCCGTATCGCCGGCCGGCGCAGACCCGCTCGTGGACCCGGTGCCGCCGCTGCATCCGGCAAGCGCGGTCAGGGCGCTCACCGCAAGGGCGCTGCCGATAAACCGCCTGCGGCCCATCATGGGCATACGATTCGATTCGGTTGCCATCTTCCGTACCTCCTAGATATCTCATCCTCCGTGGATAATGGTATAAACCAGCACTCTGGTTAAGTAAAGCATCGAACCGTCCGTTAACGGTTTGGAAAAGTGCTGGAAATGTTTTAGTTGGATGGAGTGGGTGGTGGGGGCGCCTGCGGAAGCTCCACGTCTTTCAGCTGGGTGCACTCGCCTCGGGAAACGATCGTTGATTCAGTCCGCATCGATCGCCGGCATGAGATCCGTCGAGCATCTGCCATGGTGTTCGGCCCAAAAGCCATGTATACGAGTTTGGTGCGATTTTTGAGTGCCTTCTGTCCACATGCGCCATACCTCTCGACAAAAGCCCAGTTGAATCCTGCGGTTTTGTCGAGGGGTACGGCGCATAGGGTGAAAAGGCACTCAAAAATCGCACCAAACTCAACCTATGTCCTTGATGGGTTTTACTTCGGTCTGATTTTTATGCATGAGAATGCTCGCTACCTGCTGGTTTATCAGCGCTTTATACATGCCAAAATCCGGGCAGGCCAGCGCGCCGGAAGACCCGCCGCCAGCCCGCGCAATCCCCCGCTACCCGCGCGAGAAGAACGCCGCGTCCGCCTTGCGCCAGGGGCGCAGGCGCGCGGGATCCACCTCGACATGCGCGTGCTCGGCCACATCGAACCACTTGACCGTGTATCCCGCGCCGTGGCTGCAAAACACCGAGTCGGGCGTGTTGGGCAGATCGGCCTCCGGATCGTAGGCAGCCTCCTCGATCACGCGCTCGGCATCATGGCACGCCCGGTACCCTGCGTATTCGAGCGCCAGGCGTCCCATGCCGCCCGTATAGCCGCTCACTTCGAGCGCGTACTCGCGCATCTCGGACGCGGGCACCGTGCCGACAAGCTGCGCGGTGTCGCCCGCAATCTCCGGCGCATCGAACTCGGCGCCCATGCGCTGCACGTCGGCGAGCGCGCGGCCCACCTTGTCGGCAGGCACCGTCAGGCGGAACCGATACCACGGCTCCAGCAGCATGCAGGTGCCCTGCTCCCGCGCGCACATTAGCGCGTGCCGGATGGCGCGATACGTCGCCTGCCGGAAGTCACCGCCCTCGGTATGCTTGGAGTGCGCGCGGCCAGCGAGCAGCGTGATGCGCACGTCGGCGATCGGCGAGCCGGTGAGCACCCCCAGATGTTCGCGTTCCAGCACATGCGTGAGGATGAGGCGCTGCCAGTTGCGGTCGAGGTCGTCTTCCGAGCACCTCGTGCCCACCTCGATGCCCGCGCCGCGCGGCAGCGGCTCGATCAGCAGGTGCGCCTCGGCATAATGGCGCAGCGGCTCGTAGTGGCCGATGCCCTCGACCGGCGCGGTCACGGTCTCTTTATATAAGATGCCTCCCGGGCCGAACTCGACATCCAGCCCAAAGCGTTCGGAGAGCGTCTGCTGGATGACCTCGCGCTGGACCGCGCCCATCAGCTGCACGTGCGCTTCCTGCAGGTGCTCTTGCCACGACACGCCCAGCAGCGGATCCTCGTCGGCGAGCTCGCGCAGGGCGCGCACGACGGTGTGCACGTCGTTGGACCCGGGAAGCACCTGATAGGACAGGACCGGTGCGAGCTGCGGCGCCATGCCCGCGGGCTCGGCGCCCAGCGCGCTGCCGGGCACCACATGCGTGAGTCCCGTGACCGCACAGATCTGGCCAGCGGGGACCTCGGTGACCGTCTGGAACGTTTCGGCCTGGTAGATGCGGACCTGGTCGATCTTCTCCTCCCACGCCTCTCCGCGCTCGGTGCCCGATACGAACATCTTGGCGCGCAGCGTCCCGCCGGTCACCTTGAGCCATGCGAGCCGCTCGCCGCGGGGAGAACGGCTCACCTTGTACACGCGCGCGGCGAACTCGTCGGGCCAGGTCCGCTCGTCAACCAGCGCATCGAGACAACACAGCAGCTCCTCGACGCCTTCGCCCTTGAGCGCAGAGCCGAACAGCACGGGAAACACGCGCCGCTCCGACACCAGGCGGCGCACCGTCGTGCGCGCCAGGGTTTCGGTCTCGAGGTATTCGTCGAGCGCCGCCTCGTCGGTCGCCGCGGCATCTTCCAGAGCGCCCGGGTCCGTCGCGCAGCCCTCCGGCACGCTCGCCCCCGCCGCGCAGGCGAGCGCGACCCCGTCCAGACACGAAGCCGAAAGCCGTGCGCGCACCTGATGCATGAGCGCCGCGGTATCGGCTGTCGCCAGGTCGATCTTGTTCACGAAGAGGACCGTGGGCACGCCGTAGCGCTCCAGCAGATCCCACATGGTCTCGGTGTGGCCCTGCACGCCGTCGTTCGCCCCGATGACGAGGATCGCGTAGTCGAGCGCCTGCAGCGTGCGCTCCGCCTCGGCGGAGAAATCGACGTGGCCCGGCGCGTCGAGCAGCATGTAGTGCGTGCCGTCGTGGTCGAAGTGCGCCTGCTTGGAGAAGATCGTGATGCCGCGCTCGCGCTCCATGGCGTCGGTGTCCAGATGGGCGTCGCCGTGGTCGACGCGCCCGCGCGTGCGGATGGCGCCCGCGGCGAACAGCATCGCCTCGGCAAGGGTCGTCTTGCCCGCATCGACATGGGCCAAAAGCCCCACCACCGCCTGCTTCATGCACGCCTCCTCCAACCGATTGCTGCGCTCACCATTGTCGCACACGAAGGGCAGGGGCTGGTGCTTTTTGGGCCGGGAACGAAACGGCTGGGAGCCTCGTATACTGAACGAGGAGGTGTGCATCATGGACTGCATCGATCTTGAGACATGCGAGGTGTTCCAAGGGGCCGAAGGGCCGACCGCTCCCCTCATCTGCGTCATCGACCTGCCGGAGCATCCCTTCGGCATCGCCGAGGCCGCGCAGGGCAGACGCGCCTCGGTCGCGCGCATTCCGATCGCGGCATGGGGCGACAACCTCACCCCGTGGCCGGAGCCGGGCCTGCGCGATGGCGACGCCCCGTTCGGAGGGCACGGCGACCGCACGCTCCGCGAGCTGCTCGATTCCGTCGTCCCCGCCCTCGAGCGCTGCCATGGCATCCGGCCCCGTGCGCTCGCCATCTGCGGCTACTCCCTCGGCGGGCTGTTCGCCTTCCACGCGTTTTGCCGCGACGCGCATCTTATCGCCTGCGCGAGCCTCTCCGGCTCGCTGTGGTATGAAGGGCTGGTTGAGGACCTCGAGCGGCACCCCTTCGACGGCGCGGGCCGCTACGCGTACTTCTCGCTCGGCAAGAAGGAGCCGCGCTCGGGCGCCCCGATCATGCGGCGCGTACAGGCCCGCATGGAGCGCTGCGCGGAACTCTGCCGCGCATATGGATGCGACGTCGACATCGCGATGGGGCCCGGCAACCATATGCAACATCACCAGGAGCGCCTCGAGGCGGGCATATCCGCCCTCGACTCCTTCCTCGGCAGACAAGACGACGGGCATGATACGATGTGCCCCGACTGAGAGGAGACCGGCCATGAAGACGCATCCGTGCCTCACCCTGTTCGCCACGGCCTCGCTTGCAGCCAGCCTTGCCCTTACCGCGGGCTGCTCCGCCCAACCGTCGCTCCCGACCGAGGGGAGCACGTCGATCGACCGAGGAAGTGATGACGTGGCCCAATCGTTTAGCAGCACCGCGCTGGCCGTCGTTCTCGACAACGGCAGCGTCCTGTTCATCGACCGGGACACCGAATCGCCCTACTACCCGGGCCTCGACACCGCGCGCATCGTCGATGCGGACGGCAACGAGACCTCCGCGGACGCACTCACCAGCGGCAACGTCGTGCGCGTCACCGGCAACGGCATCATGTTGGAGAGCTATCCGGGCCAATACCCCGGCATCACCGACGTCGAGATCGTCGACGAGGGTGCACCCGAAAACCTCGAGCCGTACGCGGACATGATCTCCGAGCTGAACGTGGAGCGCGACCCCGCCGAGCCGGCGCAGGCGACCGTCGAGTACCGGACCGAGCAGGCCGTCGTCTCGCTCATGCCGCAAACCAACGGCTACACCTGGAGCTACGAGGAGAACGGCGAGGGAGTGACCGTGACGGCGGACGTTGCCGACCCGGTTCAGGCCAAGGCGGACGACCTTATCGACGCGCAGGTTGACGGCCCGACCGACGCCGCCGTGTCCTTTGACGTGCCCGCCTCCGACCTCCGCGTCACCCGCTGGAGCGAAGCGGATATCGCGGGCGCTACAGACCCCAACTCGATCAACCTTCCCGGAGAGGACGTGCAGGTCACTGCGTCTGATGGGGCATATGTGTTCACGATCGAGCCCGGATACCGGTACTTCTTTGAGGCGACCTTCGATGCGGGCACGGTGGGCTACCTGTTCACCGTGCGCGAGGGATAGCAGGGCGCCGGCGCCCCGGCGGCACGAAGTGTTGAACACCCGCCACGTGGGCCCAGAACTTGCAGTGAGAGCCTCCTTTGAGCTCTTCTCTGCCAGTTCTGGGCCCGTTATCTGGGTACATCTTCTGGGCATGCCCTCGGTGGCGTCGATAAAAATCGGCACCTGCCAATGCTCCGGCACCGTCAGCGCAACTGCGAAGACGCCCCCTCAGGCCAGCTCGTCGAGCTCGCCCGATGCATAGCGCTCGAGCACGAATGCCTCAAGCCGCTGGAAAACGGGGATGTAGTCATCAACGATGCGCTCCACGAGCGCTGAGGCGCGCACCGCATCGTAGATGTGTGTCATGTCGTTTCGGTCGCGTAGCATGGAGAGCCATGCCTCTTCATCCATGCCGTCGAAATACCGAAACGCACGCTTGATGATCTCCCGGGGAGAGCCCGACGCCGAGACCTGATCCCCTTCGTATACCAGCAGTGCCTTGAGCAGCTTCCAGCCGAGCTCGAACTGAAGGGAAAACTTGCCGATGATGCCGCTTTGCACAAACTCATTGGTCCGGTCCTGGAGAGGAGCCTGCTCGAGCACCCTGAGCGCCGAGCGGTAGTTATCGAGCTTTTTCATACAGCACCCTTCCGTCCCGCTCGATCTCTGCGCGCAGAGCAGGCGAAACCGTCTCATCGAGATTGACGACGTCCACCATGAGCAACGACCAGAGGTCGTTTTGCACGGCATCCTCGAACGCTTCTGGATGGGGACAGCCCTCGACGGCGATATCGATGTCGCTTTTGGGCAGATTGGTCCCTCGCGCGCGGGATCCAAACAAGATGACCCGCTGCGCGCCCTCCCTCTCGGCAATCTGCGCGATCTGTCGATACACCCGATCGATATCTGCCATGGAACTCCCTCTCCATCGCGAACGTGAATACATCTTACCGTGCCACGCGCGGGGCACTCGACGCAAAAGCGGACGTTCGACGCGCTCGATTGACGATGAACATGCAAGCTATAGAGCCTTTGCCATGCTTTCCGCTGTTGATGGCGAGCTGTATTGCGAAAGCTGCTTTACTCCCCAACCTGTCACGACTTTTAGCAGTGGTTGCCCTCGTCAGCCGATGGTTATCGGGTAGCATCCAATCCGGGTACTTGGAAGGAACCTATTGGATAGCACGATAAAAGCAAATGCTATGAGCAGTAGTAATGCAATTAAAAGACAACGTTTCATAAGCTTTCACCTTACCACCTTATAAACCAATAACCATCTAATGAGCAGCTCAGTGCTGCCCGTCCGCGCCGATGCCATGGAAGACGACGTCGAGCACGCCGTGGACGAAGGCCTCGGGATCGTCGTTTTCGTCGACGACCTCACCCGCGTACTCCGTGATCGCAAAGGCGCCGATGATGGCGACCGCCACCAGATGGCTGTTGGCGCCCGGGCGCACGATCCCCTCCCCCTTGGCGCGCTCCAGCTGGGCCTCCAGCACGGCGATGATGCGGTCGAGATGCTCCTTGATGTGCGGCAGGACCTCGTGCTCCACGTCCCAGATGCCATGGGCGAGCGCCAACGTGAGCGCGCTGCCCGGGCGGACCGCGCGCGCCACCGCCTCGACCAAGCCCAAAATCGACGCGCTCGCCGACGGGGCGTGCGCCACCGCGGCCTCGACGTCGGCGACGAGCCCGTCCATCGAGCGGTCGAAGATCGCCTGCACGAGCGCGCCCTTGTCGGCGAAGTAATAGTACAGCGACCCCTTGGACATGCCGCAGCGCTCCGACACCTCACCGATCTGAAAGCCGGTGCCCCCGTGCTCGAGCATGAGCTCGGTCGCCGCCGCCATGATGCGCTCGCGCGTCGCCGCGCTCTTGCGCGTCCGCGCCTGGGCGCCGGCCGCTCCCGCAGCGTCGCGCTTCTCGACTTGTTTCTTCATGCCTGTACCCTCTGCCGAAGCCCTCATCGGGGAAAACGCGGAGCCATCCGAGACGGACGCGGTGATCTCCCTCGGTCACTCGAAATTGTATCATCACTTAAGTTTTTTGAATTTTTCTCAAAAATATTGGAATCATGGTAAGAAAACGGGTATCTGCAGTGTGCTGTCGAGGGCATCGCCCAGGCGATGCCGAGGAGAACCCATGAGAACCGTCTTTCGCATCTTCGCGCGCGACCTCGAACGCATCGTGCGCAACCCCGCCGCCGTCGTCATCGCCCTCGGCGTATGCATCATCCCGTCGCTGTACGCGTGGATCAACATCCTGGCCAACTGGGACCCCTACGAGAACACGAGCACCGTGCCCGTAGCGGTCGTGATCGAGGACGCGGGCGCGGACATCCCCGACCGCGGACCCACGAACGCGGGCGAGATGGTGCGCGAGCGCTTGGAGGAAAACGACCAGCTCGGATGGACGTTCGTAGACACCGAGGAGGAGGCGACGGACAAGGTGCGGGCAGGAGATGCCTATGCCGCCTTCATCATCCCACGCGACTTCACGTCCACGCTCGCGGGCGTGCTCGACGGGAACGCGCAGCCGGCGCATATCGCCTACTACGTCAACGAGAAGGAAAACGCCATCGCGCCCAAGGTCACCGACACCGGGGCGACCACCCTCGAGGACCAGATCTCCAACGAGTTCGTCCGCGTGGTGGGCGAGGTCGCCTCCGAAAAGCTCAAGGGGGCGGCAGCCGGCGCGCTCGCCGATATCGACCGGGGTACGACGGGTGCCGCAAGCGCGCTGCGCGACACCGCGAGCTCCCTCGACGGCCTCTCCCGCGACATCGACGGGCTCGACGCCACGCTGTCCTCGTCGCGCGACGCAATCGCCGACGCGCGCGCCTCGCTCGTCTCAATCGCCGGCACCTCCGACGCGCTCGCCGGCACCCTCGACTCCTCGCTGGGCACGCTGGGCGACGCGCGGAGCGGCATGCGGGAGATGGCGTCGACGCTCTCGGACGCCCTCGGTACCGGAACGGGCACCATCGCACGCATCTCCTCGACCTCCGCCTACGACCTGAGCGCGCTCGCCGGCGACGTCGCGTGGGCACAGAGCACCGTCGATGCCGCCATCGCGCGGATCCGTGCGCTCGACGGAACGGTCCAGACCTTCAAGACCTCGCTCGAGACCGTCCGCTCCACCATCGTGACCCTCACCCCGCAAGACGGCGAGCAGACGACCATCCAGACCGATATCGTCAAGGAGCTCGACGTCCAGATCCAGGCGCTCGTGGAGCTCTCCGACGCACAGAATGCCCAGCTCGACCGCCTGCAGCAGATCTCCGACGACATCAAGCGGGCCGCAGGAGACGTGCGCGACCTGTCGGGCTCGGTCGCGGGCGCCGTGCAGGACGGCACCGAGCGCATCGCCGACCTGCAGGCCCAGCTTTCCGGCGGCGCCCTGCCCGAGCTCACCTCGTCGCTCGACGCGTTCGCCAGCGCCGGTGGCCGCCTGTCCGGCGCGCTCGCATCCGTCCGCCCACTCACCGAGCAGGCCTCCTCCCTGCTCGGCCAACTCGACACGCTGCTCGACCAGACCGCCTCGACAGCGCGCGACACGTCCGGCACCATCCGCGACACGTCCGCGCGGGTGCGCGGCCTCGCCGACGACCTCGATGCGCTCGGCAGCGCGCAGGCGGCCAGCGAGCTCTCCCGTCTCGTCGACCTCGACCCCACGCGCGTCGGCTCCTTCATGGGGTCGCCCGCGACCATGGTCGACAAGGCGGTCTTCCCGGTCGAGAACTACGGCTCGGGCGTGGCGCCGTTCTACACGAACCTCGCCCTGTGGGTCGGCGGCTTTGTGCTGGTCGCCATCTACAAGCTCGAAGTCGACGCGGAGGGCATCGGGACCGTGCTCCCCTACCAGGCGTTCTTCGGACGCTGGCTGCTTCTGGCCGCACTCGGGCAGATCCAGGCGATCATCTGCTGCACCGGCGACGTGCTCCTCGGGATCCAGTGCGTCTCGCCCGTCGCGTACGTGTTCGCCGGCATGGTCGCATCGCTCGTCTACGTGCTCATCGTCTACGCGCTCGCCGTCTCGTTCAAACATATCGGCAAGGCGCTCGGCGTCCTGCTCGTCGTGCTGCAGATTCCGGGAGCGGCGGGCACCTACCCCATCGAGATGATGCCCGGGTTCTTCCGGGCGCTGCACCCCTGGCTGCCGTTCACCTACGGCATCGACGCCATGCGCGAGGCGGTCGCCGGCTTCTACGGCATGTACTACGTCCAGAACCTCGCCGTCCTCATGCTGTTCTGCGCACCCGCGCTCATCGTCGGCATCGGCGCCCGTCGCCGGCTGCTGCGCATCAACACCCTGTTCGACCGGCGCCTGGCGCAAACCGACCTCATGATCGCCGAGCGCACCGACGCCACCGAGGCGGTCCGCGCGCCCGAGAATCTCGGCGGCGCGGGCGCCCTGCTCGCCGATCCCGCCCGCGCCCGCGGATTCGAGCGGGCCTACCCGCGCCTCGTGCACCGCGGCCTCATCGCCCTCGGATGGGTCCCCGCCGTGCTGCTGCTCGCGCTTTTCGTGCTGCCCGCGAAGCTCCCGCTGCTCATCTGCTGGATCGTCTCGCTTGCCTGCTCGTGCGCCTACCTCATCGTCATCGAGTACCTGCACAGCCTGGCGGCACCGGTTGCGGCGGTGCACGCAGCGGCGCATGGGCGCGCCGGCACGGGCAGCCATTTCCCCTCCGACTCGGAAAGGTCGTGAAGCTCCATGAACCGCATCTGGGCATTCATCCGTCGTGACGCGCGCCACGCCTACGCGAACGCCATCAGCATCGTCGTCATGGTCGGCATCATCACGGTCCCTTCGTTCTACGCATGGTTCAACATCGCCGGAAGCTGGGACCCCTATGGCGAGACGAGCAACCTCAAGGTCGCCGTCGCCAACGACGATGCGGGCTTTGAGGGCGAGCTCGTCCCCGTCAAGCTCAACCTCGGCGACCGCGTGGTGTCCGAGCTGACCGAATCGACGTCGATCGGCTACACGCCCACCACGCATGACGAGGCGATCGAGGGGGTCCGCTCGGGCGCCTACTACGCCGCGGTGATCATCCCGGAGGACTTCTCGACATGCCTGCTGAGCGGGCTTTCGAGCGATCCGCGCCAAGCCGAGGTGCCGTTCTATCAGAACCAGAAGGCCAACGCCATCGCCCAGATCGTCACGAACAAGGCGTCGGCCGCCGTGCAGCAGGACATCGACAGTGGGTTCGCCGAGGCCGTGACCGACGTGGGCGCCGGCGCGCTCGAGGAGCTGAGCGGTCTTTTGGACGACGACCAGCTGGCCGGCGCCGCTGCCAACCTCGAAGGAGCGCTCGGCGGCGCGTCCCAGACCCTCAGGGAGACGGCCGGCATCGCCCGGTCGTTCTCCTCCCTCGCCGGCTCCTCGCAGGCGCTGCTCGACACCAGCGTCGTGACGCTCGACGCGGCGAGCGCCCCCAACCGCGAGCTTGAGGATGCGCTCGTCGAGAGCGCGGACGGCCTGCGCGGTCTGGACGCCGCGATCGATGACGCCGTCGGCGCCGTGGACGGTGCGCTCGCCGGCAGCACCTCGGGTCTCGACGACGTGGGCGACGCCATCGACGCGGCCTTCGACACCGCCTCCGGCCAGGCGAACGAACTCTCCGGGGCGCTCGGCGAGATCGACGAGAGCGTGCGGGCGCGTATCGATGCGCTGCGCAAGCTGTCGGACAGCCTGAACGGGCAGGATACGCTCGTGAAACGCTACGAGGACCACTTCCAGGTGGGCTCTGTCGAATTCAGCCGCGTCCACGAGATCCGCGTGACCATCGAGGGCATAAACGAGCGCGTGCAGCAAGCGATCGCCGAGCTCGAGGAGCTGTCGAGCGGCCTGCAGCAGACCTCGCAGGACATCGAGCGCTCCCTGACCGACGCCGACGCGGCGCGCGGCGAGCTCGCGCAGCTCGTCGACGACGCCCGGGCGAGCCTCGCGTCGGCGCAAGGCGCGTACAACGACTCGCTGCGCGGCACGCTGAGCGACGTCGCCGCAAGCATCGAGAGCTCGGTCGCCGGCGTCGACACCACGATGCAGAGCCTTTCTGCGACCATGTCCGCCGCGGGAGCCGCGGCGCGCGACGCCGGCGCGGGGCTTGCCGACGCCCGCACGGCGCTCGATACGGCGGCAGGCGAGCTCGAGGACCGCGCATCCGCGCTCGACCAGCTGTCCGGGCGCATCGGGGACGCCCTCGCATCCTCGGATATGGACAGCTTGCGCTCCATCCTCTTGACCTCGCCGGCCGAGCTCGGCGCGTTCGTGGCGTCCCCCGTCACGGTCGAGCGCCATGCCGTGTACCCGGTTGAGAACAACGGATCCGCGATGGCCCCGTTCTACACGACGCTCTCCATCTGGATCGGCGGCGTCGTGCTCGCCGCGCTCGTGAAGGCGACGCCCAGCGAGGCCGCCCTCCGCGAGACCGGCTGCACGCTCACGCAGTCCTATCTGGGCAGACTCGCCCTGTTCGCCGGGACCGGCATCGCGCAGGCGCTTCTGATCTGCGGAGGCGACCTGTGCTATCTGGGCGTCCAGTGCGCCCATCCCGCCTTGTTCCTGCTCGCGGGGTGCGTCGCGTCGCTCGTGTTCGTCAACATCATCTTCGCGCTCACCACCTCGTTCGGCGATGTGGGCAAGGCGATCGCCGTCGTCCTCATGGTCCTGCAGGTCGCCGGCGCTGGCGGCACGTTCCCGCCCCAGATGCTGCCTGCGGCGTTCCAGGCGGTCTACCCCTGGCTTCCGTTCGTGCACGCCGAGGGGACCCTGAGGTCGGCCATGTTCGGGATGTACGGCGCCGATTTCTGGATCGAGCTGGGGCTGCTCGCGCTGTACCTGGTACCCGCGCTGCTGCTGGGCCTCGTCGCCCGCCGTCCGGTCATCCGCGCGAACGAGAAGCTCGAGCACGCGCTCGAATCGACCCGCATCATGTAGGCGAGCGGGCCGGGATCGCGCTCGGGGCGGCAGCATGTGGCCGATGCCTCTCTGGGAAGGTCTCGGCTGCAACACCGGCGGTATCACCCGGCCGGAATGCACAGAATCAGCCGCGATTGGGGATGCGCGCATGACCCGGCTCCGCCTCGGACAGCCGATCGTACCTTACAGCTCGACCGACGACCCGGTGTAGAGGTAGCGGATGCGCTCGCCCAGCTCATCGCGGAGGATGCTGTAGGCATCGAGCCCCGTGCAGTGAAACGTCGCATACCGCGTCGGCCTGCGCGCGAGCTCGCGCGCCATCTCGCGCACCGACGACGCATCCGGCACGCCTCCCGCGCTCGGGGCCGTAAGGTGGAAGCCGGCGATCACCGTATCGATCGGCGCGCCCGCCAGCGCCTCGGCGCGGTCCATGATGTTCAAGATGCCCGCATGGGAGCACCCCGAGACCAGCAGGTAGCGATCGCCTTCATGGACGAGCAGGCTCTGCTCGTGGACAAAGGGGTCCGGCACGAGCCCCGCATCGCGCCGCTCGAGCAGCCGGCCGTTCGACGAGGGCCTCGGCCATGCGCCCTCGACACCCGAGAACAGCATCATGCCGCGTCCAAGCAGGCGCATATCATCGGTCGGAACCAGGCGCGGGCACGTGCCGAGCGAAGCGTCGAGCCCGATATCGTGATGGTGATCGGCCGTCCCCGAAACGTGCTCGGCGAACGCACCGCGTCGCACGTAGATGGGCGCGTCCGCCTGCGCGGCCTCGCTCGCTTCCAGATACGCGCGCAGGCCTCCCCCGTGGTCGTAGTGCCCGTGCGAGATGACGGCGCAGTCGACATGCACGGCATCGACACCCAGCGTCCGCGCGTTGTCGAGAAAGCTGCCGTCGGGCCCCATATCGAACAGTACGCGCGCCCCGTTGGCCTCCAACAGCAGGCTCAGCCCATGCTTTGCCACAAACCGACTCGAAGGCGTGGCGTTTTCCATCAGTACCGTGATCTTCATGGCATCCTCTCCCCAAACACCTGGTAGACACACGAGTGCAAACAAAAGGTACGTCCCCAATTTGCATTTTTGCAAATTGGGGACGTACCTTCAGTTTGCACTTACTCGGGGGCGGACTCGTGGGCGAGGTGGCGGAGCGTGTCGCCCGCGATTCGATAAACCGTCCACTCGTCCATGGCCTCGGCGCCCAAAAATCGGTAGAACCCGATGCTCGACTCGTTCCAGTCAAGGCACCACCACTCGAGCCTGCCGCACCCGCGCTCGCATGCGATGCGCGCCAGGCGCGCCAGCAGCGCGCGCCCGATCCCGCGGCCGCGCCACGCGGGACGCACGTACAGGTCTTCGAGGTACAGGCCGCGCCTGCCCAAAAACGTCGAGAAGTTGTGGAAGAACAGCGCGAACCCGACCGGCCGCCCATCGACCTCGGCGATCAGGACCTGCGCCCCGCCCTCGTCGAACAGCTCGCGCTCGAGCGTCTCCACATCGGCGACCACCTGGTCTTCAAGCTTCTCATAGCGCGCAAGCTCGATGATGAATTCGAGCACGAGCGGCGTGTCCTCGCGCTCAGCGAAGCGAAACCGCACCGGTGTATCCATGGCTCCCCCTTTTCATACGAAAACGCTTCAGCCCCATCATACCCGTCCCCTGTGGCCTACAATGGGAACTTGAGCTCACGGCGCGTCTGCGCCGCAACCGAAAGGATCCGAAGACATGAACGTTACGCGCGCCGAACAGAACGGTATCCTGACGTTTTCCCTCGAGGGGCGACTCGACACCACGACGAGCCCGAAGCTGCACGAGGAGCTGATTCCCGCCATCGACGGCACCCATGACGTGGTGCTCGATTTCTCCCGCCTCGAGTACGTGAGCTCCGCGGGCCTGCGCGTGCTGCTCGCCGCCCAGAAGCAGAGCGCCGCGCGCGGCACGAGCCTCACGCTCACCGGCGTGAACGACGAGATCATGGAGATCTTCGAGATGACGGGCTTCATCGACATCCTCACGATCGAGTAGCCCTAAGCCCCATGGCGGGGCCGGACCCCGCACGGGCACAACCCGCATCTACGCCTCGACGCGCTGCCTGCTCACGAGGTCGGCGAAGTACGGACAGGTCTCCAGCAGCTCGTCGTAGGTGCCGTCTGCCACGATCCCGCCCTGCCGCATGACCAGGATGCGGTCGCAGTGCCGGATCGTCGACAGGCGATGCGCGATGACGACGCGCGTGCTGCGCAGGCTGTCGAGCGAGTCGGACACGATCTTTTGCGTCACGTTGTCCAGCGCGCTGGTCGCCTCGTCGAAAAACAGGATCTTCGGCTTCGGCGCGATGGCGCGCGCGATCATGAGCCGCTGGCGCTGGCCGCCCGAGATGCCGCCGCTGCCCTCGGAGATGATGGTGTGCATCCCCATCGGCATGGCGCGGATATCGTCGGCGATGCCCGCCATCTCGGCCGCCTCCCACGCATCGTCCAGCGTCAACTGGGGTGCTGAGATGACGATGTTCGAGAAGATGTCCCCCTGGAACAGCTTGCCGTCCTGCATCACCACGCCGATATGGCGACGCAGGGAGCGCAGGTCGATCTTGTCGATATCGCGCCCATCGAAGTAGATGGCGCCCTTGCGCGGCTTCTCGAATCCGAGCATGAGGCGCATGAGCGTCGACTTGCCGCAACCGGTCTCGCCGACCACCGCGATATACTGGCCCGGACGGATGCGTAGCGACAGGTTGTGGATGATGTCGGGACCGCCCTCGGTGTAGCGGAAGCTCACCCGGGACAGCTCGATGGAGCCGGACAGGCGCGTCACCACGCGCTTGCCCTCGGACACCTCGGGCACCTCCTTGAGCACCGGCTCGACCATCTCGAGCAGCGGCTGGATCTGCGCCACCACCAGCGCGAGCGACGCGAGCTGGGCCACGCCGCCCGACACCATGCCGTACGACGAGCTGAACGCCATGTAGTCGGCGACCGCGATGCCCGCCGTCGCAGCCACATGGTAGATCACGATGTTGCCCGCAAGCGTGATGGCGGCCGTGAGCGCCGGGCCGACGACAGCGACCCTGGGCAGCCCGTACTGACAGCTCGCCTGCTTGCGATACCCGTCGGCCCAATGGGCGAAGGCGCGCCGCTCGGCACCGGCGAGGCGAATCTTCTGGATGCCGCCGATCAGCGCCAGCACCACGCTCGAGTTCTTGGCCGAATACTGCAGCTGGCGGCGCGCAAAGGAGGCCTTGACGAGGCCCGACACCACGACGATCGCGATGTTCACCAAGGTCACGATAAGCGACGGCAGCACGAGCTGCGGGGCGAACCCGATGGCCTGGACAAGGTACGCCAGCGCGAACACCGAGCTCAAGCCGACCGTCAGCACCATGTCGGACAGCACCGTGCAGACCTGGCGCACGCCCTGCACGCGGCTCGCGAGGTCGCCGGAGCCGTAGCGCTTGAAAAACGACGCAGGCAGCGACAGGACGCGCGCCATGACCGCCGCCTCGATCGAGACGGAAAGGCGCGTCTGCATGCGCGCGAGCACCGCGCTGCGCACGATGTTGATGAGCGAGGAGGACAGCGCCATGCCCACGAGCAGCACGAGCGTCGACATCAGCGCCGTCGAGGCGCCGACGGGGATCACGGTGCCGTAAAGGAACTGCGTGATGACCGGCGTGACGAATCCGAGCAGCGTCGAGGCGCCCGTGGCCACGAGGATCATGGCGTAGTCGGCGGGCGTGAACGAGTCGAGGGCGAAGCGTGCCAGATCGGCCACGCCGAGCTCGCGCAGCGGCAGGGGCCGGTAGAAGCAGATGGCCTCGCGCTGCAGTCTTTTCGCGCTTGCGGCGTCGACGTCCACCGTGCGCTGCTCGCCCCAGTCGAAATACCGGTAGCCCGCGTTCCCGTGCGGGATGAGCGCCACCGGCGACCCGTCCTCTAAAAAGCCGAGGTAGGGACCGGAGGCGTTCCTATACCAGCCGCCCTCGAGCTCAACCGTGCGCCGCATGATGCCCGACGGCCGGCACAGGTACTCGATCTGGTCGTCGATGCCGCCCGGATGCGCGGGTAGCTCGCCTGCGGGCGCATGGAAGAACTTGAGGATCTCGCCGATGGCGTTGGTGGCCTTCTCCTGCTCGTTCAGCGTCTTGGCGGCGGCCTTCTCGCCCATGATGACCGAGGCGAGGTCGGCGAAGGAGTCGGAGAAGCGCTTCTCGTCGTTGCGTTTGCGCTGCTTGATCTGCTCGTCGTACAGTCCCATCTTCGCCTCCCCTACTCGCTCGTGACCAGCGTGGTGTACAGCCCGCCCGCGCGGTACAGCTCCTCGTGCGTCCCACGCTCGACGACGTGCCCGCGATCGAGCACGATGATCTCGTCGCAGTCGCGAATCGTCGACAGGCGGTGCGCCACGACGATGGTCGTGATACCGCGGTCGCGCACCGAGCGCATGACGTCGTATTCGGTCTTGGCGTCGAGCGCGCTGGTGGCCTCGTCCATGATGATGAGGGTCGGATCCTGCGCGAGCACGCGCGCGATCTCCAGGCGCTGGCGCTGGCCGCCGGAGAAGTCGCGGCCGCCCTCGAGGATCTTGTAGCTGTAGCCGCCGTCGCGCTCCATGATCGCATCGTGGATATGGGCGTCGCGCGCCGCCATGATCATCTCGAAGTCCTCGATCGAGCTGTCCCACATCTTGATGTTGTTGGCGATGGTGTCCTCGAACAGCACGATATCCTGGTCGACCACGGCAAGCGACCCGGTCAGGACCTCGCGCATATATGCCTCGCGCGGCTTGCCGTCGAATAGGATCGCGCCCTCCCACGGCTCGTACAGGCCCGAGATGAGCTTGGCGAGCGTCGACTTGCCGCAGCCGGAGGGGCCGACGAACGCCACGCTGCCGCCCGCCTTGAGGTCCAGGCTGAAGTCCTCGATGAGCGGGGCGGCGAGGCGCGAGTAGCCGAAGGTCACGTGCTCCATGGTGAGGCGACCGGACAGCTTGTCGAAGGAGAGTCCCTCCGCGTCGGATGCCGCGGCGGATGCGGGGCCGGATCCAGCCTGCGCAAGGTCGCGCACGTCCCCCGAGGTCACGGATGTCTTCGGCATGCCGCCCGACACGCGGACGTCGTGCACCGAGCGCTCTCCCGGCTCGGGGTCGACCGCCACCGGATAGTCCATCACGTCCTCGATGCGCTCCATGTTCGTGCGCATCTCCTGCAGGCTCTGCGCCGTCGCGATGAGGCTTTGGCACGGTGCCAGGAAGGAGGCCAAAAAGCCCTGGAACGCCATGAGCGCGCCGGGCGTGAACTCGCCCGACATGATCAGCGCGCAGCCCATCACGAGGACCACGGCGTTGGCGATGCCCTGGACGAGGGTCGGGATCTCGCCCAGAAGCTGGTTCACGCGATGGACGTGCACCTCGGAGGAGTTCACCGACGCCTGATAGCCGGCCCAGCGCGCAAAGAAGCCGTTCTCGGCGCCCGACGACTTGATGGACTCGATCATCTCGATGCCCGCCACGGTCGTGCTCGCCAGCTTGCCCTCGTCGCGCATCTGCACGCGCGTGATATTCGTGCGCTTGTTCGAGACGATGCGCGCGACCGCGGCGTTGATGACGGTCGTCGCCAGACCCACAACCGTCAGGACCACGCTGTAGCGCAGCATGACGACCAGGTAGAACACGAGCATGATGAGGTTCAGCGCCGCCGGGGCCACCGCGGAGATGAGCGTGGAGGCGATCGTCGCGTTGGTCGCCTGGCGCGACGCGATGTCGCCCGCCATGCGCTGCGAGAAGAACTCCATGGGCAGGCGCAGCACGTGCCACATGAAGGTCGCGTTGCCCACGATGGCGAACTTGCCCTCGATACGCTCCATGCAGACGGCCCGCACGATGCTCACCGCCGCCTGGACCACCACGACGCCCGCCATGAGCGCCAGCAGCGGATAGAGCCAGTCGGGATTGTCGCCCGTGAGGATGCGGTCGGTGAAGACGCGCGAGAACACCGAGGTCATGATACCCGTCGCGGTGACGAGCAGCGTCGTCGCGATGACGATGGCGAACGCCGGCGCCGAACCGCGCAGGCGCTCGCGCGCGAACCCGAGCACGCTGTGGGGCTTTCCGCCGGGCTCGAACGACGGCCCGGGTTTCATCATGAGGCAGATGCCCGTGAACGCCTGGTCGAACTCCTCCATGGTCACCGTCACGCTGCCGCGCGCCGGATCGGCGAGCACCGCGCGGTCGCCCTTGAAGCCACACAGCACGACGAAGTGGTTGAAGTTCCAGTGGAGGATGCAGGGGAACTGCCCGTGCTCGCGCAGCGCCACAGGCTCGAAGCGATAGCCCTTGGCCTCGAGCCCGTAGGCCCGCGCGGCCTTGAGCAGGTTCGCGGCGTTCGAGCCGTCGCGCGAGACGCCGCAGTCGAGCCTCACCTGCTCGAGCGGGACCCATTTCCTGTAGTATGCGAGCACCATGGCCAGGCTGGCGGCGCCGCATTCGAGCGCTTCCATCTGCATGATGATGGGCACGCGCGCGATCGTGTTCGCCATGGCCCTCCCCTAGCTGCTCAGCAAAAACGATATGGGGCTCACCGAGCCCGTCGTGATGTAGACCTGGTAGAGGCGCCCCGGCTCGAGCGCCCCGTCGACATCGATCTGAACCGGGATGCTCCAGTCGGACGTGACCACGCTGTCGCGGGCGTAGTCGCTCGTCAGGCTCTGCGAGACCTCCTCGACGGAAAGCGGCAGGTCGTCCACCGCAGCGACGGCGCCGTGCTCGCCGGTCGAGAGCTCCACCGTCATGCCGGGAGCCACGTCCGCAGCGTCCTCGGTCGACAGGTAGCATGTGAGCCCGCCGCCGTCCTCCACGGCCACGGCCTCCACCCTCGTGGGCACCGTGCCCGCAACAGACCAGATGAGCACCGCCACGACAAAGGCCGCGGCGGCGGCCAAGGCGATCCAGACGCTCGGCTGGGACACCTTGATGTAATCGTTGAGCTGCTCTGAGGAAGAAATGCGCTTGAGGCTCTTTTCCCTGAAGATGCTTGACGCCATGTACCCGCACCTCCGCACCGATACCCGATAGCCGACACAATGGGATAAGCATACCGCGCGTCCGCCGCGCACCGAAGGCGCCGGGCGAGACGCGCCCTAAAATCGCCGAGACCCGCCTCGCAGGGCATCATGCCGTGCGAGGCGGGTCGGTCGGCGCATCCCTACATCTTCAGCACCTGGCTCAGGGCGCTCCAGAGGACCTCCTGCCCCAGGCGGTTGGGATGCGTGCCGTCGGTATAAAAGGCCTCCAGCGGCAACCCCTCGGCAGAGGCGACGTAGCGGTACGCATCGTAGAGCGATCCGAATGCCCAGCCGTGCTCGGAGCACAGCGACCTCAGCGTGCTCGAGACCTCGGCGAGCGAGAAGTTGTAGGTCTCGCGCACGACCGGCATGCTCGACAGCACGATCATGCGGCCCTGGTAGCGCTCCGCCACGCGTGTGAGCAGCTCCTCGGCATACCTGCGAAAATCCGTCAGCGTCTCGGTGCGGTCGTACGCCCCGCGATCGTTGGTGCCCAAGATGACGATGGCCGCGTCCTCATCGCCCAGCGCGTCCTCGCCCAAGCGGTTGAAGAAGTTCATGCTCCCCCTGCCGCTCACGCTTGCGTTCACCATGGTCGCACCGCGGGCGGCAAGCGCCGAGCGCAGGCGGTTCGCCGCGCAGTCGACCGACGCGGACGGCTCGTAATACGACTCGCCATCGAGGGAGAACAGGAGGTTCTCGGAGCCCGGGACGAACCCGGGAGCCCCCAGACCGGCCATGATGCTGTCGCCGAGGATGCGCACCGAGTCCACCCCCTCGGAGCTCAGCAGCGTGTCGAGGGGCAGCGCGGACGCGAACCCGGCGGGGATCGTCGTGGAAGGGCGCTGCTGGCCGCCAGCGAGCGCGCCGGTATAGGGGTCGAAGCGGTACCAGGTCTGGCCGATCAGGCAATCCCCGTGGACCATGGTTCCTGCGGGCCACGAGTAGTACACGGTCTTGTTCTGGGACGCGAGGTAGCGCCAGCCGTACGTCACCGCGCCCGTCACCTCGTCGAGGTAGTACCAGCTACCGTCGATACCCTGCTCGCCGTAGAGCATCTTTCCGGTGGTGTAGTCGTAGAACACCCACTTTTGGCTCTGCTCGATATAGCGGAAACCTTTGGCCATCTCACCGGTTATCGGATCGAGGTAATACCATCCGCCGTAGCGGAAGTCCTCCCCCTTGACCATGTGGCCCTCGCCGTCGTAGCGCACCCACTTGCCGCGGGAGCGGTCCTCGTTGGACACCGGGATGAACACGTCCTTGTCCGTCGCCATCGTGCCGTCGGCGTCGAACCAGTACCAGGCGTCCGTCTCGGGGTCGTAGACCTGCTTGTCGCGGGCCATGACGCCGTCGTCGTACCAGTAGCGCTCGCCCGCCCATGCCGACCAGCCGGTGCCTCCCGCAGGAGCCTCGGGTCCGGTCTGATCGGGGTTGTCGGGATTGTCAGGAGTCTCGGGTGTATCCGGATCCTCTGGATCACCCGGATCATCCGCATCTCCCGGCGCGTCCGGATCCTCGGGATCGACCGCATCGGAGCCGCCGTCGGTGTCGGGGTCATCGGAGCCGGACAGCTCCGCGTCGGCGTCGCCAGCGGAATCGTCGCCTGCCGGCAGGTCGTCGGCGGCATCTTCCGCATCTGCGGGCGCGGGCGCGCCGATCGCCGGAGCCGTCTCATCGGCGGCGAAAGCGGAAACGGGCACGAGGGCCCCGGTCGCGCAGAGCATCAGGCCGCAGGTAACCGCGAGACTCGCTCGCAGGGAAAGGAATCGAACAGACATATGTCCCCTTGTCGTGTGGATTACCAAGCCTCCATTATAGTTGCTTTCGAATAAGGCAGCCGAGCGGCGGCATGTGCTCGACGCGTTCCCCAGAACACCCACGCTGCGAACACGCGGTCGCGCCGCCACATAGCATCGGGAATGGTCAGCCAAGGTGGGTCAATGACACAAAATGGGCAATTTGGCACGCTAACAGCTTCTGCTGACCCCTTTAGCGTGTCAAACTGCCCAGTTTGTGTCATTGACCCCCTGACGCCTTCACGAGGGGGCTGCACGATCCATCCCGCACTCGGAGCGTCTCACTCCATCAACGAAGCGCTACCATGGAGTAATCGTGCTCCGCGACAACCAGGGAGGAACCATGCGCCCCATGCGACTCGGCAAACGCGCCGTCACCGACCCCGCGCAGATACGCGCCATCATCGAGGCGTGCCAGGTGTTGCGCCTCGGCGTCGTCGATGCGGAAGGGATGTTCATCGTCCCGGTGAACTTCGGCTACGTGTGGGAGGCCGATCAGGCGCTCCCCTGCTTCTACCTGCACTCCGCGCGCGAGGGCCGCAAGGCGGACGCGTTTTATGCGGGCGGGGACCGCGGGGTGCCCGTCGCGTTCGAGCTCGACTGCGACCGGGGCAACATCGTCGGTGACTACAGCTGCGCATACTCGCGCTCCTATGCAAGCATCATGGGAAACGGCACCGTCCGCGCGGTCGAGGACGAGACCGAGCGCCGGTGCGCCCTCGAGCGCATCATGAAGCACGCCGCCCCGGGCTCCGCCGCATCGTTTTCGCCGGAGGGGCTCGCGCGGGTCGCCATCTTCCGTCTCGACGCGAACGAGCTCACCGCCAAGGAACGCAAGCCAAAGGAAAACCGCGAGCCATAAGAGTGCAAATCGGGGACGCACCTTCCGCGTGCACTTGTGCACGCGGAAGGTGCGTCCCCGATTTGCAAAAAGGGTCCCGCGTGGCGGGACCCTTTTTAGCTCGAAGCTTGTGCAGCAGATGCTACTCGGCAGCGGCCTCAGTGGCCTCGACCTCAGCAGCGGTCTCCTCGGCGGGAGCCACAGCAGGGGCCTTGGCGGCCTCGGCGGCAGCCTTCTTCTCGAACTCGGCGGCACGCTTGGCCTTGGCAGCGGCCTTGGCCTCACGCTCAGCAGCGCGCTTGGCCTGCTCCTCCTCGGCCTTCTTGGCACGGGCGGCCTTCTTGGCGGCCTCGCGCTCGAGAGCGGCCTGGGCGGCGCCACCGAACTTGTCGGCGAAGCGCTGAACGCGTCCGCCGGTGTCGACGAACTTCTGCTGGCCCGTGTAGAACGGGTGGCACTCATTGCAGAGCTCGACGACGATCTCGGACTTGGTCGAGCGGGTCTTGAAGGTGTTGCCGCAGCTGCAGCGCACCGTGCACTCGACGTACTCCGGATGGATTCCAGACTTCATGGCAGGGCTCCTCTTCTTCGTTGTCCTGGTTACCAATCAGGACATAAGGGGTGTCTTGGTTTCCGACCAAGACAAAACAGCCTGCCTAGAATACCACATCCGCATCATGGCCACAAAAGGCACACGCAACGCTGCATGCAGGCGCGCGGACCGCACGTCAGCCCCGCCGTCCCGCCCGTGCGAGCGCCACCGCATCGAGCGCGAGGACGATGACGCCCAGCACGACCGAGCAGAGCACGAACGCATCGGCTGTGTCGAGAATCGCCGCGAGGTCGCCCGTCTCGGCCTCGCACTTGAAGTACACGACCGTCAGGACAACCGAGGCCAGCGCTGCAGCAAAGCTTGCGAGTACACATGCCCGTGTCTCCTCTGCAGGATTGCGCCCGCGGCGGCGAGCGCGACCGCAAGCACGCCCAGAACGATCTGCGCCAATGAAATTCCGACCGTCTCCATGGCTCCTCCCATCGCTCGACTACTTATCATCCTACCCAGCACCCCCCCCTCATACGCTTCATCACAATGTCTCGCACACATTGCCCGCCGTGCGCGCACGCGTTGCCGCCAATCGGTACAATGGGGTCGCATATTCACCGCATAAGAGAAGGGTCCCCCATGGCCGAGACCGCATCCAACCGTATCGTCATCACCGTGCTGGGCAAGAACCGTCCGGGCATCGTCGCCGGCGTCACGCGCGTCCTGGGCGAGGCGAACGTCGACATCCGCGACATCACCCAGTCCATCCTCGACGACATCTTCACCATGACCATGCTTGCCGACATCTCCGCCTCAAAGCTCGACTTCCACGAGCTGCAGGGCGCGCTCACCGAAGCCGGCGAGCTCTCGGGCGTCACCGTGACCGTCCAGCGCGAGGACGTCTTCAACTTCATGTACCGCCTGTAGAGCCAAAAGGTCCGCGCAGCCCCCGCGCGCCTTACGAAAGGGACGCCATGATTGTGTTTTCCGACATGGACGGAACGTTCCTCACGAGCACCAAGGCCGTGAGCGTACGCTCCCTGGAAGCGCTCGACGCGCTTGCCGCGCGCGGCATCGAGTTCGTCCCCTGCACGGGGCGCGCGCTCGTGGGCATTCCGCCCGAGGTGCTCGGCCACCCGGCGGTGCACTATGCCATCAGCTCGAACGGAGCGGTCGTCAGCAGGCTCGACCCCGAGAACAAGACCGCGGACGCGGCCACCGCGCTGCGCCTGGTCCCCCTGGCGCCCGAGAGCGCCCTTGCGGTCTGGGACATCGCGCGCGACCACGACGTGACGTTCGACATCTTCGCCGACGGCCACAGCTACCTGCGCCGCGACCTGTACGACCGCATGGCGGAGTTCGTCCCGGACCCGAGCACGCTCGCATCCATGCGCTGGAACCGCACGCCGGTCGACGAGGAGCCCGAGCAGACGATCGCGCGCGTCGACACGCTCGAGCGCCTCGCCATGTACTGGTACGACCCGAGCGACCGCGACGCCATCGTCGAGGCGCTCCGCCATGTCGACAACATCACCGTGACCCGCTCCTACCCCATGAACATAGAGGTCATGGACAAGGATGCGTCCAAGGCGGCGTCGATGGCGTGGCTGTGCGATCAGCTGGGCATGAGCGCTGCCGATGCCGTCGCGTTCGGCGATAACTTCAACGACATGAGCATGATCGAGCTTGCGGGTCTCGGCGTGGCCGTCGCGAACGCCGAGACCGAGGTGCGCGAGGCGGCGGACATGTGCTGCGCGAGCAACGACGAGGACGGCGTGGCCAGCGTCATCCTCGAACGCCTTAGCACCTGCTGATGGGTTCGTTGGGGACGGGTTCGTTTGAACACATGAAGGGGCGTTGGCCGTGCATGTCGTCGGCCAGCGCCCCTCCGCCTATCTATTCGGCCCCCTTTTTCAGTTAGCTCAAGCTCTCCAGCACGCGGCGCAGCTCCGCCTGCACGGCATGGTCGCGGTTGCAGCCGACCACGCGATCCGCCACGGCGCGCAGGGCGGGGCGGCCGTTCGCCATCGCGCAGCCGCATCCGACGAGACGGATGATCTCGTAGTCGTTCATGGAGTCGCCGAAGGCCATGACCTCCTCGGGCGCGATGCCGTAATGGTCCATGAGCTGCGCGATGCCGGTCGCCTTCGACACGCCCACCTGCATGGCGTCGATCCACGCATTGCCCGAAGGCGCGAACACGAACTCGTCGCCCAGCTCGCGCGACAGCACGTACGCGTAATCCATCACCGCGCCGTCGTCGCAAAACACGCTCGCCTTGATGATGTTGACCTCGGCGCTCGGCAGCTCCCAGATCCGCTCGACGTTTGGAAGGTCCTTGTCGACCTCGCGCACGAACTTGCCCTCGTCGTCGAGCAGGTAGGACTTCGTGCGGTCGAACAGCGCCAGGTGCAGGTTGTCGAACATGCCGACGGTGCGCGCCAGCCTTTTTATGGCCAGGTGCGAATAGACCTCGCGGTCGACGAGCTCGCCTTCCGCATACACCTGCGCGCCGTTGGACGCGACGAAATCCATCAGGTCGACCACGGGCTCGAAGAACTCGCACAGGCGATCGTAGCGACGGCCCGAGGAGGCGGCGAAGCGCACGCCCTTCTCGCGCAGCGCGCGGATGAGGTCATAGGTCTCGGGCGGCACTTGACTGCGCTCGTCGAGCAGCGTGCCGTCCATATCGGATGCGATGAGTTTGATCATAGGGGCATTCCCTTCATTTCCTATCCTTTAGCACACTGTGGGGCTTCCTACCCAAAAACAGCCCGGACCTAACAGGAATCCGGGCTGTCTGACCATACCTTTACGTCTCCATGACACGCGCGTGGCGCACAGCGGCGCCAGACCGGCTGCGCTCGCGCCGGATGACGCCATGGGCGCCTATGCGCTGATAAGGCGATCGTAGATGGCCTCGAGGTCTGCCGCGCAAAGCGGCTTGATGGTGTTGGAGGGACTGCCGCTCGCCATGGCGTCGGCCGCCATCTTGGGGATCTGCGCCCGAAACGCGGCCTCATCGATGCCGTGCTCGCGCAGCGTCGGGATCCGCAGCTCCTCGAGCAGGCCCTGCAGCGCGTCGAGCAGCTCCAGGGCGGCCGCCCGATCGTCCTCGGCGCGGCTCACGCCGGCATCGCGCGCGACGGCGGCGAACTGCGGATAGGCCCCGTCGACCACGAAGCGCAGGCACTCGAGCACGATCATGGCGTTCGACAGGCCGTGCGGCACATGGAACAGCGCGCCGATGGGCCGGCTCATGCCGTGCACGATCGTGACGCTGGCGTTCGAGAAGGCGATGCCCGCCTCCGTCGCGGCGATGGCCATCTGCTCGCGCGCCCCCACGTTTGCCCCGTCGCGCCAGCACGCCGGCAGGTTCGCGAAGATGCGCCTGATGGCGGAGACCGAGAAGGTGTAGCTCATCGGCTGCATCCTTCTCGACGTCGCCGCCTCGAGCGCATGGCACAGCGCGTCCACGCCCGCGTTGGCGGTGACGTCGGCCGGCGCCGTGAGCGTGAAGCGCGGATCCACGATGGCGACGTCCGGCATGACCGAGGGACCGGCGAGCAGCATCTTCACGTCATCGCGCGTGTTGCTGATGATGGTGAACCGCGTCACCTCCGACCCGGTTCCCGCCGTGGTGGGAATCGCCACGAGCGGCGGCCGGTCGCAGGCGATCTCGGCGCCCATCTGGTCGTCGATATCCGCGTCGAGGGCGACCATGCAGGCGATGGCCTTCATGGCGTCGATGGGGCTGCCGCCGCCGAGCCCGATGTACATGTCGCACGGCCAGGCGCGGGCGCGCTCGACCCCGCGCGCGACCATCTCGTCGGTCGGCTCGCCGGTGATCTCGCTGAACGCCTCGCACGAGATGCCGACCGAGGCGAGCGCGCCTGTCAGCACCTCGAGATTGCCGAGCGATACCATCAGCGGGTCGCATACCACGAAGGCGCGCGTGCCGAACGACCGCAGCACCTCAAGCGACGCCTCGAGCGCGCCCTCTCCCGTCACGATGCGGCCGGGCACGGTGAATTGATGGGCCATCTGTCACTCCTTCCCCATGATGACGGCGGTGCGGTAGCCGCCGGGCTGCACGGCGTGCTCGAAGGCCGCCGTGATGTCGTCGAACGGGTAGCGGGCGCTCACGAGCGTCGACACGTCGATGATGCCCTCGCCCAGAAGCCGGCACGACTCCTTGAAGTCGACGTAGTCGGCCATGAGGGTCCCGTAGAGCTCCATCTTGCCGTAATGGATCTTGTTCACGTCGACGCCGACCTCGGGCGCGGGGTAGCCCGCCGCGAAGAAGAGCACCTTGCCGTGGAACTTCTTGAGCATGGCGAAGGCCTGCTGGTCGGCGAGCGTGAGGCCCACGGCGATCACGACGCTGTCGGCCCCGCGCCCGCCGGTGCGGCGGCGGACCTCCTCCACGGCGTCGCACGCCGAGCCGTCGACCACCTCGAGCCCGAGCCGCTCGGCCACGCCGACCTTCTCGGGGCTCACCTCGGTCACGATGACGCGCGCACCGCTGCGCGCCGCCACGAGGGCGTTCAGCACGCCCATGGTGCCCGCGCCGATCACGACGATCGTCTCGCCCTCGTGCGGGTCGATCTTGCGCAGGCCGTTCACCACCGTCGCGAGCGGCTCCAGGAAGCCCGCCTCGGGAGCCGGGATGCGATGCGCGAACTTGTAGATGGACTCCTGCGACTGCACGACATGCTCGGCGCAGCCCTCGTAGCGTCCAAAGTAGCCGTCGTCCCACTGCGTGTCGTAAGACTTCACGCCCGGCGCCTCCGAGGTGCGACCCGCGCGGGCCTCGTCCGAATAGGGGTCGTACTCGTGCGAGCCGCCCACGAAATCGCCGGGCTCGATGCCGCGCACCGCCTCGCCGACCTGGAGCACCTCGCCCGCCCACTCATGGCCGAACGTCATGGGCAGCGGGCGGTTTGTCCGCTTGCCGCTCCACAGACCGAATTCCGAGGTGCACAGGTTGCACGACAGGATCTTGACGAGCACGTCATGCGGAGCGAGGTCGCGCAGGCGGCGCGTGACGATCCGGGCGTCGCGGACGCCTGCGATGATGGCCGCGCGGGTCTCGGTGACGATGGGTTTCATGGTCTCCCCTTTCTGCCGCCGCGACCTCACGCCCGGCGGCGCACAACGGTTGCGAAGGCGGTATCAGATCCTGCCGGCCGAATCGAACAGCCTGATGTAGTGCATGAGCTTCTGCTGATAGCCGTCACGGCAGCTGTCCTCCATAACCTGGGCGGGTTTCTTCTTGACGCTCGCCTGCGCGCGCTCGGCGAGCTCGCGCTCGAGCGCATCGAACCACGCTTCGCCCAGCTCCGTGTACAGGTTCACCTTCTGCACGCCCGTCTTCACGGCGCGGCGCAGGCTGTCGTCGCCGGTGCCCGAGCCGCCGTGCAGCACGAGCGGGATATCGAGCATGCCGCTCAGGGTCTCGAGCAGGTCGAACTCGAGATGCGGCGTGCCCTTGTAGGTGCCGTGCGACGTGCCCACGGCGACCGCGAGGCAGTCGACGCCCGTGCGCTCGACGAACGCCGACGCCTCCTCGGGGCGCGTGAGGCCGGCGTCGCGGGTCTGCTCGTACTCCGCTCCCACGCCGACATGCCCGAGTTCCGCCTCGACCGAGACGCCGACGGCATGGGCGATGCGCACGACCTCCGCGGTCTGGGCGACGTTCTCCTCGAACGGAAGCGTCGAGCGGTCGACCATAACGGAGCTGTACCCCGCGCGGATGGCGCGCATGATGTGCTCGAACGGCCCGCCGTGATCGAGATTGAGCGCCCAGGGGATCCTGGGGTGGCGCGCCCCGACGAAGCGCGCGATATCGCCGGTCACCTCGATATCCATGGCAAAGCCCACGTCGAGGATGATGGGCGCGTCGAGCTCCTCGGCCGCGCGAAACGCCGCCTTGACGCTCTCCTCGTTGTACACGTTGGGCGCCGCGACAGCATATCCGCCCCGCTTCGCCTCGATGAGCAGATCCCGCATCGGCTCGAGCATGACAATCAGTCTCCCTCTGATCGCTGAGAGCTATATGACACTTTAGAATTTATATCTGTTTAGCGACTGTAGCAAGTGTTTATAGCATCTTTCTCAAACTTTAATTGTAGTTTCTAAAGTCTTTTCTGAAAAACGAGGCGAATACTCGAGAGGTCTTTTAGAATTTCAATGAGAACCGAAAGGACACGCCCATGATGAACGAACGCCGCGAGGCCATCGTGCGCCTGGTCAACAACCAGGGCAGCGCCACCATCACGCAGCTGAAGGACGCCTTCCCCGAGGTGTCGGAGATGACCATCCGCAACGACATCAAGGCGCTCGACGCCGAGCACCGCCTCGTGCGCATCTACGGCGGCGTGCGCTCCATCGAGACCGCGGTCGGCGCGGACGGCCTCATCGACCTGCGCCGCAGCAGAAACGTCGCGGCAAAAGGCGCCATCGCCCGCAAGGCGGCGGGGCTCATCGCGGCGAACACGCACGTCTACCTCGACTCGGGCAGCACGGTCGCCGCGCTTGCCGCGAGCCTTCCCGACGTGCAGCTCCAGGTGTTCACCTGCGGCATCTACAACGTGCTGGAACTCGGCAAGTACAGCTACATCAAGACGATCGTCCCCGGAGGTGCGCTCAACCGCTTCAACATGTGCCTGCACGGGAGCCGAGCGGTGCGCGAGGTCTCGCGCATGCATTTCGACCAAGTGTTCATCGGCGCCTCCGGCTACTCCCCGGATTCCGGGTTCACCTGCGGCTCCGACGAGGAGGCCGAGCTCAAGCGGGTCGCCATCGCGCGCGCCGACACGCGGATCATGCTGCTCGACTCGAGCAAGGTCGACCGCACATCGACGTTCACGTTCTGCGATATCAGCGACCTCGACGTCATCGTGACCGAAGGGGACCTGCCGGACGAGCTGAAGATGCGCTGCGAGAAAGCCGGCGTGCGCATCCTGTAGGCCGCAAGCAGGCTGCGGGCACTCCGCGCGCAAACAAATCGGGCGGCCGTGCGGCCGCCCGAAATCATGATCTGTAGGCTGATGCGACCGATGTCGCCCCCGCGACGTCAGCTCGCGTAGGAGAACGTCGTGACGTCGAACATGCCCTCGGGCCGGATGCGCAGCGTCGGGATGACCGGCAGCGGCAGGAAGATCACGCCCATGATGGGATCGAGCGGGGGCTCGATGCCCATAGCGCGCGCCTGCTCCATGAAGCGCTCGTGGTCCTGGGCGACCTCCTCGGCGGTCCCCTCGCTCATAAGCCCTCCGAGCGGCAGGTCGATGCGGGCGACGACCTCGCCGTCGCGAACGAGAACGTGCCCGCCCTGGTGCACGTTGCTCACGGCGACAAGCATGTCCTCCGGATTGTCGCCGACCACGCAGATGTTGTGCGAGTCATGACCGATCGTCGAGGCGATGGCGCCGCCCGTGATCGTGTAGCCGCGAAGCCATCCGCATCCGATATGCTTGCCCACAAGGCCCAACCCCGCGGGCCCGTCGCCGTCCGCGCCGGCCTCTTGCGCAAAGCAGCCGCGCCCGTGGCGCTCGATGAGCGCGATGCGGCGCAGCCCGTCGGCCGACTCCGGATGCGCGATCCCAGTCACGGCGTTGCCCGGGATGACGTCGATGACCGCCTCGCCCGGACGGAACGGATAGGAGAACACGTCGAGCGAGAGCTCGGGCAGATGCACCGAGCCGCGCAGCTCGTCGGCAAGCCGACGGACCTCATCGTTTGCCGGGGCGATCTCGCCCACGAAGCGCCCGTGCTCGGCGACGAGCACGCCCGCCGCATACACGGCGGCAGGGGCCTCGGCAAACGTCAGGTCATCGAGCAGCAGCAAATCCGCGCGCTTGCCGGGCGCCACCGCGCCGCGACGCTCGCGCGCATCGCCCATCCCGTGATCGAAACCGAAGCACTCGGCCGCCGACAGGGTCGCCATGGAGATGGCGCGCACCGGATCGATGCCGTGCTCGATCGCCAGGCGGCAGGCATTGTCGATCATGCCGGTCGCCAGCGCATCGGAGGGCGCGCGGTCGTCGGTCGCGAAGCAGCAACGCCGCGAGCGCGCGGGGTCCTCGATCAGAAGCGGCGCGAGCTGCTCCAGGTCATGGCTGCACGTGCCCTCGCGCAGCATGATGTACATGCCGCGCGACAGCTTGTCGAGCGCCTCTTCGGGCAGGGTGCACTCGTGGTCGGCGATGATGCCCGCCGCGGCGTATGCGTTCAGGTCGAGGCCCGACACCAAGGGGGCGTGCCCGTCGGTCAGGCCGGTAACCGTGTGGCGGGCGGCATCGATGCGCGCGCAGGTCTCCGAATCCGCCCCCGTCACGCCCGGCATGTTCATCATCTCGCCCAGACCGAAGATCTCGCCCGGATGCTCTGCGAAAAACGCCTCCATGTCGGCCGCCGAGATCTCGGCGCCGGCCTGCTCGTCGGGCAGCGCCGGCACGCAAGACGGCATCATGAACTTGATGTCGAGCGGAGCGCGGCGGGCGTCGGCGATCATGAACGCGAGGCCGTCGAGGCCGCACACGTTGGCGATCTCGTGGCTGTCGGCGATGGCGGTCGTCGTGCCGCGGGCGAGCGCCATGCGCGCGTACTCCGCCGGGCGGATGTTTGACGACTCGATATGCAGATGGCCGTCGATGAGACCCGGGCAGAGATAGCGTCCCTCGCAGTCGACGACCCGCTCGGCGTCGTAGCGTGCATCGTCGTCACGGCCATCGAAGAGGACGCCCACGATGACCCCGTCCTTCACCGCCACCCGACCGGAAACGACCCGATGGCCGTACACGTCCACGATCTGGGCGTTCGTGAACAGCGTATCCGCCGTCACGCGCCCCTCCGCCGCGTCGATGATGCCTTGCAACTGCGTAGATGACATGCCGCGCGCCCCTTTCTGCTGCATTCTCACAGCACGTACCGTATCTCCATCTTACCGTGAGAGCCGCCCCGCACGCCAGGCGACGCAAAAGGGGCCACATCCCGCGCAAACAGCGCATCGGGCGCGTTCGTCACGTCGCCCTCGAATCAGCGCTATGCTATAGCACGACCGTCCGCCTCATTGGGAGGTGAGCCACATGATCGAGATCGCCGTCTGCGATGACGAGCAGCCCTCGCTGGAGCGCTCGAGCGAGCAGGCGCGCTCCAGCGCAGCGCGCCTGCACCTCCAGGCCGACGTAGTTCCCTATACGCGCAGCGACGCGCTCCTGTATGACATCATCGAGGACGGGACCCATTTCGACCTGCTGCTTCTCGACATCGAGATGCCGAACGTCGACGGCATGGACCTCGCCGCGCAGATCAAGCCCCATCTTCCCGATGCCAAGATCATCTTCATCACCTCGCACACCGAATACGCCATAGACGCCTTCGAGCTTTCGGTGTTTCGCTACGTCCCCAAATCGGACATCGATCAGCGCCTGCCGCGCGCGCTCGACGACGCCCTGCGCATCATCGCGGTCGACGCGGACCGTTCGTTTGCATTCGAGCGCGCGGGCCGCATGGAGCGCATCGCCTACCGCGCGATGGACTACATCGACCGCAGCGGCAAAGACTGCGTCATCCACCATGCGGGATCGGAATCGCGCGTGCGCATGAGCCTGCAGGAGCTGGTCTGCGCCCTCGATTCCGATGAGTTCATCTTCATCGACCGGGGCATCGTGGTGAACCTCACGAAGGTCAAGCGCGTGCGCGGGCAGTCCGCCCTCCTTTTGGACGGCACCGAGCTGCCCATCAGCCGCGGGCGCCTCAAGGAGACGAAGCGGGCGCTCGCCGTCTTTTGGGGGTCGAAGCTATGAGCGCGCCCCTCGTCGCGCACGTCGCGCTGCTCGCGGCGCTCGGCGCGCTGACCGCCCCCGCCGCGCTCGCCCTGCTTGAAACCGACAGGCGCCAGCGGCTCATCGCCGCGGCCCTCGGCGCCGTCGCGGGCGCGATAGCGGGTGCCGTGGACCTCATCGGCTCTTTGCCCCTTTCGGGGGAGGCGGCGCTTGCCGTCGCGCTCGCCATCGGGCTCATCCTGCTTTCCCGCCGCGGCGCCCAGGCGTCGATCCTTGCCGCCTACGCCGCCGCGGCCACCGCTTTCACCTGCGGCGATACCTTGGCGGCAGCCGCCCCCGCCGCGTTCTCCCATCTCGACCCGGTCCTGCCCCATGTCATCGGGTCGGCGCTCGCGCTCGCCCTCAGCGCGTCCGGCGAAGACCCCGCCGGCGAATCGGACCGCCTGACGCCGCTGTCGACCCCGGGCCTGAAGCGCCTGGGATTCGCGGCGGTCGCCTGCCTTGCACTCACCGTAGCGACCATAGGCGAGGCGGGCGCGGCGGGCGATGCCGGGGCGCCCGTCCGGCTCGTGATCTGCGCCACGCTCATCCTTCTCTACCCGATAAACGCCGTCAACGCCCATGCGGCCCAGCAGCAGCGCCTGGCAGACGCCGCGGCGGCGCAAGCGGAGCTCCTCGAGCGCAACTACCGCACGCTCCGCGAGTCGTATGAGCAGAATTCCCGTCTCTACCACGATTTTCGCAACCACCTGGCAACCCTGAAGGGCTATGCGCGCGCAGGCGACATGCCCGCCGTGAGCGCCTACATCGACGCGCTCGTAGGGCCGCAGGACGCGGGCGGCAGCGCCGCGTGGACGGGCGATCCGGCCATCGACCATCTTTTCGCCCTCAAGCAGGCGCGCTGCGCCGAGCTGGGCATCGCCGCGGATTTCGACGTCTGCCTGCCTCCCAACACCGGCATCCGACCGGCGGACCTCAGCACGGTGGTGGCAAACCTGCTGGACAACGCCATCGAAGCCGCCGCGCAGGTTCCCGAGGGCCGTGCGCGCACCGTCCGCCTGACGGCAAGGCGCGTGAACAACATGGTGATCATCAAGGTCGAGAACACGGCCACAGGGCCGGTCGAGGCGGACGGCGAGGGCCGCATCGCGACCACCAAGGAGGACGCGGAGCATCACGGCTGGGGTCTGAAAAGCGTCGAGGCGACGCTCGACCGCTACGATGGGAGCCTGTCGCTCACCAGCACCGACGACAGCTTCTGCGCGATCGCGACCATGTGCTTCGACGGCGTGCGCGATTAGCGCTTTCGTGCCGAGCGCACCCGCCCCCCCGAACGGACGAAAACCCACCCGCAATTCGCGGACAATACCCTGCGATTCACGGACAAATATGCACGGGGCCCTCTCTTTTGCGATGCTCGGGATGCACCGCAGGAACCAGACAAAAGGAGCATCCCATGAGCCGCCACGTCTATATCCGCATCGCCATCGCCATCATCCTCGGCATCGCCGCGCTCATCTGCCTGGCGACCATGAACGTCTCGGGCCTTCTGCTCTGCGGCTCCCTGTCCGCGATCATGGCCCAGGGCGCGCGCATCGCCGCCCGCCGCGACCGCGAGGGGCGCTAGTCATGGAGACCTCCGAGCTGTTCGGAATCTCCGGGCTCTCCGCGTGGTACGGAACGGCCGACCCCGTCATCGAGGACGTCGCGCTCTCGATCGCACGCGGCGAGGTGGTCGGCGTCATCGGCATGAACGGAGCGGGCAAGACGACCCTGTTCAAGGCGATCGCCGGCGTGCTGGGCACCTGCCGCTATGACGAGGCCCGCCTCGACGGACGACGCGTGGGCCTCACGGACCGCGCCGTGAAGCGCCGCCGCATCATGGTGTTTTCCGATGAGCGGGCCTTCGGCAACTTCACCTTCCTCGAGTACCTGTCGTTCGTGTTTCGTGCCTACCGCACGCCGCTCGCGGACTGCTCCCGCATCGTGCAGGGCTTCGGATTCGAACGCTACGTGGAGACGCCCCTGCGGGAGCTGTCGCTCGGCAGCCGCAAGAAGGCGTCGCTCATCGCCGCGTTCGCGCTCTCCCCCGACCTGCTCATCCTCGACGAGCCCGTGAACGGGCTGGACTTCGAGAGCACCGAGTACCTGTACCGCCTCATCCGAGGCTACCGCGAGCACGGGTCCGTGCTGTTCTCCTCGCACGTGCTGGAGAGCGTGTGCCTCACCTGCGACCGCGTGCTGGTGCTCGAGCGCACGGACGGCGCCGGGCGCACACGCAAGACGTTTTCCGGCGAGGAGATCTCGCCGGCATCGATTAGGAGCGTGCTGGGCCATGACGAGCTGTAGGGCGTTCATGCAGATGTATTTCGGACGAGGGCCGAAAGCGGTCATCGGCCCGCTCGTCGCGGCGCTTGCACTCTACCTGGCCGCGCAGAGCCTGAACCCGACGTTTAACATCGCCCCCGCGGTCGTGCTCGCCGCGACCTCCGTGGCCATGGCGGCCGACGCGATCGCGTCTTGGAGCTCCCGCGCCGCCGCCATCGAGATGGAGGCGGTGTGCGCCCTGCCCGTCACCCCGCATGATGCCATCGCCGGATACGCGGCCGCCGCCCTGGCGCACGGGGCGCTCACCAAGCTCGTCCCCCTCGCCGCCGCGCTGACCGCGCTCGGCGCCCCCGCGCAGACGTGCATCGCGGGGTGCGGGATCGGCACGGTCGTCGGCGGCGCCACGTTTCTCGGCATCGCCGCGATCCGCGGTGCCCTCGGCTGCCCGCTGCGAGGATTCTCCCTCCGGACGCGACGCGCGCTCGCGGCGAGCGCGCCGGGCTCCTCACGGGGCAGCGCGTGCGTCCTCATCGCGCGCCGCCTGATGTCCAGCGGCTCGATCCTGGCGAACACGGCGGGATTCGCCGTGATGGCCCTGGCGCTCCCCTTGCTGCTCGGGGATATCGGACCCGTGATGGGCGTCCCCATCGGCCTCGCGATCCTGTCGATCAACACGCCCCTGTGCACGGTCGCATCCGGCGAGCCCGATCTCTCGGACGAGCTTGCCATGCTGCCCGATTCCGGCCGGATGTTCTTCATCCCCTACGCCGGCATGCTCTTTGGCGTCTTTCTCGCCACCGACGGCCTCTTTCTTGCCTCATGGGCGCTGGCACACGGGCTCGATGCGCGTTTTACCGTGCTCGCCGCCCTCATGGCGGGCGCCGCCGCCTGCGCGAGCGCCGCGCTCGAGCGCTTCCGCCCGGTGCGCGGCTGGTCCGCCGAAAGCGATCTGTGGCGCCATCCCCGCAAGTACCTGGTCCCCTTCGCCCTCTTGCTGCTGGGCCCCATCGCCTCCATCGCGCTGCTGGGATGACGCCGGCCGGGCTGCCCGGCCCGCAGGAACCGACGTATCCACGACGGTCTTACAGCGGCCCATGCAAACGTTCACGCCCAAGGGGTGTCCCCGATTTGCAAAAGTGCACGCGGAAGGTACGTCCCCGAATTTGCAAAAGTGCACGCGGAAGGTACGTCCCCGAATTTGCAAAAGTGCACGCGGAAGGTACGTCCCCGAATTTGCATGCTTGTGCTAGTTATGAAAAAGCGGGTGCCGAGATTGTTCTCGGCACCCGCTCCAGGGATTCAGCTTGTCGGCGGACTTGACGCCGCGCTGCTACACCAGGCGCGCGAACTTGCGCTTGCCCACCTGCAGCACGACGCCGGCGTGCAGCAGCTCCGGGTCGACGTTGTAGGACTTGGGCGCGACCGGCTGCTGGTCGATCTTGACGCCGCCGCCGTCGATCAGGCGGCGCGCCTCGCCGGCGGAAGGAGCCAGGCCGGCATCCTTCAGCACGCCCGCCAGATACACCTTGCCCTCGTCGTTCACCTCGAGGTCGACATGGATCTCGGCGATGTCCTCGGGCAGCTGGGACTGCTTGAACACGCGGTCGAACGCCGCCTCGGCCTCCTCGCCCGCGCCGGCACCGTGGTAGGTGTCGCACAGGTCGCGGCCGAGCGCGCGCTTGAGCTCATAGGGGTCGGCGGAACCGTCGGCCAGCGCGGCCTCGATCTTGTCGACCTCGTCGGGCGACAGCGAGCTCGCCAGGCGGTAGTACTTGCCGATCATCTCGTCGGGAATCGACATCGTCTTGCCGAACATATCGGCCGGCTCGTCGGTCAGGCCGATGTAGTTGCCGTAGCTCTTGGACATCTTGCGCACGCCGTCGGTGCCCTCGAGCAGCGGCATGGTGAGCGCCACCTGGGGCTCCATGCCCATCTTCTCCATGAGCTCGCGGCCGGCGAGCAGGTTGAACAGCTGGTCGGTGCCGCCCATCTCGACGTCGGCGTCGATCTTCACCGAGTCAAAGGCCTGCATGACCGGGTAGAGGAACTCATGCAGGGCGATCGGCGTCTGGCTCTGGTAGCGCTTGGTGAAGTCGTCGCGCTCGAGGATGCGCGCGACCGTGAACTTGGAGCACAGCTCGAGCATGCCCTTGAGGTCGAGCGACAGGATCCAGTCGCCGTTGTGGACGATGGTCGTCTTCTCGGGATCGAGGATCTTCATGGCCTGCGAGACGTAGGTCGCGGCGTTGGCCTCGACCTGCTCCTGGGTCAGCTGCGGGCGCGTCGTGTTCTTGCCGGACGGGTCGCCGATCATGGCGGTGCCGTTGCCGATGATGAGGGTCACCTTGTGGCCGAGGTCCTGGAACTGGCGCATCTTGCGCAGCGGGACGGCGTGGCCGAGGTGCAGATCGGGGCTCGTGGGGTCGACACCGAGCTTGATGTTCAAGGGCACCCCGCGCTCGAGCTTCTTTCTGAGGTCGGATTCGGGCACAATCTGTGCAGCGCCCGAGGTGATGATGCGCATCTGCTCATCAACTGGCAGCATACCTGCGTCCTCCTAAGTCTCTAGCACCCTCGCCCGGCAACCGGCGGCCACCTCAGGCGGTGCTCATTCGCATGCAACCGTTTCAGTGTAGCGGAGTTGCGCGAACGGGGGCGCAAATACGTCAACCTATCACACCCGACGCGCGGCGGACGTCACAGCTGGCCGTGGTAGGCGAGGATGGACTTCTTGCCGAACCATTGCGCCAGGCGATAGTTCATGTAGTTGTCCATGTTGTCGTAGATGTCGCCCATGAAGAGCACCTTGGGGCCGACCGTGTAATACGGCACGTCGACCTCGTCGCTGTCGCTCGACTCGATGATGGTGTAGCGCTCCCAGACCTCGCGGTCGTAGGCGGCGGCCTCTCCGGAGAGCAGCGAGCGGGCGGCGGAAACCGAGGTCAGGTCGTCGGCATGGCGGCTGTCGAGCGCGAGCGCGCCGACCGAGCCGACGATGAGAAGCAGGCAGGCGAGCACGTAAGCCGCATACGCCCGCGGGCTGGAGAACAGGCGGGGCCACGCCGCGCGCTCCCCCGTATCCGCCGCGCGCGCCTCGGCCAGGCGGACGATGCGGCCGACCGCCCACATAACGCAGATGAACGCGAGGACCACGAACAGGTCGTAGCGGATGTTCTGGACGCGGCCCGGCCCGACGTTGCCCATCGAGTAGAACGTGGGCGTGAAGCTCGCCATGAACAGCGCGAGCGACAGGCCGGCGACCGCCAGAGGACGCGCAAACGAGCAGGTCGAGCGCTTGGCGGCAAGCACCATGAAGGGAAGGGCCACCGCAAGCGCGCAGACGAGGCAGCCGTTCGACCACAGCACGACGTACTCCATGCCGGACAGGGCGCTGCTGGCAAGCGTGAGCACGACGCCGAGGTTGTCGCCAGCGAACTGCGACGCCTGGCGCGCCGCGTTGCCGGGCGCCGCCATGGACACCGCGAAGCCCGCGACGAACACCACGAACGCCGGCACGATGAACTTGAGCCTCCCGCGCGCCTTGAGCACCGCGGCGACGCATGCCCCGCCGAGCAGGAGCGCCGACACGATGCCCGTCACGAAGTTGCCGCCGGCGACCACGAACGCAAGCAGCACCAGCGCGACCGCGCGCACCGCAGAGCCCCGACCGGAAAGCGGGCCTTTGCGCGTACGGCCGCGGACCAGGCGCACCGAGAGGCCCGCCATCACGAGCATGAGGGCGTGGTAGAACGTGTAGTAGATCGCGGCGTTGTACCAGTAGATGCCCTCGACCGGGCTCGGGAGCAGCTGCATCTGCAGCAACAGGATGAGGCTGGCGAACGCGACCAGGGGCAGCCGGCCGGCGTCGAGCACGTCGCGCACGAGCACCGAGGCGAAGTACCACGTCGCGAGCATGAGCGCGGCGAGGATCCCCACCGCGCCGAGCCCGTAGAGCGCCTCGCTGAACACGCCGGGCTGCAAGGCCATGAGCACGATGGCCGAATAGGTGCCCTGCCAGGAGAAAAACGTGTCGTGCGCCTCCTGCAGCGCGGCGCCGATCGCGTCTATCACGCTGCCGCCCGCCTGCAGCGCCAGATGCGCATCGACACCGTAGTGCCAGTCGTCGGCGAAGCTGTGGTTGTACGGACAGATGGCAAGAAGCGGCACGAGCGCGGCGACGAGCAGGACCACCAGCGCCGCCGCCGACGCCAGGTAGACGGCGCGCCATCCCAGGCGAGGGGCCGAACCCGAGGCGTCGGGCGGTATGATTTCGAGATCGTGGTCAATATGCCCATCGAACCGGGGCGTTTCGGGGCGTTTGAAGTGCGCGGGGGCGGTCGAGGCGCCCGTTTGGACGGAATCTCCCCTCGTTGAATCTGTCGTTATGGCCATCTTGTCTCCTTTGTCAGTTTGAAGAAGGACATCAGAGGCCGCGAGAACGCCCCTCGAGCCTCATGATTCCCGGTTCGATGGGTAAATTGACCACGATTCGAGAATCATAGGGAACCGTTGATGCATTTTGCCAGTTCCGGTCCGGCAAAACGCGCGGAATCGAGCGGTTTGGGCACCCCGGACGCACGATGCGCTGCAACTCCACCGGGTGATGGGTTGGTTGGGGACGCGTTCGTTTCAACCCATTCTTGACGAAGTGACGGTTTCTGGGTTGGTTGGGAACGTGTTCGTTTCAACCCATCCAGAAACCGGGACCGTGTCGACGAACACGGCGCCGAGGCCGCGGGCGGCAAGCGTGTGCGCCAGGCCCCGGCGATCTTGCGGGTAGGCATCGAAGATGCGCGTGCGTCCCCAGATGTCCACGGCGACGGGCAGACGGGTGCCGTCCGCCTCCACGAGATAGCGCGCAGCGGACCGGCGCGCGCAGGCGGCATGGTCGCCGTCGCAGGGCCCCTCGGCCGTGAGCAGGCAGTGCTCGCAGATCATGAGCTCGGGCGAGCCGGCGACGCGCACGCCGCACGAGCCGGCGGGGGCCGCGTCCACGAGCGCGCGCACCTGGTCGTCCGCAAGCTCGTCGGGAAGCCAGACGCGCCGGGCGCCGAGATCGAGCAGCCAGCGCACCGTCGCGCTGTTGGTCGCCGACACCGGCGCCGCGACCTCGAACGCGGCCCCGCTTTCGCGCGCAAGCTCGATGGCGCCCAGGTTGCGGCACACCACCGCCCGCGCCCGCGCGCACAGCTCGCGCACGCGGGGCTCGTCCGAGACGCGGCACGGCTCGTCGAGCACGACCGTCAAGCTGTCCAGCAGCTCCTCCCAGCCGGGATCCTCGGCGATCCGATACGCGTGGACCGCGACCTCGTCGACGCCGCCGTCGGCGAGCAGGGCGCGCGCGTCTTCCGGCGTCGCCGCCGCCACGATCCGCGCGGGCGCGCCGCCGCCCGCGCCCGACGGGCGCTCGCGCACGGCCGCGACGGGGCCGCCTTCCCGCTGCGGCACCGGTACGGGGGCCTCGAGGCGCCCTGCCTCGGCGCGCAGCGCCGCCACGGCAGCCTGGGCCTCGCTCAGCACGCGGGAGCTCGCGGTCAGGTGGACGGGGCTGCCCGTGCCCACGCGCCGCTTGCAGCGCACGCGGATCCGATCGCCTGCCGCGCCCGACACCTCGCAGGGCACGAGCGGAAAGCGTCGCGGCACGTCGGCGGGGGCGTCCGGGGGCAGAACGGTGCGGATCTCGAGCGTGTCGCCCGCCTCCACCGCCTGCGTGAGCTCGACGACCACCTCGTGGTGGCCGCGCTCGACCACGGTCCCCACGCGCACGCCCTGGTTGATGGCGCGCTCGAAGCTCATGAGCTCCGCGCCGGAGGTGCCGCGCAGGTACGCATCGGTCAACCCCCGGTTGAACGAGCGACCGAGCTGGACCTCGAGCTCGTCCAGGGCGCCATCGTCGAGCGCCTCCCCCGACGCCAGCGCATCGAGCGCCGTCCGGTAGGTGCGCACGACGTTGTACACGTAGTCGGGGTTCTTCATGCGCCCTTCGATCTTCAGGGCGGCCACGCCGGCGTCCGCGAGCTCGGCGAGATGGCGGATCGAGCAGTAGTCGCGCGGGCACAGGAGGCGCTCGCCGACGTCCTGCGCCACGGGGAGCCCCCGCCCGTCCTCGAGGCGATAAGACAGGCGGCAGGGCTGCGTGCAGTCGCCCCGGTTGGCGGAGCGCCCGCGGCGCAGGGCCGAGAAGGAGCACGACCCCGAATAGCAGATGCAGATGGCGCCGTGGCAGAACACCTCGACCGGCACGCCCTCGGCGCACAGCCCGGCGATCTCGGCCACCGAGAGCTCGCGGGCGCACGTCACGCGCTCGACCCCGAGCTCCCGGGCGGCGAGGCGCGCGCCCGCCGCGGACATGACGCCCGCTTGCGTCGACAGGTGCAGCTCGAGCCCGGGCACCTGCTCGCGCACCAGGCGGGCCAGCCCCGCATCGGCCACGATCAGCGCGTCGGCGCCCGCGGCGAAGGCCCGCCGCGCCAGGTCGACGGCGGCCGCCTGCTCCCCTTCGCGCAGATAGACGTTCTCGGTCACGTAGACGCGCACGCCGTGGTCGTGGGCAACCCGGCAGGCGCGCGCGAACGTGGCCGGATCCATATCGCGGGCGGCGGCGCGCGCGTTGAAGGCGCCGAGCCCCGTATACACGGCGTCGGCACCGGCGGCGACCGCCGCGAACAGCGCATCGGCCGACCCCGCAGGGGCCAGCAGCTCGGGCACGGGTCTTCTCACGTCGTTCGCCCCTCCTTCGACAACAGGTTGAAGCAGCACGTCTGCCAGCCTTAAGGCAGTATGCAAACGGTCTGGAATTTGACACCGCTCAGGATACACGACAGCACCCGCCAGGGTCTTGCGGTAATGTATGAGCATCTATGCTAAGCCATTTCGGTTGGAGGTCATCACATGGGTCCTCGCGAGCGCCAAACACGTCATCGCGCCAAGACGCATACGCTTCCCGTCATCTTCGGCTCCTTCTTCGCCTTTTTCCTGATCTTCTGCGTCGCGTTCGGCGTGGGCATGGTCGGAAACGTCTCCAGGTGGCTGTCGGATCTTCCCGACTACACCGACGCGGACAACTACATGGTGTCGGAGCCCACGTCCATCCTGGACGCCAACGGCAACGAGATCGCGAGCCTGTACGTACAGAACCGCGACATCGTCGAGTACGACCAGATCTCCGACTACGTACTCCAGGGCACCGTCGCCACCGAGGACGAGCGCTTCTACCAGCACCATGGCGTCGACGTCGTCGGCATCATGCGCGCCGTGGTGGTTCAGCTCACCGGCGGCTCCGAGGGCGCCTCGACCATCACCCAGCAGCTCGTGCGCAACACGATCCTGTCCGAGGAGCAGTTCGACAACACCATCGAGCGCAAGGTGCGCGAAGCGTGGATCGCGCTGCAGATGGAAAAGATCTTCTCCAAGGAGGAGATCCTCACCATGTACCTCAACACCATCTACTTCGGCCACGGCGCCTACGGCATTCAGGCGGCCGCCCAGACCTATTTCTCCAAGAACGCCTCCGACCTCACCCTCGCCGAGGCGGCGCTGCTCATCGGCCTGCCCAACGCGCCCTCGCAGTACGACCCGACCGTGAACCCGGACCTCGCGATCCAGCGCCGCAACATCGTTTTGTCGCGCATGGTGAGAAACGGGGTCATCTCCCAGGAGGAGGCCGACGCCGCCGCGGCCGAGCAGCTCGCGCTGAACGTGACCGAGCAGCCCGACAACGGCATGTACGCCTACCCCTACTTCGTCGAGTACGTGCGCGGCATGCTCACCGAGGAGTTCGCGACCGACGTGCTGTTCGCCGGCGGCCTCACCATCAAGACCACCATCGACCCGACCATCCAGCAGCAGGCCGAGCAGGCCGCGCTCGAGTACGTGAACGAGCTGGGCGTCGACGAGCTCAACGTGGGCATGACCGTCATCGATCCCAAGACCGGCTACATCAAGGCCATGGTCGGCGGCCGTGACTACTATGCCGACGAGAACCACATCAATTACGCCACGCTGCGCCGCTCCACCGGCTCGTCGTTCAAGGG
This sequence comes from Collinsella ihumii, assembly GCF_030385545.1. Taxonomy (NCBI): domain Bacteria; kingdom Bacillati; phylum Actinomycetota; class Coriobacteriia; order Coriobacteriales; family Coriobacteriaceae; genus Collinsella; species Collinsella ihumii. Next base: position 278,857 of record NZ_JAUEIQ010000001.1, on the reverse strand, counting down.
CATCACGCTGGCCGCGGCGATCAACGAGGGCATGAGCCCCGACACGCTCATCAACTGCAGCTCGCCCATGAAGATCACCGACGACTACACGCTGCAGAACTACGGCGGCTACTCCTACGGCGTCTCCACGCTGGCGCGCGCGACGGCCGTGTCGTCCAACACCGGCTACGTGCAGGTCGCCCTCGCCATCGGCAACGACAAGATCATCGATATGGCCGAGCAGCTCGGCATCAACACCGAGGAGGCCGGACTCGATTCCCACGCGCCGTCGATGACGCTCACCGGCGGTTCCGTCGGCTGCTCCACGCTCGAGATGGCCGAGGCGTTCGGCACGTATGCGGCCGGCGGCCAACATCGCAACTCGGTGGCGGTCACCGAGATCCTGAACCGTGACGGTGAGATCCTCTACCAGCACCAGGACAGCCCCGAGGAGGTCCTCACCGCCGGCGAGGCCGAGGCCGTGACGGGCGTTCTCGAGGGCGTCATGGTCGGCGAGGGCTCCGGCGCCCCCGGCTACCCGTACGAGATCAACCAGCCCGTTGCCGGCAAGACCGGTACCGCCGGCACGTCTTCCCAGGCCACCGACCTGTGGTTCGTCGGCTACACCCCGCAGCTCTCCGTGGCCGTGTGGATCGGCAACTCCCAGTCCAATTCGCCTCTGCCCTCGTCGCTGCACACCTACAACACCGTGCTGCCGATCTTCCGCACCTTCATGAACACCGCGCTTGCCGGCGTTGCGCGCGAGGAGTTCCCGACCGGCGACACCCCCGACTACAAGCCCGCAAGCTCTTGGGACTTCGTGGGCGGCAACGTCAGCGGCACCGATACCGCCGAGACGGCCGAGACCGCCGAGACTCCGGAGACCGCAGAGACGCCCGAGACGCCGGAGACCGCCGACTCCCCCGAGTCGCCCTCCTCGCCGTCGTCCCCGTCATCTCCGTCGTCCCCGTCGACGCCGAACACCGGCTCGCCCTCGACGCCCACGCCGCCGACGACGCCGCCGAGCCCGACGACCCCCGATCCGGAGCCGGAGCCCGAACCGGAACCCGAGCCCGAGCCTGAACCCGAGCCGGATCCCGATCCGACCACGCCCTCGACAACGGCTTAGAACCGCGAGCGGGGCCCGACGAAGCGATTCGTCGGGCCCCGCTCTTTTTCGTTCTTTTGACTAGGGAAACGCCGATTGTTTGCTCTCGCGGCGATCGATCCCATGACGGACGCCTGGATGCCTGAGCTGCAGGAAGCGACCCCCGAAGCTCACCCTCAGTGCGTGCGCCTGTAGTAGCACACGAGCAGCACCACAAGCGCCACGGGAAGCAGGATGAGCAGTGCGAACAGGATGATATGGAAGGCTGCGACCATCATCTACTTGCGCACGCTCCTCAGCTTGGAGATCATGCCCTCGAGCCGCTCGCCGTCCTCAGCGGTCTGCGCGATGACCAGAATGGTGTCGTTGCCGGCGAGAGACCCCAGCACGTCGGGCAGCTCCGCCGCATCGATCGCCGCCGCGATACCCGACGCCGTGCCCGGCTGCGCCTTCACGAGCACCAGGTTTCCGGTGCGAAGCACGTCGACGACGAGCTCGGACACCATGCGCTGCAGATGCAGATCCTCAGCGAGCACGTAGACGCCTTCGGGCAGCTTTCTCAAGCCCATATCCGCGATATCGCGCGAAACCGTCGCCTGCGTGCACTCGTACCCGGCGTTCTTCAGTTCCTCGACCAGGTTGCGCTGCGTCCTGACCTCCTTGTTGCGGACGATCTCTCGGATCGCGTCTTGACGCCCGTTGCGCTTTTTTGCCATGAAGCCGTCCCCTCTACTCATGTTCTCGCATAACTACTCTAGTCGTATGCACGTCCATGAGAGACGGGCGGCGCGCGAATTAACCGTTATGACTCAATACTCCATATAACGGCGGGATTACGCGTTTTGATGCATAGTTCCGCGACTTTAGCCTGATTTTACGCATATCGATAAGGGCGCTGAGACAGGCGCGCCGCAGCGCCTCTCAGCGCTGGGCGAACAGCGGCAGATGCGATTGACGCGCGAATTCGCGCAGATGGGAACCCATGCAGCACGCCGCCGCATTGCCCTGCGTCATCGGCTTGTACATGATGCCGAAGTCGCTCGCCGCCGGCTTGACCGCCGCCAGCGAGGCGCGCGCGTCCTCCGCGTTGAGCATCTCCTGCACACGGCCCAGGCGCTCGATGGACGACACGCGGCTCTTTCCGACCGTCGTGTTGTCGATGCACTCGATCAGACGGCGCACATGCCGGCGATGGAGCGGAACCACGACGTCGGGGTCGCAATCGAGGCCCCAGCGGCGCACGAGCCCCATCATCTGGGTGTGCTCGTTGGCGCAGCGGGACATGAAGGCGGGGTCGAACGTGCGCTGGCCCTTCTTGCCGAACGCGACGCGATGATAGCACGCCGTGTCGCAGGCGCCGATGCGCTCGGCATCCTCAAGGCAGGCGATGACGAAGCCGAGGCCCTCATCGTCGGTGGCAAGCGCGAGCCGGTGATCGACGGCGCGCATCCGCTCGATCAAAAGACCGGTCGCCTGAGAGAGCAGGCCCTGTTCGTAGAGGTCCGACATCCCATGGCGAACCTCGTCGCGACCATCGAGCACGCAGGCGGCAGCGCGACGGTGCTGCGAGCTCGAGGAGCGGTCCCTCGCGTCCCAGACGTCATCGGAACGCATGGGAGCCGCGATGTCGAGGCGATGCTCCTCGGCGAATTCCACCAGGTTGCCCAGCGCATTGGGGGCGAGCCAGTCCTCGGGGCGCACGAACATCACGTAGGCACCGCGTGCGCGGTCGAGCGCCTCGACAACACCCGAGGCGAGCGCGGAATCATCGCGCTCGATGACCTCGACGCGGATATCTCGATCATGGAAACTGGAAAGGATGGAGGCCGTGCGGTCATGCGACGCGCAGTCGACCGTCAGCAGCTCGAAGTCGGAATACGACTGGTTGAGAACGCTCTCCACGGCCCGCACAAGATGATCGGCGCCATCGCTGGCCGCCAGAACCACGGATACATTGGGACGCCTGGATGCACGATGACCCACGTCAGCCTCCTGGAGAACAATCTTTTGGTCATGGTACCACCCGTAATGCGAGCCGAGAGGCCATGACGGCCAGGACGGCCAAGCTTCAAATGGCGCACATCGCGCCGCCACACTTTCTGCAATTTGGGGCGATCCATGGAGGAAGGGCCGGCCATCGGGGACGGGCACCGGCGGCCGGCCCGATAGCCGAACACCCCTTACGGGCACACGACGAGGGCGTCCTTGTCGTAGTCGACACCCTTGAAGCACAGTCCGCACGCAGGAGCCGTGGGGCCCGCGGCGGCGCGGTCGCAGGCTGCGAGCACCTCATCGATCCACGCGGGCTCGCGCCGATGGCAGCCGACCTCGACGAGCGTCCCCACGATCGTGCGCACCATGGAATGCAGAAACGCGTTCCCCTTGATCGTGAACGCCAGGCACTCCTCGCCCAGATTCGTCTCACGGGCAAACGAGACGTCCATGACGTTGCGGCACGTGGGCTTGCCCACCGCCGACGCCGTCTTGCAGAAGCTCTTGAAATCGCGCTCCCCCACCAGGCGCTGGGCCGCGTCGTCCATGGCGTCGACGTCGAGCGACCACCGGTGCCACCAGGTGACCGAGCGCGTCAGCAGCGGCGGCGCGTCCCCCGTGGCGATGCGGTAGGTATACGTGCGTGCACGGGCGTCGAAGCGGGCTGAGAAGCCGGGTGCCGCGTGGTACACCTCGCTCACCGCGATGTCGTGCGGCAGAAGCGCCGCGAACGCGCGCATCCAGCGCGTTCGGGTAACCTCGAGCTCCGCTGCGTCGACGGGGACGCTGACGTATTGGCCGATCGCGTGCACGCCGGCATCGGTGCGGCCCGCGCAGGTCAGGTCGATCTCGCGGCGCAGAAACGTCTCGAGCGCACGACGGACCTCCCCTGCCACGGTCTTCTGCTCAACCTGCTCGGCGAACCCCGAATAGGCGCTTCCGTCGTATCCCAGACGCAACACGAGCGTGCCCGCGCGCAGATCTTCGGCGGTATCCATCGGTTCCATGCGGCCTCCCCGCGTATCGTGAGTATCGGTCATATCGTCGAGGGTCCAGCGGGCCATGGGCGCCGCTGCGCCCCCCCCCTACAGCAGCCACGCCAGAGTCGGTACCAGCGCGCAGACGGTAAGGCCGCAGACAAGCACCAGGCGGTCGCGAGCCGGCACCGGCGGCATCTCCACGCTGATCTGGCCCCCTTCAGCATAGCATCGGGCGCACATGGACTCGCCCAGCCGGTCGGCGCGCCGAAAGAGACTCACAACCAGCGGCGTGAGCACCGACGCCCACGCCCGTATCCGATGCAGGATGCTTCCGCCCGAAAAGTCGACGCCGCGCGAGCGCTGCGCAAGCTGCACGCGAAAGAACTCTTCGGACACGATGGGGATGAAGCGCAGCGCCAGCGAGAGCATGAGGCCCACATCGGACACGGGAACGCCCAGGCGCCCCAGGGGCGACAGCAGGCTCACGCAGGCGTCGGCCAGCTGTGGCGGCGTCGAGGAGGCCGAGACCACGAGCGAGAACCCCAGCAGCAGCGCGATGCGCGCGATGGCGAGAAAACCGCGCAGGGCGCCCGCCGTGTCCAGCCCGAAGCCGCCCCACAGGGCGATGTCACCGTGGCCGTCGAGCGCCACCGCATTCGCCAGCAGCGTGAACGCCAAGATGAAGGCGACCGGCTTGAGCGCCCTCAGGTGCGCGGCAACGTCCATGCGCGCAAGCCGCACGGATGCGGCGAGCAGCACCGCCCACAGGGCGAACACCGGTGACGCCCCCGTGGCGAACACGGCCACGGTCAGCGCGAGCAGCAAGACGATCTTGACGCGCGCGTCGATGCGCGCGACCGGCGTATCGCGGGCCACGAACGAGCCGAGCGGCGAGAGGGGCTTTTTCATCATCGCGCACCTCCCTGCAGCGCATCTTCAAGGAGCCGGGCGAGCGCGATGTTGAGCGGGGGCTCCATCGATGCCGCCCCGAAGGCGTCCCGATCACGCGAAAGCTCCCCGGGAGTCCCCATCCATGCGATGCGCCCGTCGCTCAGGAGCGCCACGCGATCGACCTCGGCCATCCATTCCTCGAGATCGTGGCTGATCACGATGACGGCGCGGCCGTCGTCCGCGCAGGCGCGCGCCAGCGCATGCATCTGGGAGCGCCCCGCCGCGTCGAGACCCGCCGTGGGCTCGTCAAACAGGTAGGCCGCGGCGTCGAGCGCCAGAACCGACGCGATGGCCACGCGCCGCGCCTGCCCGCCCGAGAGGTCGAACGGATACCGATCGAACAGCGCCTCATCGAGACCGACCATCTTCGCCGCATGCTCGATACGGCGGGCGACCTCGGGCTCGTCCGCCCCCATGTTGCGCGGAGCGAAGGCGAGCTCGTCGCGGACGCTCTCACAGAAGAGCTGGTCCTCGGGCCGCTGGAAGGCGATACCTGCGTCCCCGGGCCGCGGGGCCCGTCCGCGCACGGAGACCGCGCCCGCATCAGGCTCGAACAGGCCCGCCGCGACCGATGCCAGCGTCGACTTTCCCGATCCGGAGCGGCCCGCCACAAGCAGGACCTCTCCGGGCGCCACCGCAAGCTCGATGTCGCGCAGGACGTAAGACGCCTTGTCGTATCCATAGGTGACGTGCGACAGCGAGAGCCCCGCGGCGGCACCCGAGCCAGAGGACAGGGCACGCGGAAGCGCGCCTGCAAGCGCATCGAGCGTCCCCCGAACGTCGTCGGCAGACACGCGTCCGGCCGCGAGCCCGCGCACAAGCCACGCTGCGGCGGCCTCCGGGGTAGCAGAAGGGCGACCGTCAAAACCAAGCGCACAGACGCGTCTCAGCGCCTCTACAGACGCGCTCGGGAGCACGGTCGCATCCCACAAGGCGGGTTGCCCCATCAGCAAGTCCAGAGGAGTGCCGTCGAAGGCGACGCCGCCGCGGTCCATGATCACGACGCGATCGGACGCGAGCACCTCGAGCGGATCGTGGGTCACCTGGACGACCCCGACCCCCATCTCGGACGCCAGGCGCCCCACGAGCGCGCGATAGGCAGGGCGTGCGGACGAATCGAGCATGGAGGACGCCTCGTCGAGCACGAGATAGGAAGGCTCCATGGCCAGCACGCCGGCTATGGCGAGCAGCTGCTGCTGGCCGCCGGACAGCGACGAGGTGTCGCGCATGTCGTAGCCGTCGAGGCACACGCACGCAAGCGCCGAGGTCACGCGGCGGCGCACCTCGTCGGGCCCCAGGCCCAGGTTGCGGGGGCCGAACGCGACCTCATCGAACACGACAGTGGAGACGAGCTGCTCGGTGGGATGCTGGCGCACCAGGCCCACGCGCCGGCGCACCTCGCGTCGCGCGCTGGCGCCATCGGCGGGATCGATGCCGTCGACCCTCACCGCACCGCCATCGCACAGGCGCATGGCGCACAGAAGCGAAGCCAGCGTCGACTTTCCCGAGCCGTTGGCGCCGACAAGCGATACCACGCGCCCGGGCTCGAAATCCAAGGTCACGTCAGCGACGGCGGGCGGCTCATCCGCCCGGTAGCTCACGCAAGCACCGCGAACCTCGATCACGCGCGTTCCTCCTCCCGTATCGGCAATGCGGCGACGCCGCGAAACCCAATCCTATACAAACGAAAAAGGGCCCGTCTCGCGACGAGCCCTTTCATGCAATATCAAGAATGCACCCGAAGTTACTCGGCAGCAGCCTCGGTCTCGGCAGCCTCGGCGGTCTCCTCGACGGGAGCCTCCTCGACCTTCTTGGGAGCCTGCTTCGGCGTGGCGGCCTTCTTGGGGGCCTTCTTCACGCAGGGCTCGGTCACGAGCTCGATGATGCACATCTCGGCGTTGTCGCCCTTACGGGTGCCGAGGCGCATGATGCGGGTGTAGCCGCCGTCGCGGTCGGCCCACATGCCCTGAGCGGCCTTCTCGAAGATCTCCTTGACGAGCTGCTTGTCGCCGAGCTTGGCGATAGCAAGACGACGGGAGTGCAGGTCGCCGCGCTTGGCCCACGTGATGATGGGCTCGGCAAAACCACGGAGCGCCTTGGCGCGCGGAACGGTGGTCTTGATACGGTCGTTGGTGAAGAGCGCCTGGGCCAGGCTCTTCTTCATGGCCTTGGTGTGGCTCGCGTCGGTGCCGAGCTTCAGGCCCTTCTTCCTGTTATGACGCATGGGTATGGTCTCCTCTGGTACAGATGACGGCGCGTTAAGCCTTCAGGCTCAGGCCCATGGACTCGAGCTTGTCCTTGACTTCCTCGATGGACTTCACGCCGAAGTTGCGAATGTTGAGCAGGTCGTTCTCGGAGAACTCGACAAGCTGACGCACGGAGTGGATGCTCGCGCGCTTCAGGCAGTTGTACGAGCGCACCGAGAGGTCGAGATCCTCGATCTGCTTGTCGAGCTCAGCGTTGTCGCTGGTGGTCTCGGGGGCGAAGATCGAAACCTCTTCCTCAGCCTCGGGGGCGTCCGCGAGGTTCATGAAGGCAGCCATGTGCTGGTTGATGATGTTAGCAGCCTGGACGACGGCCTCGCGCGGCGAGAGCGCGCCGTTGGTCTCGATCTCGAGGACCAGGCGGTCGTAGTCCGTGTGCTGCCCGACGCGGCACGCCTCGACGAGCTTGGCGCAGCGACGGACCGGCGAGTACAGCGAGTCCACATGGATAACGCCGATGGGATCGTTGTCGCGCTTGTTGCCCTCATAGGACACGTAGCCGCGGCCATAGCCGATGCGCATGCTCATGGTGAGATGGCCGCCCTCGTTGAGGGTGGCGATGTGCTTGTCGGGGTTGACGAGCTCAAACTCGGACGGGATGAAGAAATCCGCACCGGTGACCTCGCAAGGGCCGTCAACCGAGATGGTCGCGGTACCCTCGTCCGTGGTACCGAGCGAACGGAACACCAGACCCTTGACGTTCAGGACGATGTCCGTGACATCCTCGACCATGTTCGGGATGGTCATGAACTCGTGCTGAGCACCATCGATCTGGATAGCCTCGACCGCGGCGCCCTCCAGAGAGGAGAGCAGAACACGGCGCAGCGAGTTGCCCAGCGTGTCGCCGTAGCCGCGCTCAAGCGGCTCGACGGACACGCGGGCGGACGTCTCGTTGATTTCCTCGACCTGAACCTGGGGCCTAATGAATTCTGACATGTATTACCTCCAGCTTCAGCAGCCCAAAAGGACTACTTAGAGTAGAGCTCGACGATGAGCTGCTCGTTGATGTCGCCGCTGATCTGCTCGCGCGCCGGGTAGGACAGCACGTTGCCGGACAGCTTCTCGATATCAACCTCGAGCCAGCCGGGGACCTCAAAACGCTCAGACTGGATGAGGGCCTCCTTGATGGGGAGGAGGTCACGATACTTCTCGCCGACGGCGATGACGTCGCCGGGCTTGACGAGGTAGGACGGGATGTCGACGCGACGGCCGTTCACGGTGAAGTGACCGTGACGCACGGTCTGGCGCGCCTCCTTGCGGGTGCGGGCGAAGCCCAGACGGAAGACCACGTTGTCGAGACGGGTCTCGAGAATCTTCATGAGGTTCTCGCCGGTGATGCCGTTCATCTTACGGGCACGGACGAAGTAGCCGTGGAACTGCTTCTCGAGCACGCCGTAGATGAACTTGACCTTCTGCTTCTCGCGAAGCTGCATACCATACTCGGATTCCTTGCGGCGACGCTTGGGCTGACGCTTGGATTCCTTGCCGCTGTAGCCCAGCTCAGCGGGATCGATCCCGAGCTGACGGCAGCGCTTGAGAACCGGAGTCCTATCGATTGCCATAGTTTATCGATCCTTTCAGGAGTTACACGCGGCGACGCTTCTTGGGGCGGCAGCCGTTGTGCGGGATGGGAGTCTTGTCCTGGATGCTCGAAACCTCGAGGCCGGCGGCCTGGAGGGAGCGGATGGCGGTCTCACGACCGGAGCCGGGGCCCTTCACGAAGACGGCAACCTTGTGCATGCCGTGCTCCATGGCGATCTTGGCGCAAGCCTCGGCAGCCATCTGGGCGGCAAACGGCGTGGACTTACGGGAACCCTTGAAACCGACGGTGCCAGCGGACTTCCAGGCGATGACATTGCCCTGGGCGTCCGTGATGGACACGATCGTGTTATTGAACGTGGAACGGATGTGGGCCTGACCCACGGAAATGTTCTTACGGTCGGAGCGCTTGATACGACCGGCCTGAGCATTACGCTTGTTCTTAGCAGTAGCCATTGGTAGTCAGTCTCCCTTATTTCTTCTTCTTGGCACCGATCTGACGCTTCGGGCCCTTGCGGGTGCGAGCGTTGGTGTGGGTGCGCTGACCACGAACAGGGAGGCCCTTGCGGTGACGGAGGCCGCGGTTGCAGCCGATGTCCATCAGACGCTTAACGTTCTGGTTGCGCTCACGGCGGAGGTCGCCCTCGACCATGATCTGATTCTCGTCGATGTACTTACGGATCGCGTCGACTTCCTCGTCGGTGAGGTCGCGGACGCGCGTGTCAACGCTGATGTTGCAATCATTGCAAATCTTCGTGGCGGTGGTGCGGCCGATGCCGTAGATGTAGGTCAGACCGATCTCAACACGCTTCTCGCGCGGAAGGTCGACACCATTGATACGGGCCAACGTTGGTCTCCTCTCTTAGCCCTGACGCTGCTTGTGACGGGGGTTCTCGCAGATGACAAGAACCTTGCCGTGGCGTCGGATGATCTTGCACTTATCGCACATCTTCTTGACCGAAGGACGTACCTTCATCGTTCTTCCTCTCGGTAGTGCTCAAACTACAAAACAATGGAATGTATCTACTCGCCCAGCCGCAGGCGTGAATAACTGAAGGCTGGCCTATACATGCAAACGCGATCGAGAGGCTGAGCGAACCTCGCGATCGTGCGATTGCCGTATGATGCGGTCGCTACTTGTAGCGATACGTAATGCGGCCGCGGGTGAGATCGTAGGGAGACAGCTCCACGACGACCTTATCGCCCGGGAGAATGCGGATGTAGTTCATGCGGATCTTGCCCGAGATGGAGCAGAGAACCGAATGACCGTTCTCGAGTTCAACGCGGAACATGGCGTTGGGCAGCGGCTCCGTGACCGTACCCTCGAGTTCGATAGCATCTTCCTTCTTCAACGCAGCATCACTTTCTCTAGAAAACGACAGCAACTGAGAATAATAACAAAAAGCATGTGGAGGTGGTCAATTTCGTAATGGCTCCACAATTCCATGCCCACCGGTCGTCTGTTCTGCCCTCGGTTCGCGCTGCGGGCAGTCCTGGGCTCGCACGAAGAGCCCACTAGGCTCTTCGGCTCGTGCGGAACTTGCGCGAACCGAGGGCTCCAGCCAGGGACCTAGGGTGACCCCCACGAGGCCACTCGCCACTGCTTTAGGGCTGGATAGCCCGGGAGGTGCGCATCGAGCGCACCTCCCGGGCCGCTAAAGCGAATGTACGGGTCGCTACTCCCCCAGTCACCGAATGGAATGGAGGAGTGCGCGGGCACCGCCCGCGCACCGCCAGATGTGAGCGGCACGGAACGTGCCCGAACATCTGGCGCAAGAAGCAAAGTTTTATGGGGACATTCCCCCATTGCAGCAGAACCCCCGACATGAAATCTTTTGCGCAAGTTCCGCACGAGCCGAAGGCGCCAGTGGCGCCTTCGTGCGAGCCAGGACTGCCCGCAGCGCAAAGGATTTCATGTCGGGGGTTCCCAAGGCCACCCGGGATAGAACCCGAGCTACATAACCCCACCCTGCATAGAGCACCAAGGCCCACGCTCATCGACCGTCAGAATAACCGGACCGTCATCCGTAATCGCGATGGTGTTCTCATAGTGGGCGGCAGGCAGATGGTCGTTCGTCGTAACGACCCAACCGTCAGTACCCGTCGTCACGTGATTAGTGCCGAGCGTGATCATCGGCTCGATGGCGATGACCATACCGGCTGCCAGCTTCACGCCGCGACCCTTCTTGCCGTAGTTCGGCACGTTGGGGTCCTCGTGCATGTTGCGGCCCACGCCGTGGCCGACGTAGTCGCGGAGCACGCCGAAGCCGTGATCCTCCGCAAGCGTCTGGACCGCATGCCCGATGTCGCCAAGATGATTGCCCGGAACGGCCTGCTCGATGCCGGCCTTCAGGCAGTCGCGCGTGATCTCACACAGCGTGCGGACCTCCTCGGAAGGCGTTCCGCAATAGAAGGTCCACGCGTTGTCGCCCACCCAGCCGTCGACAATGGCGCCCGTGTCGATGGACACAATGTCGCCGTCGCGCAGGATGACATCCGGGTTGGGGATGCCGTGGACGACCTGATCGTTGATGCTCGCGCAGATCGTGCCGGGGAATCCGCCGTAGCCCTTGAAGGCCGGGATGCCGCCGTGCATGCGGATGATCTGCTCGGCGAGCTGATCGAGCTCGAAGGTGGAGACGCCGGGGCGCACCATGGCCCCAACGCGGCGGAGCGCCATCTTAGACAGCGCTCCAGCCTTCTTCATCTGCTCGATTTCTTCTGCAGACTTGATTTTGATCATAGACCGAGGACTTCCTTCGCACGGGCGTAGACGTCGTCGATGGCACCGGTGCCGTCGACGATCTTCAGCTTGCCCTGCCCGCGATAGTACTCAACCAGCGGAGCCGTGTTCTTCTCGTACACGTCCAGACGGTTGGCGATCGTCTCGGGCTTGTCGTCGTCGCGCTGATACATCTCGCCGCCGCACTTGGGGCAGACCTCATCGGCCTTGGTGCCCGTGTAGCCGCAATCGCGGCAGGCGCGGCGAGAGGACAGACGGGAGATGATGACATCGGCGGCAACGTCGACGAGCAGCGCGCACTCGAGCTCATGGCCGAGAGCGGACAGCTCGGAGTCGAGCGTCACGGCCTGCATCGTGTTGCGCGGGAAGCCGTCGAGGATGAAGCCCTTCTGCGCGTCGTCGGCAGCAAGGCGCTCCTTGACCAGATCGATGACGAGCTGATCGGGAACGAGCTCGCCGGCATCCATGTACTTCTTCGCCTGGACGCCGAGCTCGCTGCCACTCTTGACGGCGGAGCGCAGAAGATCGCCCGTGGAGATGTGGGCTACGCCGTACTCGGCGACGAGCTGCTGGGCCAGCGTGCCCTTACCGGCACCGGGACCACCCAAAAGCACGATGTTCATGGTTGTCTCCTAACCCTTTATTTGAAGAACCCGTCGTAATCGTACATCTTGAGCTGGCTCTCCACCTTGGAAATCGTGTCCATCACAACACCAACCATGATGAGGATGGAGGTGCCGCCGAATGCCTGGATGAGCGAGTTGCCCGTGAAGGAGAACACGATCGAGGGCACGATGGCGATGATGGCCAGAAAGACCGCGGAGGGAAGCGTGATCTTGTTGAGCGCGTTCTTGATGTAGTTCGCGGTGGCGCGGCCCGGACGGACGCCGGGGATGAAGCCGCCCTGGCGCTTGAGGTTCTCGGCCGTGTCATCGGGGTTGAACACCATGGAGGTGTAGAAGTACGCGAAGAACACGATGAGGACCACGTTCAGCACCCAGTTGATCCAACCCGAGGACAGCGCGCCGGCGAACGCCTGAATCCAGTCGATGCCGGGGAAGAACACGGCGAGCTGGGCCGGGAAGTACAGAAGCGCGCTCGCGAAGATGATCGGGATGACGCCCGCGGTGTTGACCTTGATCGGCAGGTAGGTGGACTGGCCACCCATGATGCGACGGCCGACGACGCGCTTGGCGTACTGGACCGGGATGCGGCGCTGACCGCGCTCGACGAAGACGATGAGCGGGATGACGCACAGGATCACGATCACGATCACCAGCGTGAGGATGATGTTCGCGGTGCCGCCATCGGAGACGGACGCGAACACGGCCTGCGGGAGGCCCGCCATGATGTTGGCGAAGATGATCAGGCTCATGCCGTTGCCGATACCGCGCTGGGTGATGAGCTCGCCGATCCACATGATGAGCATGGCACCCGCCACGAGCGTGCCCACGATCATGATGTCGAAGATGACCTCGGGCGCACCGGCACCGTTGAACTGGATGCCAAAGCTCTTGAACAGGAACAGGTAGCCGATGCCGTTCAGGATGGCAAGCGCCAGCGTGAGGTAGCGCGAGTACTGGGTGATCTTGGTCTGGCCGACCTCGCCCTCGCGCGCGAGCTCATGCAGGCTCGGGACGACGCTCTGAAGCATCTGGAGGATGATCGAGCTCGTGATGTAGGGCATGATGCCCAGCGAGAAGACAGAAACGTAAGAGAGCGCGCCGCCGGAGAAGAGGTTCAACAGGGCCATGGCGCTCTCGGCGACCGTGTTGTCGCCGTTCAGGCCGAAAAGGCCCGCCATCCCCGCGACGGGGATGCCGGGCACAGGTACGTGCGCACCGAGACGGTACAGCACGAGCATGGCGATGGTGAACGTGATCTTGCCGCGCAGCTCCTTAATACGGAATGCGTTTTTAAGACCAGTTAGCACGGCAGCTCGACCTTTCCGCCAGCGGCCTCGATCTTGGCCTTGGCAGAAGCCGAGACCTTGTCGACCTTGACCGTGAGCTTCTTCGTCAGATCGCCGTTGCCGAGCACCTTGACGGGCTCGAACTCCTTCTTGATGATGCCGGCAGCCTTAAGGGCGGCACCGTCGACGACAGCGTCGTTCTCGAACTTGAGCTCGAGGGTGGAGACGTTCACAGCGGTGTACTCGATGCGACGCGGGTTCTTGAAGCCGGGGAGCTTCGGCAGACGCATCGCGAGCGGGGTCTGGCCACCCTCGAAGCCGGCACCCTTGGTGCCGCCGGAGCGGGAACCCTGGCCGTTCTGACCGCGACCAGCGGTGGTGCCGCCACCGGAAGAGTTACCGCGGCCGACACGCTTACGCTTATGCGTGGAGCCCGCGTTGGGCTTAAGATCATGAAGCTGCATTGCTTACTCCTCTACAATCTCGACAAGGTGCTTAACCTTGAAGATCATGCCGCGAACGCTCTCGTTGTCGACGATCTCGCGCACCTCGCGGATGCGGTGCAGACCGAGGGAGCGGACGGTCCTCTTCTGGTCCTCCTTGCAGCCGTTGGTGCTGCGGACCTGCATAATCTTGATAGTCTTAGCCATGCCTACTTCTCCTTCCCGACAAACAGCTGGGAAACGGTGAGGCCGCGGCGGGCTGCGACGTCTTCAGGGCTGGAGAGCTCCTTGAGGCCCTCGGCAGCAGCCTTGATGATGTTCAGGCCGTTGTCGGTACCCAGGGACTTGGACAGGACGTTCTTGATGCCGGCGAGCTCGAAGAGGGGGCGCACGGCGCCACCGGCGATAACGCCGGTACCCTCGACAGCGGGCTTGATGATGATGCGGCCGGCACCGAAGTGGCCGATGACCTCGTGAGGAATGGTGCCTTCCTCGGTCACAGGCACGTGGAACATGTTCTTCTTGGCGTCGAGCGAAGCCTTGGAGATGGCCAGAGGCACCTCAGCGGACTTGCCCATGCCCAGACCGACGTTGCCCTTGCCGTCGCCGACGACGACCAGAGCCACGAGCGACATGCGACGGCCGCCCTTGACGGTCTTGGAAACACGGTTGATGAAGACGACGCGCTCCTCGAACTCGGAGGCCTCGCGCTGCTGCTTTTGATTACGAGCCATAGCTACATACCTCCTAGAACTTCAGGCCGGCGGCGCGGGCGCCATCGGCGAGGGCCTTAACACGGCCGTGATAGATACGGCCGCCACGGTCGAAGGTGACAGCCTCGATGCCGGCCTCGATGGCGCGCTTGCCAACGAGCTGGCCGACCTTCTCGGCAGCCTCCTTGTTCGAGGTGTGCATGCCCTCGAACTCCTTCTCGAGCGTCGAGGCGGACACGAGGGTGTGGCCCTTGGTGTCGTCGACGATCTGAGCGTAAATGTTCGCGTTGGTGCGGGTCACGCGCAGGCGAGGACGCTCGGGGGTGCCGAAGATCTTACCGCGGACGCGACGCTGACGGCGCTTGAGGCCTTCCCTCTTCGCCTTGTGCTTATCCATGAAATACTCCTTAGAAGTAACGTGCCAACACCTGACGGGGTGATGGTCTTAACCGTTATGCGCAGGTGCTTACTACTTGGCGGCCTTACCGAGCTTGCGACGGATGTGCTCGCCGACGTAGTGGATACCCTTGCCCTTGTAGGGCTCGGGCGGACGCTTGGAGCGGATCTCGGCGGCAACCTGGCCGACCTGCTGCTTGCTGATGCCCTTGACGTTGATGTGCGTGTTGTCGGGCACCTCGAAGGTGATGCCTTCGGGAGCGGCGTAGGTCACGGGGTGGGAGTAGCCGAGGGAGAGGTCGAGGGTGTTGCCCTTGAGCGCAACACGGTAACCGACGCCGGCGAGCTCGAGCTGCTTCTGGAAGCCCTCGGAGACGCCCACGACCATGTTGTGGATCAGGGCGCGGGTGAGGCCGTGCATGGCGCGGGTCTCACGCTCGTCGTCGGGACGGGAAACGGTCAGCACGTTGTCCTCGACGCTGATGGTCAGCTTGCTATAGAAATCATTCTCAAGGGTGCCCTTGGGGCCCTTGACGGCAACATGGGTGCCGTTGACTGCCACTTCGACTCCGGCGGGAATCTGGACAGGCTTATTACCGATACGAGACACGGGTGTATCCTTTCCTTCTACGCGCCGAGTACGTTACCAAACGAAAGCGATGATCTCGCCGCCGACACCCGTGGCACGGGCGTCGCGGTCGGCCATAACGCCGCGGCTGGTGGAGATGATCGCCGTACCGAGGCCGCCGCGGACGCGGGGCAGCTCGGCGACACCGGCGTACTTGCGCAGACCAGGCTTGGAGATGCGCTTGATGCCGTTGATAATCTTGGTCTTCTTGGGGCCGTACTTGAGGGTGATGTGGAGGGTCTTCTGGGGAGCGGTGTCCTCGACCGAGTAGCTCTCGATGTAGCCCTCCTCGTAGATAACGCGCGCGATCTCCACGAGCTTCTTGCTGCTCGGCATGGAGACCTCGGCCTTGTTCGCAGAATTCGCGTTACGAATGCGCGTAAGCATATCTGCGATCGGGTCTGTGACGTTCATGCAGATTCTCCTTCGTTCTTGATGAACCTGTGCCACCGGTTCTCGCCCACCCGTAGCGAGCAAGCCCTTTGACACGATCTTCCGTGCAACGCGGACGCATCCGCGTGCGCTGGCAGTGACTTACCAGCTGGCCTTCTTGATGCCGGGAAGTTCGCCCTTGAGCGCAAGCTCGCGGAAGCAGACACGGCACAGTCCGAACTTGCGGTAGACCGAATGCGGACGGCCGCAGCGCTGGCAGCGGGTGTACTCGCGCGTCGAGAACTTCTGCTTGCGGTTGCACTTGACGATCATCGATGTCTTAGCCACTTATTTCCTCCTCACTACTGAGTATTGTTCGCTCCGCGCGGGCGGCAGGCCGGATTGCCTGCCGCCCGCGTTGTCGGAGCAGATGAACCTATTTCTTGAACGGGAACCCGAAGGCGTCCAGAAGGGCCTTGGCCTCTTCGTCGGTCTTCGCGGTCGTCACGATGGTGATGTCCATACCACGGGTGCGATCGACGGAGTCGAAGTCGACCTCGGGGAAGATGAGCTGCTCGGTGACGCCCATGGAGAAGTTACCACGGCCGTCGAAGCTCTTGGGGGAGATGCCACGGAAGTCGCGGATACGGGGGATGGCCACCGAAGTCAGGCGGTCGAAGAACTCCCACATGCGGTCGCCGCGCAGGGTGACCTTGGCGCCGATCGGCATGCCGGCACGCAGGTGGAACGAGGCGATGGACTTGCGGGCACGGGTCACCATGGGCTGCTGGCCGGTGATGACGCGCAGGTCGCGGACGGCGCCCTCGATGGCCTTGGAATCGGTCGCGGCCTCGCCGACGCCCATGTTCACGACGATCTTCTCAAACTTCGGGATCATCATGACGTTCTCGTACTGGAACTTGTCCTGCATCTGCTTCTTGACCTCGTTGAGGTACTTGGTCTTCAGACGCGGAACGTACTTCTCCTCTGCCATGTCAACTCCTTTGGGGTTTTAAGCACGGGGCGGTGCGCAGCGCTTCGATGGCCGGTATGCTCGACCTCGCGCGTTGCTGTCCTCGTGCCTCCTGCCGCGATCGTGTCGGTTATGGCGTACCGGCACAATGAAAAACCGGCAGGAGCCGGGCAATACGAGTCGGTATGATACGCGCATGCGCCCGAGATTGCCAGTAAAAGCTTGTGTGCTGCGGAAATCCACAATTGCGGCGTGGACGCCCCGCTCGTCCCTCGGCCTCATTCGCCGTTGCGGGGCTGCCTGCTTCTGTCGCTTCGTTCCGCCGCTTCGTTCCGCCGCTTCGTTCCGCCGAGAAGGGCACAACAGGGGGTCGATGACACAAACTGGGCAATTTGGCACGCTAAGAGCCTTTGTTGACCTCCTTTAGCGTGCTATTCTGCCCAGTTTGTGTCATTGACCCCCTGCTTTCGTGTTTGAGCGCATGTTCACAAGGCGGACGGCAGGCCGATCGGCGCCTCCCCTACGCGTTGAACACGTACCGGTCCAGACGCTCGAACGCTTCCTTCACGCGGGCGAGCGGCAGCGCGAGGTTCACGCGAATGTGGCACGGGCCGTGGAAGGGGCGGCCGTCCTGCCAGCCCACGCCCACGCGCCAGCCGGCGTTCAGAATCCAGTCGATGTCTCGGCCGCAGCGCTCGCACCACTCGGTGCAATCCAGAAAGAGCATGTAGGTGCCTTGGGGCTTGGACACGCGCACGCCGTCGAAATGCGTGGCGATGAAATCGCACGCCCAGTCCACGTTGCCCGCGATGACCTCGCGCAGCTCGTCGACCCACGCGTAGCCCTCGGGCTCATAGGCACCGAGCAGCGCGTGCATGGAGAGCACGTTCATCTCGTTGTAGTGCGGCTTGGACGACTGAGCGAGCACGCGGTCGCGCAGGTAGTCGTTGTAGATGATGTGGTAGCTGCCCACGAGGCCGGCCAGGTTGAAGGTCTTGGAGGGGGCGTAGAGGGCCACGGTGCGATTGCGGGCGTCCTCGGACACCGACTGGGTCGGGACGTGCTTGTGGCCGGGCAGGATGATGTCGGACCAGATCTCGTCCGAGATCACCACGCAGTCGTGCTTGGCGTAGATCTCCATGGCGCGCTCGATCTCCTCGCGCTCCCACACGCGACCCGTGGGATTGTGCGGCGAGCAGAAGATGGCGGCGTGGATGGTGCGCTCGGACAGCACGCGCTCCATATCCTCGAAATCCATGCGCCAGACGCCGCTCTCATCGAGCTTGAGCGGCGAATGGACGATGCGGAAGCCCGCGTTGGTGAGCGAGTTGGTGAAGCCGATATAGGTCGGGCTGTGGACGAGCACCTCGTCGCCGGGTGCCGCGAAGGCGTTGAGCGTGGAGATGACGCCGCCCAGCACGCCGTTCTCGTAGCCGATGTGCTTGGGCTCGAGACCGACGACGTCGTTGCGGCGGCTCTGCCACTCGATGATCTTGGAGAAATACTCCTCGCGGGGCGCGAAGTACCCGAAGTGCGGCTGCTTCACGCGCTCGATGATGGCGTCCTGGATGGTGGGGACCACCGGGAAGTTCATGTCGGCGACCCACATGGGGATGAAGTCGAAGCCGTCCTGGGGCGCGGCGGGGGCAGCGCCACCGGGTATGCCGATGCCGTCGACGGCGATTGCATCCTGTCCGTGGCGGTTGATGATTGAGGTGAAATCGAAGCTCATGCGTCCGTCCTTTCATAGAAGTCCGTTCGCAATGATACCCCGATGTGGCGAGACGTTTGGAGCGGTGTCTCTACCTGGCGCCCTCCGTTGGGATGACCGGCCGTCATCCCAACGGCGCTATCTCTTCACCGCTTGCAGGTACTTATAGAGGGTCGGCACCGAAATGCCCATCTCCTCGGCAACCACGTGCACGGCGCCTTTCATAAGGAATACGCCCTCGTTATAGATCTTGCGCAGCACTTCGATTCGCTCCATGCAGCTCATGCGGGGCTGGTTGGAGACGGGTTCGTTTCAACCCATCGAGAGTACGCTATAGGCACGCCGCCCTGTCGACGGTACGCCATAGGCACACTTTTGGGCGAAAAACGTGCCTATGCCGTACCGTGGATGGGGCGGCGTGCCTATAGCGTACTCTCGATTCGGACGGCGCTGCGGGACGCGCGGGAAGTGCCCTGCGGCGCGGGCGGGCATCAGTCACTACATCAGCGCGTCAGCGACTCTAATCTTGCCGTTTCTGGACCAGCGCGCCGACGATCGTGAGCACGACCGTGCCGATGAGGATGGACGTTCCGTGCGCCGCGGAGAATTCCCCGCCGATGTAATCGGAAAGCGCGGTGAACGTGGCCATGGCGTCCCCGGGAACGGCGAGTGTGCCCAGGCTCCCAAAGGCCAAGACCGCCGCGAGCACGTTGGAGACCACGAACGTCGAGCCGGCGTAGGCGGTGCCCAGGCGCACGAACAGGTCGCACCAGCGAAGCGCCGCAAGGCCCACGAGCAGCGCGCCGAGGGCGATGACCACGCCCAGGTAGGCGCTGGCCTCTTGGGGAAGCAAGATGCCGATCACAAAACCAAGAGCCGCACCGGACACGGCGCCGACCAGGAAGACGCCCGCCTTATAGACGAACTTGGACAGCAGGGCCGCCACGACGCCAAGCACCACGGCGATCACGAACGAGACCGATGAGCCGTCGGTCGACGACAGGCCGATATTCAGCACGCCCAAGAACACGAGCGCGCCGAGCATGAGGTAGAACAGCTTCTTGCCGTAGAAGCACGCGGCGACGCCGACCGCGATGTTCACGAGCAGATACAAGACGACATACTCCATGAAGACAACCCCTTTCAGATCGTCGAAGAGGACCCGCACATGGTACACGACATCGACCGCGCATTTATATAAGAGCGGGCGCGGCTCCCGTCCTTTTATGCCGGGGCAGGCCGCATGGCGCGCGGGAGAACCCTCTGCAGCAGGCAAGAGCACCTAGAGGAGAAGGCGACGCCTCCGCCCAACATGCCGCCCGCTCGCGAACGGCACTGCGACGGCGTAGACATGCGGAAGCAAGGAAAGCGCAGGTGAACCATACCGGTGCAGCCCGAGCCCGCAGGCGCCCGGCGCGGAGGCGCGAGCGCAACGCGAAGCGAGGAGCCTCTCCCCGGGCGAGACGCGCGCATTCGTGAGGTGCGGGGGCGCCGCTCGAACACGAAATCGAGCGCTCGGCCTAATATTCTTGCCCCCCTCTCCCCCGTCCACCATATATTGAGCGTGTACGTACCCACCGCGCGCCGCACGGCGCGCACGCAGAAAGGGTTCCCTATGGGAGATGCACACCTCACCTGGAGGGCCGGCGCACGGATCCCGTTGGCGCGACGGCTCGCCTTGGCGCTCTGCGCCGCAGCGCTTGCCATCGCGTGCCTGCCGCAGGGCGCGCTCGCGGCGGACGGCACCGCATCCGGCGTCATCCAGATCCTGCACGTCAACGACACGCACGGTCACTACGAGCTCACGCACTATGCCGACGAGGATGATGAGGAGGGCACGCCGGTCAACGCATACGCGGTGCTCGCGGGCCTCATGTCCGATGCGTCGTCCACCGTCGTCCTGGACGCGGGCGACACGTTCCACGGGGACTCGTTCGCCACGGTGAGCGAAGGCACAAGCATCGCCGAGCTCCTTGACGCCGCGAACGTAGCCGCCACCACGCCGGGCAACCACGACTGGAGCTACGGGGCCGACCGCCTGGCGGAGCTCGACGCCGACCATGACTTTGCGGTGCTTGCGGCAAACGTGGTGGACGCGGACACCGGCGCGCCGTTTTTCGAGCAGCAGTACCAGCTTGTCGACCTCGAGGTCGCAGGTGAGCAGCTGACTCTCGGCATCGTGGGCGTCATCGACGAGTCGTTCTACACCTCGACGCCCGCGGCGAACGTCGAGGGCCTGGCGTTCACCGATCCCGTCGACGCCGCCGTCGACGCCGCCGAGGCCGCCCGCGCCGCCGGTGCGGACATCGTCGTCTGCCTGACGCACAGCACCGACCCGCAGGGCTTCGCCTCCCACGTGAGCAGCATCGATGCCGTCGTCGCCGGGCACGAGCACGTTCTGATCGACGAGGTCGTGACCGCCGCGGACGGCCGCGAGGTCCCCGTGGTCGAGGAGCCCTCGAGCCCGTCCGGCGAGTACTTCGGGTCCATCGGCGTGCTCGCCCTCGCCGTTTCCGAAAACGCCGACGGCACCTGGTCGGTCGCCGGCAGCGAAAGCGAGCAGATCGACACCGCGGGCCAGTACGCCCTCGCCGACGAGGGCGTCGAGGCCCTTACCGACGAGCTCGCCGCCCGCAACGCCGAGATCCTCGACGAGGTCGTGGGCACGAGCAGCACCGAGTACGCCTACTCCACCACCGAGCTGCCGGGCGGCTGGGAGCGCATCCGCACCGAGGATATGCCCATCGGCCACGTGGTGACCGGTTCGTATCTGGCGCTTACGGGCGCCGACCTCGCCTTCGAGAACGCCGGCGGCATTCGCGGGGGCGTGCCGGCGGGCGACGTCACCGCAGGCGACCTCATCTCGATCTCGCCCTATGGGAACACGCTGGCAACCTATGAGCTGACCGGCGCGGACATCCTCGCGACCATCGAGCACTCCCTGTCCATCTCCAAGGCCTGCCGCGACGTCCTAGCCGCGCAGATCGAGGCGCTCGAATCGGGCGAAGACCCCATGCAGTACAGCTGGCCGAGCAACTCCGGCAGCGTGCTGGTGGTGGGCGGCGCCACGATGGAGATCGACTGGGACGCCGCGGACGGCGAGCGCATCGTATCCATCGAGATGGCGGACGGCAGCGCGTTCGATCCGGATGCCACCTACACCGTCGCCATGAACAGCTATCTGCCCGGTGCCACCGACGAGTACCCAGCCTTCGCGACCATGCGGCTCGCGCAGGAATGGGGCAGCTGCGAGCAGGCGCTGCGCGCGCTGGTCGCCGACGCCTCCTGGGAGCAGCAGGTAGACGACCTCACCGGAACGATCACCTACACCGAGCGCGTCTTCCCCGACGCGGACCCGACCGCATGGTATTACGAGGCCGTGGTCTGGGCGGCCGAAAACGGCGTCTTCCACGGTTACGATGACGGCACTTTCGGCGTGGACGACCCGCTCGCGCGCGAGCAGGCCGCCGCGGTGCTCTACAACTATCTGGGCGGCGAGCCGGGCGCGCCGGACTCCGGACTGGCCGACGTCACGGACGAGTGGTATACCGACGCCGTGAACTGGACGGTGGCGCACGGCGTCATGACCGGCTACGAGGGCACGAACCTGTTCGGCGTGGGCGAGGCGCTCACCCGCGAGCAGTTCTGCTCCGTAATCGCCAAGGCCACGGGCGCCGACCTGGCGCATGTCGACGAGACCGTGCTCAACGAGTTCGCCGACGCCGAAAGCGTCTCGGATTGGGCGCGGCCCGCCGTCGCCTGGGCCATCCAGCAGGGCATCATCAACGGCGTGGAGCACGACGGGGCCCGCACGCTCGAGGGTGCGCGCGGTGCCACGCGCGCCGAGATGGCCGCCCTCATGAAAAACGCCGCGGACGCGGGCATTCTGTACGCGTAACGCCATCCCGCGGTTCGGCACGCATCCGAAATGCAGCACGGGGGCGCCCGCGATTCGTCGCGGGCGCCCCCGTGCTTGGAGACGCTTTCCTAGGGAACCACCGGTCAATTGCTTTCGCGGCAGGCGCCCGCCACGGGGCCGACCGGCGCGGAATGAATTGACCGGTGGTTCCCTAAACGCCGTCCGGCGTCCCCTAATGGATGCGCGGCAGAAGCGCCGTGCGGCGATGCAGGATCATCTCGGCGGCGATGCTCACCGCGATCTCCTCAGGCGTCTCGGCCTGAATGGGCAGACCGACGGGCATATGCACCTGTGCGACCTCCTCGTCGGAAAAGCCAACCTCGGCGAGCTGGGCGCGCACGAACGCGGTCTTCTTGGCGCTTCCGAGGCATCCCAGATACGTCGGATGGCACGCCAGCGCCTGCACCACGACCTCGCGGTCGCTCTTGTGGCCGGACGTCGCGCAGACGACGAAGTCGCGCGGCCCGATGGAGCAGAAGTCCCCGATGCGGCCGTAATCGACCAGGCGGCGCTCGACCGTCGCGGGCATGAGGTCCTCCTCGAGCATCTCGGGCCGATCGTCGCAGGCGACGACGGCAAAGCCGGTCGCCGCGAGCGTCGAGGCGAGCGCACGGCCCACGTGACCGCAGCCGAAGATGTAGGTGTAGCCCTCAGGGCTGATGGGCTCGAGGTAGCGCTCGCCGGAGATCCCCGCCTTGATGTCGGCCTGGCGCTCCGGGAACACGATGGACGCCGGGACCGAACCCGCGACGGCGCGTTTGGACCCCTCGCCGTGCTCCGTGGAGCCTGCCGCCCCCTCGCCGAACACCGAAAGGTCGAACGAGAGCACGCCCTCGCCGCGCTCGACCAGGATGCGTCGCTCCTGAACGAGGACGTCGCGCAAAGACGCATCGACCAGCACGTGGCACAGCGTGACTGCTCCCCCGCAGATCATGCCGGTATCGCTCTTCTTTCCGCCGATCGTGTAGCGGACCAGACAGCTCTGCCCGGCATCGAGCAGGCCGCGCGCGTCTGCCATCGCGATGTTCTCGACGCTGCCGCCGCCGACCGTGCCCAGAGCCGACCCGTCGGAGAACAGCGCCATCCATGCGCCCGCCGAGCGCGGCGCCGAGCCGTGCGTCTGGGCGACAAACGTCAGCTCAGCCGGCTCTTGCGCATCCAGCGCCCCCAGCAGGCGGTCAACGATCTCAATCTTGTTCATAGGTCTATCCTTTGCGGTTGAATGCCCGGAAACGGCGCCGAAGGTACGTCCCCTTCGTGCAAACATGCACGCCGAAGGTACGTCCCCCTTGTGCAATAACGCACGCGAAAGGTACGTCCCCATCATGCACGGAAGTGGCAGAGGGCCTCCAGGACGCCGCCGCCCACGGCGGTCGCCTTGTCCGAAACGGTCTTGACGAACGACGCGTCTCCGCGCGGGTCGATGTCGCCCGCCTTCATCCCCTTGAACGCGGGCACGCCGGGCGCCAGCAGGCCGCGCAGCACGCCGTCGATCGTGGCGAGCATAGGCTCGCCCGCAACGCGCCCGACCACCTCGCCCGCCGTGACGATGTCGCCGATCTCGTGGACGCACTCGAACGGGCCGTCGGCGGGGCTCCGCAGCACGCGCTTCGCCCCCACGCCGGCGATGATGCCGGGAACGCCCGTGTTGGCGATGGGCGAGCCGGTGTAGAGCACGCGGCCCAGATAGTGACCGCGCTTGGTCTCCACCGCCGCATGGCAGTCCTCGCCCGCGGTGAAGCCGGGGCCCACGCCGATGACGATGGGCGCCATGTCCATCGTGGTGCCGAGGTTGCGCTTGGCGAGGATGGCGTCGACGACCGCGTCGGGCGCCAGGTCCGCCACGAGCTCGGCGTCGGGATCGACCGCGACCGCGACCTCTCCTTGCTCCACGATCGCACGCAGCTCGTCGGGGGTTGCGCCCAAGCTGGCGCGCACGTCCTCGACGCACGCGCTGCCGCACCGGATGGCCTCGGAGAACGCCACGGTACGCCGGATGCATGTGGGCTCGGCGATATCCGCCATGACGACCGAGATGCCGGCGCGGTGCAGACGCAGCGCGATGCCGGTCGCCAGATCGCCCGCCCCTCGAATGAATGTCAACATGCCTGTTTCGTCCTTTCGCTTATCAGATGCCGCCCGCGCCGTTGCATCCGTGGTACCGTGTCCCACAAACCCCGTAGGCAGGGAGGACCCATGAGCGACATCACGACTCTCGTCGATATCCTGGAGCCGATTCGCGGCATCACCGCCGTGATCGGGGGCGGCGGCAAATCGACGCTGCTCGCACGCGGCGGGCGCGCCCTCTCGCAGCGCGGGCACCGCGTGGCGCTCGCTACCTCGACCCATATGCTTCCCGTAGACGGCCTCGCCTATGCCGCGACGCTCGAAGAACTCGCCCCGGAAGCGCGCAGGGCCCCGCTCATCCAACTCGGATGCCTGGAGGCATCGACCGGCAAGCTCACCGCGCCGGCCGAGCCCTGGGACTCGATCGCCGCGGCCGCCGACTACGTTCTCGTCGAGGCCGACGGGTCGCGCGGTCTGCCGTTCAAGGCGCACAGCGAGCGCGAGCCCCAGATTCCGAGCGGCTGCGCCCGCGTCATCTACGTCGCGGGCGCGACCGGGTTCGGCCTGCCCATCTACGACGTCGTGCACCGCCCCCAGCTCTTCCGCGATCTGCTCGGCGTGGCGATCGACGAGCCGGCGTCGCCCGAGCTTATCGCGGCGGGCATCGTCGCCGAAGGACTCGTGGGCATGCCCGACGACCTCGTGATCGTCAACCAGGCCGAGCGCCCGGGCGCCCAACGAGATGCCCGCGCGCTCGCCGCGGCGCTCACGCCGCTCATCGACTGCCCGGTCTTCGCCGGAAGCCTGCGCGACGGCGAGCTCGTCCGCCTCGCGTAGGCGTCAGGCGGCCTCAGCCGGCGCATCCGCCATCGGGGACGGATGCACGCGGCAGGTACGTCCCCGATGATGCACGTCCGGGCTATCCGCGCTCGACGTATCGGCCCGGCTTCTCGCCGGTCGGCTCGCCGTCGCGCGCCGCGAGCACGCCGTTCACGTACACCAGGCGCGCGCGGCCGTGAGCCTCGACGCCTTCATAGGGCGTGTAGTCGACCGCCTGCTGCTGCGTCGCCGCCGAGATGGTCCACCGCGCCGCGGGATCCCACACGCAGATGTCAGCGTCCGCGCCCTCAGCGAGACGTCCCTTGGCGGGCCACATGCCGAACACCCGCGCCGGGCCCTCGCTCATGAGATGCATGAGCTCCATGGGCCCGAGCTGCCCCTCGAAGCTCGTCGCCATGACGGCGGGGCGGTGCTCGATGCCCGGGCCCCCGTTGGGAATGCGGGTGAAGCTGTCGCGCCCGCGATCCTTCTGGCCGTGAAGGTTGAAGGAGCAGTGGTCGGTCGCGATGGAGTCGACCTCGCCCGCCAGCACGGCCTCGCGCAGGGCGGCGATATCGGCCGGCTTGCGCAGCGGCGGGCTCATCACGTACTTGGCCCCCGCGAACCCGTCGTCGCCCTCCTCCAGGTACCTCGTGTCGTCGAGCGTGAGGTACTGCGGGCACGTCTCGACGAAGATGCCCTGCTGGCCGCGGGACCGCGCCGCACGGATGGCGTCGAGGCCGAGGCGCGTGGACAGGTGCACCACGTTGACCTTGGCGCCCGCGATGCTCGCGAGATACAGCAGGCGGCTCACCGCATCGGCCTCCGCCTCGGCGGGACGCGACAGCGGGTGGCCCTCCGGGCCCGTGACGCCCGTCGCCAGCACCTCGCGCTGCAGCTCGTTGACGATGTCGCCGTTCTCGCAGTGCACGCACAGCACGGCATCCAGATCGCGCACGCACTCCAGGCACTGGAGGGTCTCCGCGTCGGTCAGGCGCAGGTGGTCGTAGGCGAGGTACGTCTTGAACGAGCTCACGCCCGCCTCGCGCATGCGCCGCATCTGCGCCGCGCTGTCCTCACCCCATTCGGCGATGGCCATATGGAATCCGTAGTTCGCCGTGCACGTGCCGTCGGCGCGCCTGCGCCATTCCGCAAGCGCCTCGTCCATGGTCACGCCGCGGTCGGCCGTGGCGTAGTCGACGACGGTCGTCGTGCCGCCGCAGGCGGCCGCACGCGTACCGGTCTCAAAGCTGTCCGCGGTCCAATCCATGCCGGTCCAGCACTGAAGGTGCGTATGGGCGTCGATGAAGCCGGGAAAGACCCAGCACCCCGCGGCGTCCTCGACCGTATCGTCGGCCCCGGGCTCTATGCTCGCCGCGATGCGGGCGATCTTGCCTCCATCGAGGGCGATGTCGCCGCGCCGCAGGCCTTCGGGGCACACCAGGGCCCCGCCTTTGATGATGATCATGTGCCAAGCTCCTTTCTTGTTCGGTTCGCGCATGCCGTGTCAGCTCCCGGATGCGCGCTGTCCGCGAGCGCGCATCCGGCAACCGGCCCGAAGCGCCAGCCCCCTATCCCGCCATGCCCTCCAGGGCGCGGCAGACGGCCGCAAGGTCCTCCGGCGTGTCCACGTCCATCAGCTCCTCGGCGCGCACCGCCTCGACCATAGACACGTCCATGGCCCCGGTGCGCAGCAGCGAGGAGCCCCCGTCCTTGCCGGCAAGACCCATGAGCGCACCGAAGCATGCGCGCGGGAACAGCACCGGGCTCGCGGGAGCACCCTGCCATGCCAGGCGCCATACGCGCGTCGGGTCGCCCTCGAACGCCCGCGCGAGCGCCTCGTAGCTCGCAGGCGACACCAGCGGCTGGTCGCCGGGAACGAACAGGCAGCCGTCCCAGCGCGTGTCGCCCGCCGCCAAACCGGCCCGGACCGAATCGCTGCGAAACCCTCCCTCGTGCAGGGCCACCGGCACCCCGGGTGCCATGCCGTCGAGCACGCGCGCGACCTCGGGCCAGCGCGTGGAGACGACGACCTCGAAGCGCGCCGCGGGCACCGAGCGAACCGTGCGCACGACCAGCGGCATCCCGCCCGCATCGGCGAGCAGCTTGTTGCGCCCCGCGCCGGCGATCCCGGCAAAACGCCTGCCCTTGCCCGACGCCATGATCACGCACCCGATCCGCATCCTGCACCTCCGTCCGCCGCGGCCCGTCCCGTCAGGCCCCGCTTCCACCATAGCAAAATGGGATGCCCCGCAGGGCATCCCATTGGAAGGAGAGGTATCCGAACCTTATGCGCGCGCGATCGTGGTGCCGGTCTTGCCCGCAAGGCCGTCCGCCGCCTTCTCGAGCAGGGTGATGAGCGACGTGCGCCCCTCTTTGCTCTCGACGAACGCGGTGGCAGCCTGGACCTTGGGCAGCATGGAGCCGGTGCCGAACTCGCCGGCCTCGCCGAGCTCGTTGGCGCGCTCGGGCGTCAGCGTGTCCAGCCACTCCTCGTGGTCGGTGCCGAAGCCGATGGCGACCTTCTCGACCGCCGTCAGGATGACGAGCGAGTCAGCATCGAGCTGCTCGGCAAGCTTCTCGGCCGCGAAATCCTTGTCGATGACCGCTGCCGCACCCTTGAGGTGATGGCCCTCGGTCGGGATGACGGGGATGCCGCCGCCACCGCAGCAGACGACCACGTGATCGGACTCGACGAGCGCGGAGATGGTGTCGAGCTCCACGATCGAGACGGGCTTGGGGCTCGCCACGACGCGGCGGTAGCCCTTCTTCTCGTCGTGCATGAAGTCGTAGTCGCGCTCGCGCGTGAGCTTGTCGGCCTCCTCCTCGCTCATGAACGGGCCGATGGGCTTGGTCGGGTTCTCGAACGCCGGGTCGGCGGGGTCGACTTGGATCTGGGTCAGCACGGTGGCGACGCCCTTGCTCATGCCGCGATCAAGCATCTCCTCGCGCAGGGCGTTCTGCAGGTCATAACCGATGTAGCCCTGGCTCATGGCGCCGCACACCGACAGCGGGCAGGGGATGTACTTCTCGGGATCGGAGCGGGTGAGCTCGGCCATCGCGTTGGCGATCATGCCGACCTGCGGGCCGTTGCCGTGCACGATCACGACCTCGTTGCCCTCCTCGATGAGGTCAACGATGGCGCGCGCGGTGATCTTGACCGCAGCCATCTGCTCGGGAAGATTGGATCCCAGCGCATTGCCACCAAGGGCAACAACAATACGACGAGACATGAATATCACCTTTCACGATGTGCTTTAAAACTGCAGCAGCGCCCGGGCGCGGCAGAGCGCACCACCCGGGCGCTGCGGCCACGAGAGAGGACAAAGGGTATGTCCGCTTCATGCGGGCTTTACCTGCAAGATCGAGAAGGCATGGGGAGAAAGGAGCAAACCCATGGCGGAGAGGGAGGCAAATGAGCACAACCTTGCAGGTAAAACCCGCATTGCGGGTTCCGGGACGGCCCCTTCTGAGCAGGAGCCGTCCCATAAGACGGGCGATTACGCCTGGTACCAGCGATCCTTGCCGGCAGCCTCGAGAGCCTTGAGGGTCTCGACGGGGTTCTTGCACTTCTGCAGGAAGATCATGGCCGCGATGGCGTAGGGCTTGTACGAGGCCTCCTTGTACATACCGACGCGGTGATCCTCGAAGACGTCAGCGTCGACCTCGCCGTGCTCGCAGGACAGGCCGGAAATGTCGGCCGGCAGCGGATGCATGTAGATGGTCTCCTGGCCGTGAGCGGTCTTCTCCATGAGCTCGCGGGTGGTGCACCAATCCTGGTGGGTGGCGTTCTGGGCCAGCAGCTCCTTCTCGAGCGCCTTGATGCCCTCGTCGTCGCCCTCGGCGTAGAGGTTGGTGCGCTTCTCCATGGCGGCGTAGGGAGCCCAGCTCTTGGGGATGACGATGTCAGCGCCCTCGAACGCCTCCTCCATGCTGTGGGTCTTCTTGAAGGTGGCGCCGGACTCGGCGGCGAACTTGCCGGCGATGTCCACGAGCTCGGGCATCAGGTCGTAGCCCTCGGGGTGAGCGAGCGTCACGTCCATGCCGAAGCGGGGCAGCAGGGTGATCAGAGACTGCGGGCAGGACAGCGGCTTGCCGTAGGAGGGCGAGTAGGCCCAGGTGACGGCGACCTTCTTGCCGCGCAGGTTCTCGATGCCGCCGAACTCGTTGATGAGGTAGAGGATGTCGGCGGTGGACTGGGTCGGGTGGTCCATATCGGACTGCAGGGACACGAGCGTCGGACGATGGTCGAGCACGCCGTCGGCATAGGACTCGGCCACGGAGTTGGCGACCTCGCGCATGTAGGCGTCGCCCTTGCCGATGTACATGTCGTCGCGGATGCCGATGACGTCAGCCATAAAGGAGATCATGGTCGCGGTCTCGCGGACGGTCTCGCCGTGAGCGATCTGGCTCTTGCCCTCGTCGAGGTCCTGGAGCTGCAGACCGAGCATGTTGGAGCCCGAGGCGAAGGAGAAGCGGGTGCGAGTGGAGTTGTCGCGGAACAGGGAGACGGCCAGACCGGAATCGAAGATGCGGGTGGAGATGCCGCGCTCGCGCAGGTTGCGCAGGGCGTCGGCGGTGGCGTACAGAGCGCGGAGCTCCTCCTCGGACTTCTCCCAGGTCAGCAGGAAGTCGCTCTCGTACATGCCGGAGTAGTCGAGGCCGGACAGGGTCTCGAGCAGCTCGTTGAACTTCTGGTCCATGGTCATATCCTCTCTCTTTTCGCCCCTGGCGACAGGGCGACCGATACACGAAGGGAAGCGGACGCGCGGATGCGTCCCACGGGAGGGCCCGCGCGGCGAAGCATGGGATGAAGCCGCGCGGACACTCCTCGAAATGGGGTCTTACTGGATGTCGTTGTCCGTGGCGCCGGCACGGAACACGGTCACGTCATCGATCTTCTTGGACTCGTCGTACAGGTTCAGCGCGGCGGTGTAGAGCGCGGCGCAGGTGACGAGGTCCTGCTTATAGGTGACCTCGTTGGGAGCGTGAGCCTGGCTCTCGGCGCCCGGGCCGAAGCCGACGCAGGGGATGCCGTAGCGGCCCTGGATGGACACGCAGTTGGTGGAGAAGGTCCACTTGTCGGTCAGCGGGCGGCCGGCGCGCTTGTCCATGGACTGCTCGACGCCGATACGCTCATCGCCGTACAGAGCGTGGTGGGCGTCGACGAGCGCCTGCACGTGGGCGGCGTTCTCGGCGTTGATCCAGGTCGGGAAGTAGGCCTCGGTCTCGTAGACGGTGCCCTTCCAGCTCGGACGGTCGTACATGTACATGGAGACCTCGACGTCGTCGCCGTACTTCTTGACGGCCGGCAGGTTGCGGATCTCGTCGAGGCAGGAGTCCCAGGTCTCACCGGCGGTCATGCGGCGGTCGATGGAGATGGCGCAGGAGTCGGCGACGGCGCAGCGGCTGGGGCTCGTGTAGAAGATCTGGGAGACGGTGCAGGTGCCGCGGCCCAGGAAGCGGGCGTCCATGTAGTGCTCGGGGTTGTACTTGGGGTCGAGCATCTTGACGAGGCCCTTGATGGACGTGGACTCGTCGCAGCCGTTGTTGTTGAGGGCGCGGACATCGGAGATGATGTCGGCCATCTTGTAGATGGCGTTGTCGCCGCGGTCGGGAGCGGAGCCGTGGCAGGAGACACCGTGCACGTCGACGCGTATCTCCATGCGGCCGCGGTGACCGCGGTAGATGCCGCCGTCGGTGGGCTCGGTGGAGATGACGAACTCGATCTTCTCGCGAGCGTCCTCCGGACCGTCGAAGTACTTGTTGACGATGTACTGCCAGCACATGCCGTCGCAGTCCTCTTCCTGGACGGAGCCGACGACCATGATCTTGTAGCCCTCGGGGATGAGGCCCATGTCCTTCATCATCTTGGCTGCGTAGGTAGCGGAAGCCATGCCGCCCTCCTGGTCGGAGCCGCCGCGGCCGTAGATGACCTCGTCGTCCTCGTAGCCCTCATAGGGGTCGTGGGTCCAGTTGTCGCGGTTGCCGATGCCCACGGTGTCGATGTGGGAGTCGATGGCGATGATCTTGTCGCCCTCGCCCATCCAGCCGATGACGTTGCCCAGACCGTCGACCTCGACCTTGTCGAAGCCCAGCTTCTCCATCTCGGCCTTGATGCAGGCGACGACCTCGCCCTCCTCGCAGGACTCGGACGGATGGGAGATCATGGCGCGCAGAAACGCGGTCATGTCGGGGCCATAGGCCTCAGCAGCCTTCTTGATGGCGTCGAAATCGAGTTCCTTGGTCATTGCAGAAATCCTCTCTCGCATGAGTTGATACACGACTTGCCTTCTCGATGGGGCCTCTCCCCCATCTGGTTTGCACTACTCGGCGGGATACGCGCCGTCCCAGACGACCTTGCGGTAGTTCACCGGATCGGTGTCGCCCTCGGTCGAGAACATGAGCACGGAGCTCTCGGAGGTGAGACCGATGGCCTCGCGCAGGTCGGCGTACTCATCGGACTCCATGAGCGTCGTGATGAGGCCGGCTCCCACGGCACCGGACTCGCCGGAGATCACGCGGGGGTCGCCGGAGAGCGGGGCGCCGAGCACGCGCATGCCCTTGGCGGCCACCCAGTTGGGGCACGCCACGAAGACGGACACGTGGTTGCGCAGGATGTCCCATCCGAGCGTGTTGGGCTCGCCGCAGGCGAGGCCAGCCATGATCGTGGGCATGTCGCCGTCCACGATGCGGGGCTCGCCGTCGCCGGCCACCGCGCCCTTGTACAGGCACGCGGCCTCGTCGGCCTCCATGACCACGAAGATCGGCGGGTTATCGGGGAACAGGTTGGTGAAGTAGCCCACCACGGCACCGGCGAGGGAGCCGACGCCCGCCTGGACGAACACGTGGGTCGGACGCTCGACGCCCGCGGCGGCGAACTGCTCGGCCGCCTCAGAGGCCATGGTGCCGTAGCCCTCCATGATCCAGCTCGGGATCTCCTCGTAGCCGTCCCATGCGGTGTCCTGGACGATAACGCCGTTCTCGCAGGCATCGGCCTCGGCGGCGGCCATGCGGACGCACTCGTCGTAGTTGACGTCCTCGATGGTCACCTGGGCGCCCTCGGCGGCGATGTTGTCGAAGCGGCTCTTGACCGAACCCTTGGGCATGTGGACGACGGCCTTCTGGCCGAGCTTGTTGGCGGCCCATGCCACGCCGCGGCCGTGGTTGCCGTCGGTGGCGGTGAAGAAGGTGGCCTGGCCGAAGTCGCGGGCGAGCTCCTCGCTGGTGAGGTAGTCGTAGGTCATCTCAGAGACGGGCTTGCCGGTCTTCTCGGCGATGTAGCTCGCCATGGCGAACGATCCGCCCAGGACCTTGAAGGCGTTGAGACCGAAGCGGTAGCTCTCGTCCTTGACCGCAAGGTTCGCAAGACCAAGGTCTGCCGCCAGGCCATCGAGCTTGGCGAGCGGGGTCACCGAGTACTGCGGGAAGCTCTGGTGGAACGAGCGGGCGGCGCTGACGTGCTCGAGCGACATGATGCCCAGGTGGGCGTCATCGCTTTTAGGCATCTTGTTCGCAACCCATTTGATCTGATCGGCCATGCTGTTGTTCTCTCCTTTTTGGCTCACTTTGCCGGTGTGTGGGATACGCGCTCGCCCTTTTGGCAGTTGTGGCCGACTGGGCTGAACTTTTATCTGAACACCAAACAAAAAGTTTTGCTGACCTAGTTTTACCACAGGGGATAAAGCTGAGTCCAGACAGATTGTTTGGTTTCATAAACGGTTGGAATCTGCCGGTAAACGGTATATTCCTTGGGCATTTGTGCTCTAACTATATTTATGTCAGGATATACCTAACAAAAAGTTTGGAAGGAGGTTACATGTCCCCAGCGCAGATTGAGTTCTATCGCCGTCTTGCCAAGGGTCTTGCCCTTCAGTTCGGCCCCAACTGCGAGATCGTCATCCATGACTTGGAGTCCGACGATCTCGACCACTCCATCGTGGCGATCGAGAACGGACACGTGTCTGGGCGCCATCTGGGTGACGGCCCCAGCCATGTAGTCCTCGAGGCGCTCCACGACGCGCCCGACAAACTTGAGGACCGCCCGCCGTATCTCACCAAGACGTCGGACGGCAAGCTCCTGAAGTCGAGCACCATCTTCATCCGCAACGAAGCCGGCTGGCCGTGCGGGATCTTGGCCATCAACTTCGACATCACGCTGATGACGGCGTTTTCCGGCACGCTGGCCTCGCTCATCGGCACCGGTGATCACAACGAGCCGGAACCCATCGCCAAAAACATCGGCGACCTGCTTGATGACCTGTTCAGCGAATGCGAGCAGATGATCGGAAAGCCTGCCGCCCTCATGACTAAGGAGGAGCGCGTGCGGGCCATCGGCTACCTCGACCAGCGCGGCGCGTTCCTGATCAGCAAGTCCAGCCAGAAGGCGTGCGACTTCTTCGGGATCTCCAAGTACAGCTTCTACAGCTACCTGGACGAAGCCAAGGCCGCCTCAAACGATGATCAGAAGTAGCGATGTCGCACATATGCGCGGCAGCAGGCGGGGGCGGGGCTCGATATGAGTCCCGCCCCCGCCTGCTTTTGGTACGCATACCATGGTATTGGGGTATTGTTGGCGAGCCAGGAGCACCCGAGCCCCGGCGCGCTTCAATTTGGTATCAAGTTCGCGCATATCAGCCTGATTGGACAAAACGGACCAGCCGTTGACCTGCGGTTCTTATGATGCGCTCGAGATGCGCCGGACCGCCCTCCCCCGCCTCGCGGACGATCGGGGGCCGAAATGGCCCGATCATTGATACCAAATCTTCTTGTTCTCGCGAACAGATGCCCGATTGCCCGCCAAACCCGCTTCGCGCTCGGCGAACGCGACGCCGAGCACCGCGATGAGCAGTGGGGCGGTGAAGATGAGCGCGCAGGCGTAGCGCGCATCGTACATGGGCGACAGCACGACGCTCGCCATGCTCAACAGCACCGGCATCATGATGGGCAGCCAGCGGCGCATGCGGCAGATGAACAGCCACAGGGCGAACAGCGGAATCCAGATCACATACGACGGGCAGGTCATCGCCAGCCCGATGACCGGGATGTCCACCCAGGCATCCCAGACGTCGCGAGCGGCTTCGCGCAGGCTCTCCAGCTGCCAGGGCTGGCGCAGCAGGCTCGTGCCGTCATGGTCCTCGTCCCATGTCTCGATGCGCAACTGGATGGGCTCGGACGGGGACGCGAAACCCGAGAGCATCGAGAGCGCCGCCTCCACGTAGACCTCGGGATGGCGCAAGCCCTGCGCGGCCCAGACCTTGAGGTACTCCTGGATCTGCTCGTCGGTGGCGCTCGCGTTGTACTCGTACTTCACCGAATCCGCCCACTCGGGCTGGTAGCGCTCGTTCAGCGTGTCCACCACCAGCACGTCGTCGATGGCGCGACGCTCGCTCGCGCCCATCTCCACCCCATGCAGGGCGACGTAGCGCGCGGTCTGCTGGAACAGCGTGCCGAGCATCTCCTGACGTCCGCCGGGAACGACGTCGAGCGTGGGGAACACCAGGTTCGGCATAACGCCCCACATGAGGACGGCGGAGAGCGCCGCGGGCACCAGGCTTCTCCACCACACGCGGCGGTACACGACCGCGTAGATAACCATGGTCGGGATCACGATGTAGATTCCCGTCTTCTTGGTGAGGGCGAGCAGCAGCGCCAGCACGATGTTGCCAAGAAGGAACGGCACGGACCGCAAGGCGTCGCCGCGCGTGTGGACCACCGCGATCGCCATGGTGAACCACGCGACGTAGATGCCCGAGAACAGCATGTCCTTGATCACCGCAGGCGCATAGCCACCGAACACCGGGACCACGCAGACCGTCGCGAACAACCCGATCGTCAGGCCGCGCGGCGCGCCGATATGGCGCAGGTAGGCGAAGGCGACCGAAAAGGCGATGGCGGTCCCCAGCGCCTGCAGCACGGAGAAGATGAAGATGCCGGTGTTCCATGAGCCGGTCAGCTGATCGCTCGTATAGGCGAACCAGCCGTACAGCAGCGTGTCGAAGATGGGATGGTGGTCGCTGAACTGCGCATAGGCGCGCCTGCCGGGCACCGCCCACAGCTCGGCGCGCACCTCGTCCCCGCGCGGATAGAACTGCGTGATCTGGTAGTAGGTGTCGTAGATCATCGAGCCCGGATAGAACGCGACGATCCAAAACGACCAGCAGAGCATGAGGATGAGCGCCGCGAAGACGGCAGCGCGGAAGCGCCAGGAGAACACGAGGCGATCGACGGTGGCGGCGAGGCGGAAGGCAACCGCGCGCAGGCCCGCCTGTGGGGCGGGAGCGGGCGGACGGGAGACGCGCCTGAGAGCCTTCGCGAGCAGGGGAACGATGATGGCCGCGGGGATCACGATGCCCACGGTCGCAAGCGGCACCAGCTCGTCAAGCGAGCCCCGGAACCAGCCGTCAGACGCAAGCGCGGAAGCATAGACCCCAAGAAACGTCGCAAAGACGATGAACGCCAGCATGAGCAGCACGCACGGTGCGTAGCGAGGCGCGCGCTGGGCACACGACGAAAGCGCGCGCTGATCGGACTTGCGTTGTATCTCGGCCATGGGCATCCTTGACGATATGCAGAGGTAATCTGCGCTGCAGTATAGCATTGGGCGAGGTCCAGCCGCAGTTCGCACGAAGCTCGCAGGCAGCTCGCCCCGTCCTGCTTGTCGCCGCGCCCACCCCCGTGGCGCTCACCGGCGCCGGGGCGGCAATCTGGTGTTGCCGCCCCGGCGCTCCAGGATTCCTGCCGCACCCCCGCCCTCCACTTTTTCATGAATTACAGAGGGGCCGAACGAGCGTTTCCCCAGGTATCTATTGTTTGACCCCATGCATTTTCATGAATAAACGACGGGATGGACACAAGAGCACGGCGCGCAGAGGACAGGAAGCCCTCGACCTACTCGCTAAACGGCCATCCCCCAGCCGCCAGGATCTCGATGGCCGCCGCCACCGCGTCGTCCTCGCAACGGCCGATATGCCAACGGGCGGCTGCCTTCGCCTCGGGCGTCGCATTGCCCACGGCGACCGCGTGGCCGGCAACCGAAAACATCGTCAGGTCGTTGCCCGCATCGCCGAAGACCACGACCTGGTCGGGAGTGATGCCGAGATGGTCGCACAGGGTGAGCAGGGCGCTACCCTTGTTCCAACCTGTCGGCATGATGTTGGCGTACCCGACCATGGGGATATCGAAATCAAGCCCATCGACCTCGTCGTTCAAGCGGGCGACGAACGCCTCGGTCCCCGCCATGTCGGCATCGATGAAGATGTTCGCCTTGAGGACATCCTCGGCCGGCAGCGCACCCACGGGCACGCATGCGCGGGCGTACGCCGGGGTGATCCGGGCGAGCACGTCGAGGTCGCCGGCGACGAGCTGCGGCGTCGTGCCGTCAAAGGCGAGCAGGCCCGCGCCCGGTGTGTCGCGCACGATGTCGAGCGCGCGCTCGAGGGCGGCGATCGGCAGACGTTGCTCGCAGATCTTTTCGCCCGCGCAGTAGACCTCCAGGCCGTTGGTGGCGATCGCCGTCTGGCAGCACGCGGCGTCCCCTCGGAAGAACGGCGCGATCTGCACCAGGCCGCGCCCGCTCGCAGGACCGGCCATGATGCCGGAGTCCAGCGCGGCGCGGAACGCGGCGACGGTGCGCGGGGGCACCGTCGATGCGCCCGCGGGCATGATCGTGCCGTCGATATCGGAAAGGATGAGCTTGATGGCGCTGGCCTGCATGATTCACCTGCATTTTCCCGGTAATTCTTAGGTGGCCATCCGCGAATGGCCACGGCCATTGTACGGCAACGCACGGCTCTCCCCTTCTGCGCACATAAGTCGAAACACGGCCTGGGGAGATGCGGTCGAGTGTCCCCGCGCGCCGCGACTCTACGAAGGAGCCGATGCACCTGCGCTACAAGGTGGACGCAGCGGGCCCACGCCGACGCCGTCCGAGCGCGCGTGCGTCAGGCAGACACCCCGGGTGCATGGCGCAAGAAACTTGGTATGCAGAACAATGAGCGCTACCATGTCGTTGCGTATCATCCATCATGTATGAATCTGTCCCCGAATGCGCAAAGGCGGCCTGTCATGAAAACGTCCACGTTCGTCGGCAACCTCATCTTCTGGATCGCCATCGCCGCCGTGTGCGGCGTTTTTGCCGCGTGGTACTACACGACCGACGTCTCCACCGTGACCGCCGCTGCCGCCGAATCGAGCTGGACGCTCGTCGGAACCATCGCCGCCACGCCCCTGCTGCTCTATGCGATCGGCGCCATCATCGGCCTCGTCGTCATCAAGATCGGCAAGCTCCGCATCAACCAGTCCCTCAAATCGCACGCGTTCATCGTGGCGAGCCTTATCCTCGCGCTCATGATCGCCGGCATCGCCCCCGTCATCGCGCTTGGCCCGACCTCCGGCTACTCCATGCCGACGCTTCTGCTCTCCTACGCCGGCGTCTACGCGGCGCCTGTGTTCCTCATCATCGGCGCTGCGTATTCGGTCGGGATCGCGCCGGCGAAGTAGGTACGCAATGGGGCGGGCTTGATGGATCCTCGACCATCCCCTACGGCGAAGCCTCAAACCGAAAGGCCCCTCTTCCGCGCAAGAAGGGTGACGTCTTCGACAAGCGCCTCCCTACCCATGGCGTGAAGCACATCGTAACTCGGATACAGATATCCGCTCACGATGTCCACGCTTTCAAGGAGACGGTACGTTTCAACGGTCGATTTACCCCATTCCCTCGCAACATGATTGAGCAACCAGACGACGAAGAAGATCGCATCATTTTTGCTCTGGGCCATATAGTCTCCTCCGCAGCCCGTCTGTTCATTACACCAGCCTGTTAAGAATCCCATCAGAAAAGAGGTCTCTGAAACCTTTACTGAGGGCAGCCTCAATCGGCCGTGCGGTCATAAACGAGCACCTTGTCTCTCATAATCGGACGGAACAGTTTTCCGAGCTGATCTGGGGCAACGGCAGTCACGCAATCGGTGGGACACTTCAGCGCATGTCTTAATTCCGTCTGGATGTCCACGTATTCCGTCATGGGGATATCGAAGTTATCCCTGTCGAGAATGATCCAGAGGTCGACATCGGACAGCTCGTTGAAGTCGCCGCGCGTATACGAACCGTAGACGTACACTTTCTCAACGCACGGATGCGAAGCGCACACGGGTCGGATAAGTTCGGCTATGGCGCGATGCGCTCGCTCCCTCATGGAAACTTCATCCGCTGCGCTCATCTTGATCCCCCGTCCTTTTACCTCGTCACATCGTACTTATACCATGCTCGAGCCGAAGACAGCCCCACCACTTCAACATCCGTTTGTCGCCTCTCGCTTGAGCTAAACGTTCTCAACACCATCAGTATCCCAGTAGCGAATTGCGCTCATCGACAAGGGCAATCGCGCATCCTCCAAGCAGCAACGCACCGCAAATGACCGCAGTGAGTTCGGTTGAGAGACCATTCGCTATCATGGGAATAAACAAACCGCCTCATGCCGCGTTGGCCGCGGATCCTTTCGAGAAAGGCTTCATCGATGTCGAACACCGTGTGGGGAATCCACTGCAAAGATGAAAAGCTCATGCTGCAGGGAAACGTCATGACAATCGGATGGGAGGACTTCGGCAACCTCTCCTCCCTCACCGCCACGCGCGACGCCTTCAAGGAGCACTACGTCGAGACCCACCCGGATGCCAGCAAGGGGCAGGTTGCCACCTGCGCCGGCGTGCTCTACCGCTTCGCACATGAGGTCAACGTCGGAGATTACGTCGTCTTCCCGTCGAAGTCGGACCGAAACATCAACATCGGCATCATCGAGGGCGAATACGAATACGCGGGCGACGGTGTCCTCTACCCCAACCGCCGCAAGGTGAAATGGCTCAAGCACATCCCCCGCCTCTCCTTCTCCCAAGGGGCCCTGTACGAGCTGGGATGCGTGCTGAGCCTCTTTCAGGTGAAGAACTACGCGGACGAGTTCCTCGGCGCGATCGAGAAGGGTTTCAGCGCGAAGCACCTGATGGATGACGACGTCGACGAGACCGTCGGCACGACGGCGGACGAGATCATCGAGTCGACGCGCGACTTCATCCTGAAGGAGCTAAGCCGGAACCTCAAGGGGTACGCCCTCGAGGAGTTCGTGGCGAACCTGCTCGACGCGATGGGCTACCGCACCACCGTCTCGCCCCAGGGCGGCGACAGCGGCATCGACATCACTGCCTACAAGGACGAGCTGCCCCCGAGGATCCTCGTCCAGGTGAAGAGCGGGGGCGGCGACATCAAGGAAAGCACCATCCAGTCGCTCAAGGGCGCCATGCGCGAGGGCGACTACGGCCTGTTCGTCACCCTGTCCAACTACACCAAGAACGCCCGGAAGTACCTCGAGAACACGCCCATCATCCGCGGCGTGAGCGGCAGCGAGCTGGTGGATCTCATCCTCAAGTACTACGAGCTGCTGGACGGCAAGTACCGACGGATGATCCCCCTGAAGAAGGTGTACATCCCCGTACCGAAGGACGAGTAGGACGAGCTGTAGTCGCGTGCCAAAGGAGCCATCGTGGAAGAGAATGAGACCCGCCAGGACATCACAGTCGTCAACGACGGCCAGGGGTTGCTGTTTCTGGGAGATCCCCAGGCCATCAAACGCTGGCTCGATGAGCAGGGGCTGACCTCAAAACAGTTCACCACCAAGGCCATCAAGACCGCCGGAGATGCCCTGGGCTCTCTCGGTGAAGCCAAGCAACAATCCGGCCGATGGGTCAAGCTCACCAAAGAGTCCGCCGAGCTGGTCAAGAAGTACGGCAAACCCGGGACCATCCAGAAGGGCGTCGCCCAAAACGCCAAGGGGCGCGCCATCAAATGGCTGGAGTTCTACAACCCCAGCCAGCTGTTCACGCCCGCCATGGCGGCAGGCGTCGGCGGCATGATGACCCAGATGGCGCTCGAGCAGGCCATCCAAGAAATCACTGACTACCTGGCCGCCATAGACGAGAAGGTCGACGACCTGCTTCAGGACCAGAAGGACACGACCATCGCCTCCCTCATGGGCGCCGCGCTCGAGGTCGACGAGGCGGCCGCTGTTCGCGATGCCACGGGCACACTCAGCGATACCGCATGGTCGAAGGTCTCCCCCTGCGCGCAGACCACGAGCAGGGCGCTGGCGTACGCACTCACCAAACTCAAGGGCCTTTCCGACAAGGCGGAGCGCGCGAAGAGCATCGAGGACGTCGGGCATGCGGTCGAGAAGCTGCCCGACGAGACCCGCG
Organism: Collinsella ihumii; assembly: GCF_030385545.1. Taxonomy (NCBI): domain Bacteria; kingdom Bacillati; phylum Actinomycetota; class Coriobacteriia; order Coriobacteriales; family Coriobacteriaceae; genus Collinsella; species Collinsella ihumii. The sequence continues at coordinate 238,106 of NZ_JAUEIQ010000001.1, read as the reverse complement.
CATGGCTCGATGTTATCGCCCGCTCGATTCAAACGCGCGACAGGCTCTCCGTCATCGAACTCGAACGGGCCTACGCCGAACTTCCGGAGGTGCTCGAGCAGCATCGGGCGGCAATCGTCGAGGCGCGCAAGCACAGGCTCACAAACGTCCAGAACGGTATCGGAGCGTTCCGCCAGAGTTTGGAGGGAACCGCCCAGCGGCTGCGCGACCAGAAGCTGTTCCACCCGCGCATCGTCAATCGGTCGCTGGAGATCATCGATGCCGCCGTCAAAGATATTGACGGCTTCGCGGAGCAGCTCAATATCGAGATCAGTCAAAAGACCATCGAGCGTGCACGAGCTTGGAATGAACTTGCCGGCGAGGCGATTGTAGAGGTCGCCTCAGGCGCGGCGGCGAATGCTGTCGAGCTGGGCGGCAAGATGGCCGATGGCGCACAGGTACTCGGAGGCGCCATCGCGGACGGCGCGGGAACGCTCGGCGAGGCTGCCGGTAAGGGCATAGCCGAGCTGGGCGCGGGCGCATCCGAGGGCGCAAAGGCCCTCGGCGAAGCGCTCAACAACGTCGATGTGTCCCAAGTGCTTGACGCGATTCCCATCAAGCTCCCGTTCGGCAAGAAGTAAGACCAAATTCGGTCGCGGTTAGAATCTTTGAGCAGAACCTGAGTGCCTACATCCGCTCTACCCGTCCGTCAATCACCGGCACTAATTAGGTTTAGCGCTCATGCGCATCATCCGCATGGATCATCTTGTTGGTTTGGGTCATCAGCGGTCGCCCTTTTCAGCCCTTCGACCGACACGTCAGACAGGCTCGTCGCTCCACCCGTCCAGGGGCCGCTAAGGTCAGTCACGATAGGAGTAGCACCACGGAGTCCTTCCTCTCTGACAATCCCAATATGAGAAGATGCGAAGAAGCTCTTTCTATCTCATTGCCGCGCAAACGCACCCTTGCTCGCCCTCTTCTTAGCAATCAAAGGCTCCGAGCAGTTCTCATTTGTCCCCTATACACAAGATGTTGTTTGTCAATTCGCGTTCGGCTGTTCATCGCTCGAACTTGTGAAGACCGAACATCTGTTCACCTCGGCATTCCCGTAAACCTTCATATTTCTCAGCCACTACACAGCTTCTCTGAGCTGCGAAAACACAATATATAGTATAGGTACTCTCAAATGACCACACTATATTGTGCCATTCTCTCTGATACTATCTAGCCCAAGGACGTCCCCGACCGACCGCTAACCATCTACTGAAAGGATCAAAATGGCTAAAAGCTATGACTTGGGCAAGAAGTCAGATATGAGGCGCTTCACGCGCGATCTCGAGCGAGAGGTCAAGGGCATCGCGAGGGAAAAAATCAAGCGGGGCGGTTTGGAAATTGAATGCCCCGCATGCGGCTCACCCATGCACGCGTCATCGGGCCTGAACACCTGCCCGGCTTGTGGAAAGACGACAGAAGTCACCTTCGACTGGACCAACTTCTAACGCTTTCCCAGCAGCCCGCATCCCCGCAGAGCTCACGAAAGATGTGGACGATCTTACCCGGATTCTCTGGCACCCCTTTCAGCTTGTTCGCCACGGCGTCAAGGCCTTCGAGCTTCGATATTGCCTTCACCTGAAAGGCATCGACTCTCGTTTCCGGCAACCGCCCTCCACCTCGATTGCTAGGCGGGGGCGCGCAGACGGTAAACAAAGACCATTGAGGGAGGTGGTTCTTATGCAGATGGCTAACTTCGCGTCGAGGAGCATTGCCTCCGCTGGGTATGCGGACGGTAAGCTCGTAATCGAGTTCAGGGGTGGAGGAGCCTACCAGTACGACGGTGTACCGGCGTCAATCGCTTCCCAGCTGTTCTTCTCCGCGTCAAAGGGCCGATTCTACCAAGCCTTCATCAAGGGCAAGTTCCCCTGCATCCGGATTCGCTAGGCATCGATGGCGATTGACATGCAGCAGCGTATTGGCAACGCTCGCCATAGCTTGCACCCGCACGTCGCCAGCAGTCCACAACCTGGCCGCCTCCACCGTGTCGCGGATGAAGGTGGCCAGGTTCCCTCGAATGTCATATCTCACGGGTTGAAGATGAAATTGGAGCAGATTCACGCCGCCTAGCCAGCCGCAACATAACGTACAACTGAATCTCGTGGGTCGCGTCAGACGGCTCGACCTGCACAATGTTCCTATCCGTACGCCACACGTCTCAACGGCATGTTCCGTGAGCTGAACCTCAAAAGGAGCGAGGACCAGATTTGCGACACACTCGACCGCTTCTAGCGACGAACCCGCCCGCCCTCGACGATGTTCGCCCCGTAGTCCAAATTCAACCATCGGCACCAGAGGACCGGCTCTAAACAGCTCACGAGCTCGAAATCGAACCGCGCAGTCGAGCATGCCAGGATCTTTGACATCACAAGGCAGGCCGTCTGTGGAGCACTGTCAGCCTTAAGATGTAGCAACGAAGGCTTGGCGGTACTAGCGCCGGCACCCCGAGATGCATACCAAAGGACTCATCGAGGGCTCGCATTTCGCCGAAGACCATCCCTAAGTAGCCTTTAACAACACACCGCATCACTTAGAATCCGTACCCTAGGCACCATACTCAAGCAAGCTTCTCGTTCGGGAGGAGATCGCATTGTCCGACACCACAGAATACGGCAAGCATAACAACATCAAGATCGATACCATCATGCCTGGCAGCTGCTCATATTGCTATCTTGACACCCCGGAGCACAGAGCCGACCAGCTCTTCATCAGGTCCGAAATCCCCGCCGACTTTGAGGACCATGAGTTCCACCACCCTGACTTCGAATACGTCGTGGTGTTCTGCTCATTCAAGAAGAAATACGAGTCCGCATTCCTCCAGTGCATGGCCGATTTGGACCGCGCCCTTCGCATAGAGGGAAGCGGTGACTACGGCTCCGCTGTCAACTTCCTTGCAGGCTTGTTCGAAGACGAGGAATGACGCTGCAGGGCTACCTGGGTTCACGCAGACGGCAAAGCAGCGTTCCGCAGCGATGCCCCATGGTCACCCTACTCGTTCATCAATCCGGTGTTGTCTGCAAGGATCGCCTTCGACGGGTCGCTCGGCAGGTACGCCACCCGCACCTTGCTGCCCACGCGCGAGGCGACCTTGCCGCGCTTGCGCTGGCCTACGGGCACAGGCCCGATCTTGATGAGCTCGCTTTCGAGCTTCACGGTCTCGCGGCACTCGTATGTCCGGCCGCCCACCTCGTAGCGCACGCACACGAAAGAGGGTCGGTCGACGCCGCCCATCCGGACCCGCGCGACCGTGCCGACGGCCTCGCCCGTGTACTCCCGCTCTTTCTTCTGTCGGACTCGCTTGGCAATCAGAAGCACCAGCACCGTCGTGCCGCCGCCGAGAAGCGCGATCAGGCAGAAAACCAGCAGGATCATGATGCCGTCGCTCATGGGCACCCCCGCCAATCTCCATTAAGAAACCGCCTATACATGAAGATGCCTCCTATATGCACGATGCAGCAGCTCTCCGGCGGCAACCTGAAACTCGCTCCCGCACACCGAACAGCGAACGGTAACGCTCTTTTCCAGTGATTCATATTGTGTAAGTAACTTGAGATTAGAATTCTTCTCATATAGCCTCGCCACATAATCATTGTGTGACAGCCTTTACCCCTCCGCTCGTTTACGCCGCGCACATGCAGGGCAGCCCGACCCCCTCTTTAGGCTTTTTGGCAATGCGCACCAGTTCATGCCACACTCTCTACAACGACACTCAATAGAAGTCCGGTTGTTCTTGTACTCGCCGACCACCTCGATTGACGGATTGATTCGGGCCATTTCCTCCGTGAAGCTAACTGTGTCGTAACGTTCACACCCTGCACAGCGAGGACAACCATGACCAGAAAACAGATTATGAGGCGTTGGTAACCATATGTAACCGCACTTCTGACACCTGACTTTAACATGCTTATTAGCACCCCTACACTCTTCAAGCGGAGTAATTGGAAGCTTTTGGGAAGCAACGCGTCGGAGAAACAGCTCATTGCTCAAGCTGTTGCTTTGGGCGGCCCTTATATATCGACATTTAGGACAACCACGACCGCTCATGAGCGAAGCGGGATCACCCATAAAACCGTGCCCACAACGCATGTCCCTAACGAACACCCGTGTATACCAGTCCTGATACTCCCCCAAGACCTCAATATTCGGGTTCCTCTCTCGAATCGATTCTACAAACCATTCGTGCCCGCGGCGTCGAGATTGACTGCGCGCGCGGCTTTCAATCCCTCTCCAGTCATCATCCGAAAGAGCATCCTTCAAGCCAGCATCAAGGAGTAGATTCGCCACTAGCTGCTTAAGTGCAATACGATCCTTTTGCGAAGCAAGGTCCATCGGAAAGCTATAGCTATTTTCATCAAAAGGACATTCCGAGTCCGGACAGTTGTCATATACAGTAATCAATTTAATCCCGGCCCGCTTGCACTTATCGCGCTTCAACGCATCTCTTTCGACCCTATCTCGATGCCATGCCCTCCAAGAACCTGGCTCTACGGCAAAGCGCAGCTCCGGAATGTATATATCAAGCTCCATTCCAATAGCGCTGGAATCCCTGCATACTACTTTGTCCTCTCCAAGGACGAGCTTGAACGCCTCGCCAATCGCCTGCTCCATGAAAGAAGTCGATGATCGATTGCAGCCGGGGCACCCGCTTCCATTAAGCAGATTTCCAGGAACGGCCTCCCATTCATGACCACAGTGGCCGCACCTGACGCGAACTTTTTTCGTAGCGACCTCGTAGTGCCCGATCAGTTCGATATCTGGATTGACGCTACGGAGCTGATCGATGAGCTCACGTTCGCTCTTTCGACTTTGCCTCCCGTGTCTTGCATGATAGCAAGCTCCACACCCATGGCCATTACGGAGAGAATTGGGGGTTGGGTTCCAGACCGCTCCACACACTTCGCAACGGACCTGAATCGGAAATTTGTTTCCGCGATACTTGCCGAGCACGGCAATGGTTGGATGCAATTCTTTCATTTCATGAACAAAGCCATCAGTATTTCCCTTGAGATTGTTTGCACACTTTGGACAACCTGATGGCGCCTTGTTCTTACTACCTAGCAAGTTCGCAGGTCGCCCTAGCCACCGATGTCCACACCGCTTGCACTCCACCAACACGGGATCATTTGCTCTTGAATACCTGCCTACGACTCGAACGGCAGGATTCTTTTTCTCCATTTCATCAAGAAACTCCCCATGCGTCCCACGAATGCTCATAGTTGCAGCGCCTCCACCATCCTCATCGAAGCTCCCTACAGAACCTTTGTACACAGCCTCACAGATTTAGCAATAAAGCGGGCGTTGCGAAAAGCTTACTGAACTCGAGTGACATATGAGAGGAAACTCCGCTCTCAAGCAGCACAGTCAAACCGGCCCCATTTCCTTAACAAGGATATTGAAGCCTGAGGACTGGAGATCGTTCGGTCCAAAGCCCCGTCTTTCCGCCTCTCTACTGACATGCCCAAGTATTCAAAGCTATCATTGAGTTTGATACCGAATTGCCAAGGAGCACCATGGACACGTCTCTTGAACATCTTAGCCAATCCGTTCGCATGTTTTGTGATGACCGGGATTGGGCGCAATTCCACAATCCAAAGGACTTGGCTATCGGAATGGCCACCGAAGCGTCCGAGCTCCTTGAGCTGTTCAGATTCCAAGATTCCGAACAAATGAACAAGATGCTCGAAGACGGCGAAACCCGGGAGAAAATCGGTGACGAATTGGCTGATCAGCTATACTTCCTGCTCCGTTTCGCGGATCTCTACGGCTTCGACCTTGCTGAAGAGCTTAATCGCAAAATCGGGAAGAACGCCATGAAGTATCCTGTCGATGTGTCTCGCGGATCCAACAGGAAGGTCTAACGATGGACGCTCTGCTCGATCGCGACAACTTCAGACTTCAGAGGCTCCCCTTCCCCCTGCCAGCAGATTATGAGGAGCGGGCATCCCATGAAGCCCCAAGCTCCCTTGCTGCGCTTCAGCATGCATCAAGCTGGCCCGTGCTCTACATCCTAACCAACAGCAAAAACCGTAGCGCATACATTGGTGAGACCACCAACTACAGGCGCCGCATGGCCCAGCATCGCGACAATCCTGAAAAGGATTTCGACTCGACTCTGCTGATCGATAGCCCCACGTTCAATCAATCGTCGACCTTTGACTTCGAGAACCGCCTGATTGAGCTGTTTCTCGCAGATGAAACGTATCGCGTCACCAACAAGAACAACGGCTACTGCGCCTTCAACTACTACCAGCGCCCTCAGTATCGCCAGCAATTCCGCATGCTCTGGAGCCACTTGCAAGACTGCGGATACGCGACGCACCCTATCGGAGAGATCGAGAACTCCGACCTGTATAAGTACTCTCCGTTCAAGGGACTCACTCCCGATCAATACGAGGCAATTGAGGGCATCCTCAAACTCGTAAAGGCCGATAAGCGCACCTGCACATTTGTAAATGGAGCCCCTGGAACCGGAAAATCCATTCTCGCCATCAGCCTGCTCTTCAAGCTTAGAACCGACCCTGAATACTCAAAGCTGCATGTCGCCCTCGTATCGCCCATGGAGCGGCTCAAGAGAACCTACAGGGAGCTCGCTCGCTCCGTAGATGGGCTTCGCGCAGGAGATATCATCGGCCCCTCGGACGTGGCGACCAAAGGCCCTTACGACATCCTGCTCGTAGACGAGGCCCATAGAATGCATGGCGAAAAGGGCGCCATGAGTATTCCAAACTATCGCAAGACCTGCGCAGCGCTTGGCTTGGACAGCTCCGCAACCCAATGGGATTGGATTCTTGCCCAAGCGCGGAACGCAATCTTCTTCTTCGATCCTAAGCAGCAGGTACGCGCCACGGGGCTAGGTATATCGGAACGAAACCGCAAGCTCGGAGAGCTCGAGCGGGAGCATGTCAGCGTCTCCACATTCGAATTGTCCACGCAGATGCGCGTGCAGGGCGGAGACGAATATCTCGACTTCATCTACGACATCCTGACGGGCGGCCCCACCGCTGAAGCGACTGCCAAGGTCTTCAATCGGCTCTTCTCTTCTACCCCTCAAACAGATGCGCAGCGAACACGACTGTCTGAAAGCGGCACTCCCCCTCTGTACGAACTCGCAATCGTCGATTCGTTCGCAGACTTCTGCAAACTGCAACGAGGGAAGGAGGTCCAGTGTGGTCTCTCTCGTATGGCCGCAGGGTACGCATGGAAATGGGAGACGAAGAACGATCCCGACGCATACGACATTGAGATTGAGGGAATCAGAAAACGCTGGAATAGTTCCAAGTCAGGTAACTGGGTTAATTCAGAAAACGCCGTCGAAGAGGTCGGCTCCATTCACACCGTCCAAGGATACGACCTGAACTACGGCTTCATCATCATCGGCAACGATTTGAAGTACGACCCCGCAACCGACCGACTTATTGCCAACAAGGCATCGTTCATGGACTCCGGAGCAAAAAAGACCGCAGCTAACGATGAAGATCTGCTTCAGTCGGTCATCATTAATGCATACTACGTACTGCTCACGCGCGGCATGAAAGGCACGTACATCTACATTTGCAATCCTGGCGTGAAGAGATATTTCCAGAGGTTCATCCCCATAATTTGATGTCTTTTCATCTGCGCCCAAGGGGTTTAGGACACGATTTCGGACGCACGAACTCGTCCGAAATCGTGTCCTAAACCCCTTGGGCGCAGAGCATTGACCTGCCACAAGAATGTTCTGCGAAAAACCGACCTACCACAAAGCGTTAATCCTGATGTCTGCAAGCCCAGGATAGGCTAAAAACTCGGATCTATAAATGAGGATCATCTGCATCAAAACAGTATGCAGAGTCCCATTCCAGCCAACAATGCCGAATATGTTGTAGCTACTATTTTATTCAATTAGTGATAAGACACGAGCTTCTGCAACTAGGCCTCTATCGACTGGCAATCACCAGCTTGCCAAACGGAATCGTGTCGCTAAAGTCGGCTCTTCCGGGTTTCTAGTGGGTAGCACATCCTGATGCCATCTGGGCCGAGAAGTCCAGGCGGCCCAGCCTCAGGAATATCATCGTGGTGAAGTAGCCGACGTTCCCGAAGCCCCTCGAGGCCCGCTTGAGGGACTGGATGATCGAGTTCATGCCCTCGAGGAAGCCGTTGGAGGACCTCGCCGAGAACCAGTTGAGCACGCCCTCGCGCTCGTCGCGGATGCTGCGCGCCGCCTTCTTCATCTCCGGCACGTTGGAGTGCATGATCCAGGAGACCGCCCAGTCGAGCTCGGCGGCGGCCTCCTCCCTCGCGGCGCACGAGTAGACGGCCCTCACCGCCTCCACCATGGCGCAGGCCCGCGCCGTGAGCAGGTGCTCCGAGGCGAGCGAGGCCCGCTTCTCCGCCTGCCGCTCCGTGAGGTTCTCCGGGCGCTTCAGCCACACGTACTTGGTGCCCCTGAGCAGGCGCCCCTTCTCCTCGCAGCTCTTCGCCTCGGCGCACCTCATCTTGTCGAGGGCCTTCGAGGGCGGCCGCATGACGTGGAAGCGGTCGACGGTCTGGGCCGCGCTCGGCATCGCCTCGGCGCAGCCCAGCGAGTAGGAGCTCGCCATGTCGCGGGTGACCTCGGCGACGGCCGAGCGGTCCCCGCCGTGCGCCCCGGGCTGGTCGCAGAGCCTCGCGGGCGCCCCCTTGCCCCCGCCCTCGGTGACGGCCACGACGCGCCGGCCGTCCACGTCGGCCATCACGGAGATGTGGCGCTGGCCCCGGGCGCGGGCGGTGTCGTCGACGCCGACGCGCGGCGCGCCCGAGCAGCCGGCGCCCTCCCTCGCCTCGTCGACCGCGCGGCCCAGCATGTCCCATATCCTGGAGTCCGGCTCGCGGACCCGCCGCGCGATCTCCGTCACGGCCACGCCCGACATCGCCATCACGACCACCTGCGCCTCGAAGAGGGCGGTGAAGTGCGGGTCGGGGCGCAGCTCCCAGGGCGTGCGGACGGTCCTGGCCCGTGCTCGGGGCAGTCGGCGCGCGGCACGCGGCGGTGCGCGACGGTCCCGTGATACCGTCAACCTACTTTTCACCATCTGCGCAAACGAATCGGCGCCGATCGCGCTAACGCACTTTCACCGGTTCCGCCAACGCTTTTCCACCGTTTTCGGCTATTCGGTGCCCCTCCTCTCGCGCGGCAGGTCCTTCAGCCGGTAGGACCTGCCCGTGATCTTGATGACGTGGCAGTGGTGGCAGACGCGGTCCGCGATCGCGCTCGCCGCCACGTCGTCCCCGAACACCCTCCCCCAGCCGCCGATGCCGACGTTGGTGGTGATGATCGTCGAGCGCTGCTCGTAGCGCGTCGAGATGAGTTGGAAGAGCAGGTCGGCCCCGCCCTCGCCTATGTCGAGGTATCCCAGCTCGTCGATGACGAGCAGCTTCGAGTGCGCGTGGTACTTGAGGCGCTTCTTGAGGATCCCGCGGGCCTGCGCGTCCTGGAGGTCCTCGACGAGCCTGGCGCAGTCCATGAACCTCACCTCGCGCCCCGCCCGCACGGCCTCGATGCCGATGGCCACGGCGAGGTGGGTCTTGCCCACGCTCTCTGCAGGAATGGGTGCACGTCGTCATGTTCGGCCTTTGACCTCATTTTAGTGGAAATATTTGTTTTATTGGAAATATTCATTCTATTCAGAACATTCGGCGCCGGCACACAGGGCCCTCTCGTGCTCCTGATGCCCCGCCGGAAACGACGCTCCTACCGCTCTGGCTCCGATATCAACCGCACGCGGCTGCGGTCCGCAAGCATCTCGAAATTCGGCCCCAGCCATATGCTCGACTCCCCGGGTCCCAGCACGAGCGGCATGCGGTTGTGCACGGGTGCGACCGCAGCATTGGGCTCGCAGGTCACAATGGAAAGCTTTCCATCCTGACACACGCCGGCAAGAAGAAACGCTTTGGCACCCGGCATGAGAAACCGATATTGTCGGCGCACGGGCTTACCTGTACGCTCACTCTTTACGCGCTCGGTGGCGTGTCCTTCATAGAACGCTCGCACCGGAACCAAGCAGCGCCCGCGCGCGATAGCCCCGGCCCACATGCCGCGTCCGTCGCGCAGCTGCGCCAGCGCCGTCTCTATTCGCGTGTTGAACACAGCGCGCGACCCATTTGGAGCGTCGAAACCCCATATCAGTTTCGCGGCGACAAGCTGCCCGCTCTCGTTGGGAACAAGCGCGGGAACCATCGAACCAGGCCACGCATCGCGCGCCGGATCGAACGTTTCGTCCGCCGTCACGCGAGCGCGCCCCGTCTCCTCGCGCGATGCAAGGACCTCTTGGGCCTCCTCGAAACTCAGCGGACACATTCTTTGGCACATCGCGCAACCTCCGGTTTCCGACATTTGTGGTTATGATACGCGCTACTGCTCCGCTGCGGAGCGCGCGGAAAGCGGCGATGGAACAACCCTGCCTCGTCGAGCATTGCGAGCTCATCACTGGCAAACCCTGTACCGACGCGAAGGCCCTTCGCGTCGCGCCGACATCACCCCGCTAGGGCAAAACCTCAGGCTGCGCCTGTCCACCAAGACGATAGCGCGTACGACCAGGAGGCAACACCCGTACCGTACGACACGCGACAAACCCGTTGTATCCGCCCGTAGGGAGAATCGCACCTAGATAAAAGGTTTTATCTAGACATGTGAGGGCACCCGAAAGAATTTGGTATCAATATTTGGGTTATAAAGGCCTCTTTGAGACATTTTGAGCGCCCCGCGGAGACGTTCGGCGGCTGGCGCATGAAAGAATCAGCAGTTCAAAGGGCTTATCAGATTTGGCTGTTATCTTGAGTACCTTGAGAGTTGATACCAAATTCATTTTCATTAATTATTGACCCCTGCTATCCTGGGGTTTTGCGGTGCGGATCCCCCACCGCACGCATGCAGAACCTCTACCGCGGGAGCTCACGTGCCCGGGACGTCCATAATTGCGGCCAGCATTGCCCTTCCCGCGGACGGCCCGAAAGGAGCAGCGCGACAGAGCCCCGCGTCCCCCTAGCTCCCCAGCTCCACGATATCCCGGTACAGCAGCCGATGCCGCTCGTCCAGCTCCGCGTCCGCATGATAATGCCCAAAGTACCAGCGACGATATGTCAGCCGATCCTCCAGCATGTCAAACCATTCGTTCAGAGCATCCGGCATGTCGCGCCCGTCGGGATACGGCGTGCGCGCAAGCGCCGCGTCGAGCATACGCGTGGCGCAACAATGCGAGACCACGTAGTCAACCTGCCAACCGACCGTCTCGAGCCGCCCTTCAGCCGCACAAAGCTCCACCACACGCGGCATTTCCTCGGGAAACCAGTCCCAACCGGGCGTGCGCCACTGCTTGTCGTGGCTCGCCGCCCCACCCATCGCGAAGATGCGCGCCCCATCGATATCGTAGATCTCGCCGCGCATGAGATGGATGATGCTCGGGTAATCGGGGTACACCTGAACCCTGCCTCCCCATCGCTCGCTTTCGGGCAGCTCCGCAAGATACGGGAAGCACTCGTGGTTGCCGTCCACGAACAACGTGGTCCACGGCCGGTCGCACAGCCAGCCGAGCCAGTACTTCTCCTCGTTGGAACCATCCCACGGCATGCCGAAGTCCCCGCAGATGATGAGCTGGTCTTCAGACGTGAGCATCCGGCCCTCCGGCCAGCGGCGATACGAAAGCTTCTTGATATCGATACTGCCGTGGATGTCCCCGGAGATCCAGATACTCATAGCGACCCCTCCTCATCCGCCAATTGTACCTGTCCCCCATGGTAGAGCCCGCCTCCGTGGCGGGCTCTTCGTTAGCGACGCGTGCGGATATCTTCGTCGAGATCTTCGCGCCAGGTGTTCCCCAGCACCCCGCCCGTCGGTGCGCTGCGCACGCTCGCCACAGCCGATGCCATCGCAGCATAGAGCACCTCGGTGCCCTGCTCGTCGGCCAGATAGTCCGCCGCGCGATCGCGCTCGATTCCCAGCTGCTCCGCCTCCGCCCCCGCATCGATGTTGGCACCGATGAACAGGAACTCCCAACCCTGCTTTCGCCGCCGCTCGATCATGTTCTTGATCTGCGCATACGAGAAGCGCCGACTCGCGTTCTCCATCCCGTCCGTCGTGATGACGAACAGTACCTTGTCCGCCTTGTATCCGTCAGGGAGCACGCCCTGCACCAGGTCGACGTGCTTGATGGCGCCGCCTACCGCATCCAGCAGCGCCGTGCAACCACTGCAGCGGTACTGCCCGCACGTGAGGCGAGGCACCTTTCGGATATCGATGCGGTCGTGCAGCACGCGGCTCTTGTCATTGAAGATGACGGTCGACACCACCGCCTCGCCTGGCTCCTCGCGATTGCGCTCGATCATGCCGTTGAACCCGCCGACCGTATCGCTCTCAAGGCCGCTCATCGACCCGCTCGCATCCAAGATGAAGACGATCTCGGTGCGAAGACCCTGCTTGTCCTGCTGCTTCTTGCTCATGGTTGCCTCCTTGGCGTCGAGGTTCCTGACACCCTGAAGACTACCGTCTGGCCGCAGGCGGCAGGTAAACCGCCAGGCGACATCTCGTCCGCGCACGCGTCAGGCAGATCCCAACAGTGGCTGGTCGAACGCGAACAGGGCCTCGTTGACATCGAAGATGCTGTAGTCGCCGCGCATGACGAAGAACTCGACGATCACGTCGAACTTGCTGCTGCGCGACAGCGTGAGCCCTGCGCGGGCAAGCAGGTCCTGCAGCTCGTCGTAGGTGAGCTCGAGGGCCATGCCGAGCGCCACCGCCGTCGGCTTGGTCGGCTTATACGCCGGGTTGGAGCGGATCTTGGCAAAGAGCTGTCTGCTGATGTTCGCGCGCTTGTACACCTGCGCATCGGTCAGACCGCGCGCGTCGATCAGGGCAAGAAGCGTTGTAGAGAAGGGTTCATCGAGATGATCGAGCAGGTCGGCGAGCTCATCTTCGTTTCGAGGAGCACCGGCGCACACGACCCCGGGCGCCTGTCCCGGCGCAGCCATGGCGTCCATCGCAGCCGCATCGGGCACATCCATATGCGGCATCTCCGCCAGCCGGCAACGCATGTGCGGGCTGCTTTCCACATACGTATCGTCGATATAGGCGCGCAGGTCCGCAAGATGCCGGCCTCCCTGCACGATGACGTCGCGCGTGAACACGACGAGCGTCGCCCGCACGTCATCATGCTCATCCAGAAACGCCGCCGTCTCCTCGCGCGCGATACGCAGCGCATCGCGGATCGGATACCCGTAGATGCCCGCCGATATCAGCGGAAACGCAACCGAGGTGGCGCCCAGGCGAGCAACTTCGGCGAACATGCTTCGATAGCTCCGGCGGAGCAGCTGCTCCTCATCATGCGACCCTCCGCGCCATACGGGCCCCACCGCGTGCACGACCCAGCGACACGGCAGGTCGAAGCCCGGTGTGACGGCAGCGCTTCCCGTGGGCGTGTGCCCGATGGCCCGGCACGCCGCGAGCATCTGCTGGTACCCCGCCCCCTCGAACAGCGCGCCGCACACGCCCCCTCCCGGAGCCAGCTGCTCGTTGGCGGCATTCACCAACACGTCGGCATGGACCCTGGCGATATCGTTGCGTTCGATGGTAAACGGCATGACGCACCCCGTCCTATTGCATCGACTGGAACCATGCCCATTGTCCCACACCTGCGCTCTGATGCGTCTTGGAGCGAGGCATTTTGGAAGGAGGGGGCTGTGGCGGGACGCTTCCGTTCCGGTTCGCGGGAACCGCAGGGGCCGCCGGATGGGTTGAAACGAACCCGTCCCCAAGCAACCCATTGAGACGGGGCATTTTGGCAGGAAGGAGGCCGCGGCGGGACGGGCGCTGCCAAACGCACCCGTCAATGGCGGGTAATCCCTGTTTATTTCAGAAAGCGCGGCCGCATGCCCGCGCTTTCCGGCGCGCTCATAGACGCTATCTGGCGCGCAAGCTGCTCACGGGGAGTACTGCAGCCGCGCTCGACCCAGTACTTGATGTACATCAGAAACGATCGGGTGGTGCAGCAGTAATAGAAGTCCTCGTCAATCTCGCCCGCTCCCTCGCATACGACGTGGTAGCCAGATGCGCGAAAGCACGCGATGGCCCGACTGCAGAACTCCTCGAATCCGATGCAGTCCACATCGGACGAAAAGAGCGCCCGGTAGAACAGCAGGCGGTCCTCCACATGAATCAGCAGATCGTTCGCCACGCACAGCACGCGGTCGAACTCGCGCTCCAGATAGAGCCCCTGCTCCACCGCCCGACTCACCAACCATACGTAGGCCTCGGCCTCGGAAGACATGGGCTGTTCGAGCAGATCATACAGATCGGCGTAATACCGGTAGAAGCTGCCACGACTATACCCGGAGGCCTCGATCACATCGGTTGCCGTCACGCCCGTCGAGCCGCGTTCGAGCGCAAGCCCCAGAAACGCGCGCTCAAACGCCTCGGGCGCGTGGCGCTCCCGCATGGTGCGCGTCCGGTCGGCAATCCGCTCAACGTGGACGGATGCCGCAGCACGGCCCGCTTCGATTCGATCAGTGTGGCGCGCCATCGGCTCCCCCTTCCGCGAACTGCTGAATGGGCACATCGCTCAGAACCGTACATTGAGTATCCCACGTCTCCCACGAATAATGAACGTAACGGGCGGGACAATCGTCCCACACGCATCATGCTCCTACGCGGAAAGGCGGTTACCATGGGCAAACTCGAAGGCAAGGTTGCGGTCGTCACTGGCGGCACCGCTGGCATCGGCATCGGTATCACGCAGGTCTTTTTGGAAGAGGGCGCTAAGGTCGTCTTCTGCGGGCGGCGCGAGGAGCGGGGCCGCGAAATCGAGGCGGGCTATCGCGCCGAAGGCTACGACGCTACGTTCGTCCGCTGCGACATGACGGTCGAGCAGGACGTCCAAAACCTGCTCGACCGCACCGTCAACACGTACGGCAAGGTCGACATCCTCGTGAACAACGCCGGCGTCATGCACCCCTTCCCCATCACCGATATGGACATGGCCAAGGATTACGACGCCGTCATGAACGTCAACATTCGCGCGTACTTCCTGGCAACCAAGCTGTTCTCCAACGCCATCGGCGAGGGTGGCTCGATCGTCAACATCGCGTCGGTCGGTGGCCTCGGGGCGGCGCCCACGCTGTCCACCTACGCTGCATCCAAAGCGGCAACCATCTCGCTCACCAAGAGCAGCGGCGTCGAGCTCGCGCCCAAGGGCATCCGCGTGAACGCCATCTGCCCGGGCACCATCTTCTCCGAGATGATGCCGCGTGACGGCGAGTTCACCGGCTCGACGCTCTCCAGGATCCCCATGGGCCGCGGTGGCGAACCGCGCGAGATCGGAACCGTGGCGGCGTTCCTCGCCTCCGATGAGGCCTCCTACGTCACGGCAACCTACATCGTGGTCGACGGCGGCATGGTCGCGTAGACCTGACCTTCGACAATCTTCGTATTCGGCCGTCGAGGGTTCCCATTCCCCTCGGCGGCCGTGCTCTTAACGCCCAGACAAAAAAACGCGGCGCGGCTTTCCGAAACATATGGCAGATTACCAATAGGACCGTTATATACCTGCGGAAACAGCGGTTTTCGTTTTGTTCAATTCTTTCCGCTTTGCACCGGAACTTTCATCGTTGGAACTTCACATTTCGTACACATACCATAAAACGGTAAGGAGGTATGTATCAATGCGCATCGGAGCCGAAACGCTTGCTGCATATGTCGAGACCCATCCGGGCATAACGCCGGACGCCCTTGCTGACTACATCGGGGTCAGCGTACGCACCGTCAGGACGTACGTCAACCAGATCAACAGGACGATGAGCGGGTTCGCGGCTATCAAGCTGAACCGCAAGAGCGGCTACCATATGGAGATATCAGACCCGTACGCCTATGACACCTGGCGCGAGGGGGTGGGGGCGTCTTCGGCGGTGCAGACCCCGAAGGCGCGCCTGATGCTCCTGCTCAACGATCTGCTCATGCGCAACGACTGGGTCAAGCTGGACGATCTGAGCAGGTTCATGTTCGTATCGCGCGGCACCGTCTCCAATGACCTCAAGCACGCCCAGGAGTTCCTCGACGGCTACGGGCTCTCCATCGAGACGCGCCCCCATTACGGCATCCGCATCACCGGTCCGGAGCTGTCGCGCCGCATCTGCCTGGCGAACGTCATCGTCGACCGCTTCAACGACGCCATGGGCGACATCGAGAGCGAGACGAACCGCTCGCTCGACACGCTGTTCTCCCGCCTGTTCAAAGACAGGCAGGAGCCGGATCCCGATGCGAACGCGGGCGATGGCGCCGACGCCGGTAGCGACACGACGCTCGACATCGTGTCCGACTGCGTCTCCCGCGTCATCCGGGAGGAGCACTTCCAGATCAACACTGCCGCCTACCGCAACCTCATCGTCCATATCGCCGTAGCGCTCGTCCGCATCCAAGAGCACTGCTATGTGCCGATGGCATCCGATCAGCTCGACCAGATGAAGGGCACCGACGAGTTCAGGGTCGCCGAGAAGATCGTCGCGGCGATCGAGGGGGCCTTGGGCCAGGAGAGCCTGCTGCCCGAGGAGGAGATCGCCTACATCTCCATCCACCTCGCGGGCAAGCGGATGATGCTCGGCGACTCGCCCAAAGACGAGGGCCTGATCATCACCGACGACGTCTGGCATGTCGTCGAGGAGATGATCGAGTGCGTCTGGAAGGCATTCCGGTTCGATTTCCGCAACGACCTTGAACTCCATATGAACCTCGCGCGCCATATCGTGCCGCTCGCGGTGCGCCTGCGCTACCGCATGAACCTGAAGAACCCGCTGATCGACGACATCAAGAAGCGCTATGCCCTGGCGTACTCCATGGCCATGGAAGCCTCAATCGTGCTCGCGCGCAAATACGGCGCCGAGGTCAGCGAGGATGAGATCGGCTATATCGCCCTGGCGTTCGCGCTCGCGCTCGAGCGGCAGAAATCCAAGATTCCCAAGAAGAACATCCTGGTGATCTGCGCGTCGGGCGCGGGATCGGCCCATCTGCTCGAATACCGCTGCCGCCGCGAGTTCGCCGACTACGTCGACCGGATCTTCACCTGCGACCTCATGGGTATCGACAACGTCGACTTCTCGCATATCGATTACGTGTTCACCACCGTGCCGATCAACCGCAAGCTTCCGGTCCCCGTTCGCGAGGTCTCCTACTTCCTCGATGACGACGAGGTCATCGACATGCGCCTGGTCCTCGACTCGCGGAGCAAACCGGGCAAGGTCCCGCCCTACTTCAAGCGCTCCCTGTTCTTCCCGCACATGACCCTGACGTCCAAGCGCAAGGTGCTCGACTTCCTGCTCGACCGGGCGTGCGAGACGTGCTCGGTGGCGTCGAACTTCCGCGAACTCGTCTGGAAACGCGAGGCCCTGGTGCCCACGTCGTTCGGCAACCGCGTCGCGACCCCGCATCCCATCGAGGCGGCAAGTGACGAGACGTTCATCTGCGTCGGCCTGCTTAATCACCCTGTGGCATGGGATGCAGACGACCAGCCGGTCCAAGCGGTGTTCCTGCTCGGCTTCTCCGACAAGAAACGGAACGGCGAGATGCCACTCCACGAGTTCATGAGTGCGTTCGCGAGCGTCCTTGTCGACAAGGAGGCCGTCGACACGCTCCTGAAGCGCCAGAACTGGGAGACCCTCATGGCGCTACTCGAAAGCGCCCTCTCAGGAGAGCCGGACGGCTCGCCCGGAACGTGAACGCATATCTACGGACCGGGTTCGCACCGGTTTTCTAGATAGGACCTATAAAGCACGAGACCACACACGAGGAGGTGACGAAGATGGCAGAGGAAAGCATGGAGATGATTTCGTTCGGAATCGTCGCTGCAGCCGGTCAGGCGCGCAGCCTCGCGATGGAGTCGATCAAGGCCGCCCGTGAGGGCAAGTTCGACGAGGCCCGCCAGATGCTCGAGGAGTCCCGCACCGCGGGTCTCGCCGCGCATGACGAGCAGACCAAGCTGCTTTCCCGCGAGGCCGGCGGAGACCACGTTCCCGTGGACGTCCTGCTGGTCCATTCGCAGGACCACCTGATGACCGCCATGCTGTGCCAGGACCTGGCTGAGGAGATCATCAACCTGTACGAGCTCAAGCAGGACAAATAGTCCTGAAAGGGGCCCGGGGTCGAACAGACCGCACCCCCGGGCCCCTCGAGCGACCGTCGCGGGACCCGAAGATCCCGCTCTACCGAAGGGAGTACTCACATGAAGGTACTGCTCGTTTGCGCAGCCGGTATGTCGACCAGCATGCTCATGAAGAAGATGGAGGCCTACGCCAAGGACAACGGCATCGACCTCGAGATCGCCGCCCGCAGCTTCTCCGAGCTCAAGAACCCCGCCGATGACGGCTATGACTGCATCCTCATCGGTCCGCAGATCTCCTATCAGAAGGACAAGGTCGTCGCCAAGGCCCAGGGCCTGCCCGTCGACGTCATCCCCATGAAGGACTACGGACGCCAGAACTGCCCGGCGATCTTCGAGCAGATCGACAAGATCCTGGCGTAGGCCAGCAACAGATAAGAGAGCTCAAGCGTGAAAAAGGGAAAACGGAAAGAGCGCATTCGCGCGGAGCGTCGCCGGCTTCATGACAGGGCCGGGCGCGGACCCACCGAGGAAGAGATTTCGTTTCGCCAGATGCAGCAGGTGAACACCGCGAAGTGGAACCGCTACATGCTGATTCGATATCTGGATTCAGGGATCTTCTTCGTGGGTCTGTACTGGGGCGTCATGCTGTTCGCGACAACAGACAGCCTCGTTGCGCTCGCTGCGCCCGCCTCGGAGATCGCACTCGGCGCCATCGTGCTGCTCGAGGTCAACCGCGTGCTCACGCACGATATCGAATATCTCAGGGCTTCGCACGTCGCGCTCATCATCGGCTGCTTCCTGTCGGTGCTCGAGATCGCGATCACCGCCGTCTTCGGCAAGGAGGCGTTCTTCCCGTTTTTCTCCACCCCGGTCGTCGGCATCGGCCTGTGCGCGATACTGCTCGCGCTCAAGGCCCTCATTGTCTGGCGTATCGTGCTCGTGCGCGATCGCCGCGACAAGAAGCGCTACGGCCTCTACCTCAAGGCGCTTGAGCATGCAGGACAACGGAAGGGAGAGTAGTCCTGTGTTTGACTTTCTCGAGAAATACATCATGGGTCCGATGACGAAGCTGTCTCAGTTCCGCATGATTCGCTCCATCACCCAAGCCGGTATGACATCGATCTCCTTCACGATCGTGGGCTCCATGTTCCTGATCCTGAACGTCCTTCCCCAGGCGTTCCCTGACCTCCAGGGCATCTGGGCCGTCTCGTTCGATCAGATCACCGAGCTCTACATGCTGGCGAATCACGCCACCATCGGGTGCATCGCCGTGTACTTCCTGATCGGCACCGCGTTCGAGTACTCGCGCATCCTTTCCGAGGAGGACGGCATTGACATCAAGCCGCTCAACGGCGTGCTCATAGCCATCATGGCCATGTTCATGCTCGCCCCGCAGGTCGGCTTCGTCGACGGCGTCATCAGCCGCATCACGAGCATCGTCGCCGGCGAGGACGGCGCCTGGAGCTCCGTCGTGTACAACGGCTGGGAGCTCGGCGGCGACGGCCCGGCGAACTTCGGCGCGACCGGCATCTTCTGCGCCTTCATCATCGCCTGGTTCGCCGTGCGCATCTACGCGACCTGTGTCGATAAGAAGATCGTCATCAAGCTTCCCGAGGTCGTGCCCGACGGCGTCGCCCGCTCGTTCACCGCTCTCGTCCCCGGCTTCCTGGTCGCCATCGTCTGCATGCTCATCCAGACGGTCTTCATGATGTTCGGCACCAACTTCTACGACTTCATCGCCATCCCGTTCGGCTTCGTGGTCAACATCGTCGGCACCTATCCCGGCATCCTGCTGATCTACTTCCTGATCCACGCCCTGTGGCTCGTCGGCATCCACGGCGCCACCATCGTCACCTCCTCGCTGACCGCCATCGCGATCGCCAACCTCGTCGTCAACGCCGACGGCGGTGCCGCGGTGTGGGCCGGCGAGTACAACAACGCATTCGTCATCATCGGCGGCTCCGGCTGCACACTCGGCCTGTCGATCCTCATGGTCACGATGGCGAAGTCCGAGCAGCTCAAGGCCATCGGCAAGGCCGAGATCGTGCCCGCGTTCTTCAACATCAACGAGCCGCTCCTCTTCGGCCTGCCCATCGTGTACAACCCCGCACTCGCCGTGCCGTTCGTCCTCGCGCCCATGGCCGCGGCGACCATCTCCTACTTCGCCATCACGCTGGGCATCATCCCCTCGGTCCTCGTGCAGGTGCCCTGGCCGACCCCTGTCGGTATCGGCGCCATGATCTCCACGGGCGGCAGCCTGGTCGCGGCCGCCGTGGCCGTCCTCGACGTCGTCGTGGCGACGCTCATCTACTTCCCGTTCTTCAAGCGCTACGACAAGCAGCTCTGCGAGGAGGAGGCCGCTGCCAAGGCGGCGGAGTAAACCCGATTCCATCCCCTTTTCGCACCGTATCGACCATCGCGGCCCGAGGCCGCCCGGACAACGCGCGCCGGGCGGCCTCGTCGCCCATTGCTCTCACGACGTACCGAGAACCTTCGCTGAAAGGAGACATGACATGGCGTTTCGCACTGACTTCCTCTGGGGAGGCGCCGTTGCGGCGCACCAACTCGAAGGCGGTTGGGACCAGGGCGGCAAGGGCGTCAACATCATGGACGTGACGACCGCCGGCAACGTGAGCACACGCCGTCGCTATACCGGCGAGGTGCTCGAGGGCGAGAACTACCCCAACCACGAGGCGATCGATTTCTACCATCGCTACAAGGGCGATATCGCGCTGCTCGCCGAGATGGGGTTCAAGTGCTTCCGCACCTCCATCAGCTGGGCGCGCATCTTCCCCGTGGGCGACGAGGAGGTGCCGAACGAGGAGGGCCTGAAGTTCTATGACAACCTGTTCGACGAGTGCCTGAAGTACGGCATCGAGCCGGTCATCACGCTCAGCCATTTCGAGATCCCACTCGGTCTGGTCAAGAAGTACGGCGGCTGGCGCAACCGCAAGCTCATCGACTTCTTCGTGCGCTTCGCCACCACGTGCTTCATGCGCTACAAGGACAAGGTCAAGTACTGGATGACCTTCAACGAGATCAACAACCAGGCCGATTACATGGATGATTTCGCCCTTCTCGTCGACTCCGGCATCGTCGCCGAGAAGGGCGAGAACCGCGAGCTCGCCATGTTCCAGGCCGCCCACTACGAACTCGTGGCATCGGCGAAGGCCGTCATGATCGGCCATGCGATCAACCCCGATTTCAAGATCGGCTGCATGATCGCCATGTGCCCGGTCTACCCCTTCTCCTGTAAGCCCGAGGACATCCTCATGGCGACGAAGGCGATGCAGTTGCGCTACTACTACGCCGACGTTCATGCGCTGGGCGCCTACCCGCCGAACGTCTTGGCGCTGTGGGAGCGCCGCGGCTACGACATCGACATCACGCCGGAGGACATCGAGCTGCTCGCGGCGGGGACGGTCGACTACATCGGCTTTTCCTACTACATGAGCCACACCATCGAGTGGAAAGAGGACAACCCGCACTTCGACTACCACGAGGGTGCGGACTTCGTGCGCAACCCGCACGTCAAGGCGAGCGACTGGGGATGGCAGATCGACCCGGTCGGCCTCCGCTACGCCCTCAACTGGTTCACCGACCGCTACGGCCTGCCGCTCTTCATCGTCGAGAACGGCTTCGGCGCCTATGACAAGGTCGAGACGGATGGCTCCATCCACGACCCGTACCGCATCGACTACCTGCGCGCCCATATCGAGCAGATGAAGCTCGCCGTGGAAGAGGACGGCGTGGACCTCATGGGCTACACGCCGTGGGGCTGCATCGACCTCGTATCCGCCGGCACGGGCGAGATGGAGAAGCGCTACGGCTTCATCTACGTGGACAAGAACAACAAGGGCGAGGGCACGCTCGAGCGCTCCCGCAAGGACTCGTTCGCGTGGTACAAGCAGGTTATCGCCACGAACGGCGAGGACCTGGGCTAGGATTCGTGACTCTGGCTATCGCGGATTCCGACGACTGCACAGTGAGGGCCGGGCTCGACACGGTTGAGTCCGGCCCTTTTTTCTATCTGCGTACGGTGAACGAGGTGTCGTGCTGCAGGGAAACCTCCCGCCACGAGCCGACCTCGAAGCGCGAGGGGAACCAAGCATCGAACTGCTCGTAATGAGCGTCCATACGCGCGATGAGCTGGGCCACGGCAATGCGCGTACCCTCCAGCTCCGCCTCCACGGTGGCTCCGTCGGGCAGGTTCTTCACCCAGCCCGCCACGCCTGCCTCCTCGGCAAAGGACTGCATGTTCCAGCGGAACCCCACCCCTTGGACCGGCCCGCAGAACAGCACATGCACCCGGATGATGTCCTCGGTGCTGCCTGCGCTCAAGATCTCGTCCACACACGTTTGCGGCGTCATGTTCCCCACTCCCCTCGCATGTCACAACTATCGTACCCCGCCAACGGTCCCTGGGAAGACGCGGCCCGTCCGCTCAGCAAGTGTCGCGTGGATGAAACTTGCATTCCACACGACAGAGCCTTCTTTTGGCCTCTCTACCGTGTGAAATGCAAGTTTTGCCCATCCGCCGGCGTGGCAGGTTGGGACAGCCACCGAACCGTTGTACCGCCCTCCCGGTCAAACGGTATGCTATACTTAGTTTTGCACCCGTATAGCAGGAGGAAGCAATGGCTGCAGCGCAGATGAACATCCGCATGGATGCCGCCCTCAAGGCATCCGGCAATGCGGTGATTGCCGAACTTGGGTACACCCCATCCCAGATCGTACGCGCCCTCTGGGAGTTCGTTACCGTACAGGGTACACTTCCCCCCGCGCTCGCACATCTGCTGCGTGCTGAGCATGCCGCTGACTCCGCGCATACCGGCACACCCGACCGCGCGTCCGAAGGCGCTGCTCTCGTCTCCTCGTTCTACCAGCAGGTCGGCATTGAAGAACCCGCACGCGGCGCCATCGATTACGATGAGCTTCGTGAACTCTCCGCCGCAGAGCAGCTTGAGAAATGGGGGCTCGCATGATGGCGTCTACCGGCCATACCGCTCACACCCCCATCAAAATCCTTGTCGACACCAACATATGGCTCGACTACTTCCTTGCACGTGGGACACATCACGATGCCGTCAGCGCGTTCCTGGCGGAGGCCTATAAGCGCGAGGATGTCGCTCTCTACGTCCCGTCGCTTTCCCTCAAAGACCTTGCCTACCAGCTGGCAAGCCTCATGAAACTCGATGCGCGGCGCGCCGGTAAGGACATCACGCCTGAAATCGCCGCAGCGGCCCGCGAGGTATCGTGGGGCTGCGTACGCAATGTGCTGGAAAAGGCCCTGGTGGCGCCCATCGGCCATACCGAGGTACTTGGCGCGTTCACGTACAAGCGCATCCACGATGACCTTGAGGACGACCTCGTTCTCGCGGCAGCAGATACCGTGGGAGCAGATTACCTCATGACGCACGACGCCACACTTAAGCGGCATATGGGCGACCTTTGTCTCACTGCCGAAGAGGGACTTGCGCTACTGGCCGAACGTACGAAATGACAGTTTGGGGACAGGCACCAAACAATTATGCTCCCCACCCCCTTCTCGCTCGACAGCTTTATCCTACCCAGCTGCGCTGACGTGGATGAAACTTGCATTCCACACGACAGAGCCTCCTTTTGGCCTCTCTGTCGTGTGGAATGCAAGTTTTGTCCACCTGCCAGCATGGCAGTCTGGGGCCCGCCCCTCAAACTGCCGCAAAGCGCCCCGCCCGGCGGGACCGGACGGGGCGCAGATGGTCGCTTACGGGAGCGGTGCTACTTGTTGGAGTAGTAGGTATTCTCCAGCGGCAGCTTGGTGCGGTAGACGCCATCGAGCGCATAGTAGGCGCCCGCCACGGCCTGCGCCGTGGGGATCGTGGCGATCTCGCCGATGCCCTTGGCGCCGTAGCCCACGGGAAGCAGCTCGTCCTTCTCGACGTAGATCGCGTTGATATAGGGGATGTCCGTGGAGCGGAACAGCCCGAGCGTACCGAACTTCGCCTGAGGGACGCCGTCTTTCAGCGGGAAGTCCTCGGTCAGGGCGTAGCCCATGCCCATGAGCACGCCGCCCTCGATCTGTCCCTGGATGGCGATGGGGTTCACGACCTTGCCCGAGTCATGCGCGGCGTGGACCTCGGTCACGCGGCCCTCGTCGTCGAGGATGACGACGTGCGTGGCGTAGCCGTATGCCACATGGCTCTTGGGGTTGGGCACGTCGGCGCCCAGCTTGTCGGTCTTCTCGAGGTACTCGTAGGAGAACTCGCGTCCCTCGAGCTTGGCGAGCGAGGTGGTCGGGTCCGCAGGATGCACCGCGGAGCCGGGGCCCTGGTAGGGCGTGCCGTCCGCGTACTCCACGATGAAGCCGTCGCCGTGGGCGACCACGGGCTCCGTCGGCACCTCGTCGCCTGCCTCGGCGGCGAGCATGGCGTCGCGCAGCAGGAAGGCGGCGCCGCGCACGGCCTCGCCGGTGATCAGCGTCTGGCGCGAACCGGAGGTCGTGCCGGAGTCCGGCGCGTTCTCGGTCGAGCACTCGCCGTTGGCGATGTAGGCCAGCGGCAGCCCCGTCGCCTCGGCGACGTCCTGCAGAAAGACGGTGTTGCAGCCCTGACCGATGTCGGAGGTCGCCGAGTACACCACGGCGCGCCCCTCCTCCACGCGGATCTTGCAGCGGCCCGCATCGGGCAGGCCGACGCCCACGCCGGCGTTCTTCATGGCGCAGGCGATGCCGGCATGACCCGGATGGGCGTCGAAGACGTCCTTCACGGCGAGCAGGGTCTCCTTGAGCGCCGTGGAGCAATCCGCGATCTGGCCGTTGGGCAGCACCTTGCCCGGCTCGATGGCGTTGCGGTAGCGGATCTCCCACGGGCTGATGCCGACCTCCTCGGCCAGCAGGTTGATGAGCATCTCGAGGGCGAACTCGCTCTGGCACACGCCGAAGCCGCGGAACGCGCCGGCCGGCGGGTTGTTCGTGTACCAGCCGTATCCGCGGATGTCGGTGTTCTGGTAGCAGTACGGGCCGACCGAGTGCGTGCAGGCGCGCTCGAGCACCGGGCCGCACAGCGACGCGTACGCGCCGGTGTCGAAGTTGATCTCGCAGTCGAGGCCGACGAAGATGCCGTTCTCGTCGCAACCGAGCGTGAACGTGCCCTCCATGGCGTGGCGCTTGGGATGGAAGTTGATGGACTCCTGGCGCGTCATGCGGCACTTGACCGGGCGGTTCACGGCCATGGCGGCGAGCGCCGCCAGATGCTGGACGGACACGTCCTCCTTGCCGCCGAAGCCGCCGCCGACGAGCATGGTCTCCACGACCACGCGCTCGGGCGTGGCGTCCCAGCCGAACATGTGGGCGATCTCCTTGCGGGAGTCGTAGGCGCCCTGGTCGGTCGAGCACACCTTGACACCGCCCTTGTAGGGGAAGGCCACGGCGCACTCGGGCTCCAGAAACGCGTGCTCGGTGAACGGCGTGCTGAACGTGCGCGTCACCTTGTGGGCGGCACCCGCAAGGGCGGTCGCCGCGTCACCGCGCACCACATGGCGCTGCTGGCAGATGTTGTTCTCGAGCTCGACCCAGTTACCGAACGCGAGGAACCTGTCGTGCAGCTTCGGGGCGCCCTCGGCGCGGGCCTCGTCGATGCTGCGCACCGGCTCGAGCTCCTCGTAGGTGATCTTGACGAGCTTCTTGGCGCGCTCGCAGGTGGCCATGTCCTCGGCGACCACGAGCGCGATGGCGTCGCCCACGCAGCGCGTGATGTCGCCCTCGGCGATCATAACGTCCCAGTCGTAGATGAGGTGGCCGACCGCGTTCACGGGAACGTCGGCCGCCGTGAGGACCGCGAGCACGCCGGGCAGGGCGCGGGCCTTGTCCGCATCGATCTTGACCACGCGTGCGCGCGGGTACTTGGAGCGCACCGCGCTCGCATAGGCGAGGTCGGGGAAATCGGTCTCGTCGATATCGTCGGGGTACTTGCCGTAGCCGAGCACCTTGCGGCGCACATCCACGCGGAAGGCGCGCTCGCCCACGCCGTACTTGTCGCCGCGCTCCAGCTCGGGATCGATCTCGGCATCGCCGCGCAGGATGGCTGCGGCAAGGGCGATGCCCTCGATGATCTTCTTGTAGCCGGTGCAGCGGCACACGTTGCCCTTGATGGCTTCCTTGATCTGATCCTCGGTGGGATCGGGCACGTGATGGATGAGGCCGGCGCCCGCCATCACCATGCCGGGGATGCAGAAGCCGCACTGGACGGCGCCCACGGCTCCGAACGCGTAGACGAACGCCTCCTGCTCGCGTGCGGGCAGGCCCTCGACCGTCACGATGTCGCGACCGGCCGCGAGCTCGGTCGTGAGCACGCACGCCTTGACGGCGTGGTCGTCCACCAGGACGGTGCAGGTGCCGCAGGCGCCCTCTGAGCAGCCGTCCTTAGCGGAATGGATATGCAGGTCGTCGCGCAGATAGCGCAGAAGCGGCTTCTTCTCGGTCACGGTCCGCTCGACGCCGTTGACCGTAAAGGTATAGCTGACCGGTTGCTTGGCCATGACGATACCTCCTCTCTATTCGGCGGCGGCGAAAATGCCGAGCCTGTCATGAATCACATGCTTGGGGCATTTGGTGGCGCACATGCCGCAGCTGATGCAGCGGTCGTAATCGATGGCCGCCTGCTTGTCGGTCACGTGCATGGCGCCGCACGGGCACACCCGCTCGCACATGCCGCACCCGATGCAGCCCTCGGCCGCAACCCAGATCTGATGGGTCTCGGGACTCATGGAGCCCTCCTCTCTCCGAACTGCCTCTCGTATGCCACAGAGGACGGGGACGCACGGGCATCTGCCGCCTGCACCCGTCCCTCACGGCTACGCGCAGGCGCGGGCGCGACCACGACGGTCGCGCCCGCGCCTCATACTTCTACTCGACGAACAGGTACCCGTAGGAGTCGCGCACCGCGGCGATTGTGCGGCGCACGGTCTCGGGCAGGCCGCAGGATGCGTCGTCCACGTCGACCACGCGGATCTCGCCCGCGAGGCGCACGGAGAACTTGCCGTCGGCGAGCCTCATGAAGCCGTCGTTCTCGGAGGCGAGCATGTCGTCGCCGCTCCAGAACAGCGTGAGCTTGTCCTTGTAGGGACGGCCGGTCTCATACGGGCAGAACACGGCGCAGTTGCCGCACTCGTTGCACATGCCGTCGACATGGATGACCTGGTGCTTCTCGACACCGGGCACCTCGATGGCCACGTTGGCGCGGTTGGGGCACACGTCGCAGCAGACCTCGCAGACCGCAGCGCAGCCCAGGCAGCGGGTGTGCATGCAGTTGGCCTTGTCGCGGCAGAGGCTGCCCTTCTTACCGATGTAGGACTCGACGTCGAGCTGCTCGTTGGCATCCGCGTAATGGTTGAAGTCGACGTTCGCGATGGCGCGCGCGACCTCGGCGGCGTCGGCGATGGCCTCGACCACGGTCGCGGGGCCGCGGCGGCAGTCGCCCGCGGCCCACACGCCCTCGACGCCGGTGGCGACGCCGGCAGGACGGCCGCGGCGGTCGACCTCGACGCCGGCGCCTTCGTACAGGGAGGCGTCGATGCGCTCGCCCACCGCGCAGATCACGGTGGTGGCGGGCACGGTCACGGTCTCGCCCGTCGACTCGGGCGCGCGGCGGCCGGAGGCGTCCGGCTCACCGAGCTTCATGACGTTGCAGGTGAGCTGGCCGTCGGCGAGCGACACCGGGGCGAGCAGCTCCATGAACTCGACGCCGTCGGCGAGCGCAAAGTCCAGCTCCTCCTCGTCGGCGGGCATCTGGGCCTTCGTGCGGCGGTACACCAGGCGCACGTTCTCGACGCCGTCGGCGCGCTTGGCCACGCGCGCGGCGTCCATGGCGGTGTTGCCGGCGCCGATGACCACGACGTCCGTGCCGAGATTCAGGGTCTCGGGAGCCTTCTTGGCGGCCTCGAGGAACTCGAGGACGTCCATCTCGGCGCCCTCTGCCAGACCGGCGGAACCGGGCAGCCAGGCGCCGGTCGCCACGACGACGTCGGTGTAGCCCTCGGCCTTGAGCGCGTCGACGGACTCGACGCGGGCGTTCAGCTTGACCTCGACGCCGAAGGCGCGGCAGAGCTCGACGTCGGCGTCGATGTCGGCGCTCGCGATACGGAACTCGGGAATCACGTGGCGCACGATGCCGCCCAGGGAGTCCTTGGCCTCGAAGATGATGACGGGCACGCCGGCGCGCGAGAGGAAGAACGCCACGGCCAGACCGGCGGGGCCGCCGCCCACGACGGCGACGTTCTTGTCGGAAGCCACCTTGCCCGCCTGGGCCTGCAGCTTGGGCAGCACGGTCGCGAACGCCTCGCGCGCGGCGCGCAGCTTGCTCGCGCGGATCTGGGCGCCCTCGGGCTCATAGAAGGCGCGCTCGCAGCTCTTGCCACACGGATGCGGGCAGATGGTGCCGGTGATGTGCGGCAGCGCGTTGCGCTCGATGATGATGGAGAGCGCGTCCTCGAAGCGGCCCTCCTCCACGGCGGCCAGGTAGGCAGGGATGTCCTGGGAGATCGGGCAGCCGGTGCGGCAGGGCGCGGTGAAGCAGTCCGTCAGCGGCACGCCGCCGGGGACCTTGGCGGAGGGCAGCTTGCGCAGCGGGTTGCGATACAGCGGGTTCACGAGCGAGTCCGCCTGGATCTTGGTCACGGCCTCGAGGGAGACGCCCTCGAAGGCGCGGCCGTCCAGGTTGTCGAACTCGCCGGCGATCTGGCTCATGCGCTCGTAGCCGCCGGGCTTGAGCACATCGGTCGCCAGGGTGATCGGCCAGATGCCCGCGTCGTACAGCGAGCGGATGTTGTAGATGGTGGCGCCGCCGGAATAGGAGATGCGCAGGCGGCCGTCGAACTGCTCGGTGATGCGGCGCGCGAGCTCGATGGTGAGCGAGAACAGTGTGCGGCCGCTCATGTACATCTCGTCGCTCGGCAGCTCGCCGCGGGTGACGTCGACCGGGAAGGTGTTCGTGAGCTTGACGCCGAAGTCCAGGCCGCGCTCGGAGGTGAGCTTGATCAGGCGCTCGAACATCGGGACGGCGTCGGCCCACTGCAGGTCCTCGAGGAAGTGCTTGTCATCGAAGGCGATGTAGTCGAATCCGAGCTCGTCGAGGCGCGCGCGGGCGAAGTCGTAGCCCAGCAGCGTCGGGTTGCACTTGATGTAGGTGTTCAGGTTCTTCTCGGTGATGAGATAGGTCGCGATGCGCTCGATCTCATCGGGCGGGCAGCCGTGCAGCGTGGACTCGGTGATGGAGTTGGACACGCGCGCGGGGATGGCGTCGACGAAGTCAGCGTCCACGTGCTCGAAGCGGTCGAGGTTCGCAAGCGCCCACGCGCGGCACTCGGCCCAGACCTCGGAGCCCGAGGCGTCCTTCATGCCCTCGATGTAGGCGTCGACCTTGGGCGACTTGATGCCCTCGAGGTCGTACCCGACGCTCATGTTGAATACGAAGCCATCCGGCTCGCCCAGCCCGTACTCACGCGCAATCAGGTGGCAGGCGAACCACGCCTTGACGTACTCGGCATAGGCCTGCGGCACCTCGAGCTCGGTGGACCACTCGCAGTTGTAGCACTCGTCGGCCGCGGTGATGCAGGGCTTGTTCACGCAGGCGGACAGCTCCTCGCCGTCCATGATCTGCACGGTCTTCAGCTCGAAGAAACGCGAGCCGGCCACGTAGGCGGCGATGATGTTCTGCGCGAGCTGCGTGTTGGGGCCGGCGGCCGGGCCGAAGGGCGTCTCGATCTTCTCGTCGAAGATGGGAAGCGCGCCCTCCTTGTTGGCGGTCACCATCTTGCGCACGCCGAAGATGGAGCCCTGGGTCTCATGCTCGGTCAGCACCCAGTCCATCAGGTTCGAAAACGGGATGGGCCTCATGATGTCGCTCATACTGATCTCCTCTGTGCCATGCGGGGCACTTCCCCCGCATGCGTTGCGCCCGCGATGCGCCCACGGGCGAGTACCGATTGCAAGCGGGGCCGCCGGTCGGGTCGCTGCCGGCGATGCAGTGCCCCGACCGCGGTTGCGCGGCCCCGCGTGATGCCATATCGTGCGAACCCGGGCGTCGCCGGGGCCGCACAGGGCACCCGCGCCTAGTAGACGCGGTCGTTGAGCGTGCCCCAGAGCTTCTTGGACTGCTCCATCGTCCAGGCGTTGATGCGCTCCTCGTCGAACGCGACGAACTCGCGGTCCTTGTAGAGCACGCGGCCGTTGACGATGGTGGTGCGGCAGTTCTTGCCCATCATGCCGAACAGCATGTGGCCGTCGACGTTCTCCTCGGAGAACGGCGTGAACTTCGGGTAGTCCATCACGATGACGTCGGCGGCGGCGCCGGGCGCCAGCACGCCGATCTTGCGGCCGAAGTACGCGCTCGCCATGGCGGGGTTGTTCTGGAACAGCATCGTCATGGCCTCGCCCCAGCCCACGTTGGGCATAGCGGCGTTGTGGCGCTGGATGATGAGGAAGACCTTCAGGCTCTCGAGCATGTCGTGCGTGTAGGCGTCGGTGCCCATGTGCACCGGGATGCCGCGACGGAAGAACTCGAGCACCGGCGCGCAACCCACGGCGTTGCCCATATTGGACTCGGGGTTGTTGACGATGTTGGTGCCGGTCTCCTTGATGATGTCCATCTCGCCGGGCGTCACGTGGATGCAGTGGCCGAGCATGGTGCGCGGGCCCAGCAGGTCGTGCTGCAGCAGGCGCTCGATCGGGGAGATGCCGCCGCGGTTCAAGCGGGAGTCCCACACGTCGTTCATGCCCTCGCACACGTGGATGTGGAAGCCCGTGAGGCCGTTGTTGGCCTCGGCCATCTTGTCCATGGTCTCGTCGGACAGCGTGAAGGTGGCGTGCCCGCCGAACATGGCGGCGATCATGGAGTTGCCCTCGGCCTGGGCCTTCGCCGCCCACTGGGCGAACTCGGCGTTCTCGGCGATGGACTGGTCGCGCTTCTCGTCGCCGCGGCGGTCGGAGGTCTCGTAGCACAGGCACGCGCGGATGCCCGTCTCCTCGCAGACGTCCTTGATGGCGAACAGCGAGCCGGGAATCTCGCAGAAGCTCGCATGGTGGTCGAAGATCGTGGTCACGCCGTCGCGCAGGCTGTCGAGCACCGTGGCATAGGCGCTCGCGCGCGTGCCGTCGAGCGTGAGGTTGTCGTCGATCTTCCACCACTGCTGCTCGAGGTTCTCGAGGAAGTTCGTGGGGTTGCAGCCCTTGATGGCAAGGCCGCGGGCAAGGCCGGAGTAGATGTGGGTGTGGCAGTTCACGAGACCGGGCATGATGATGCCGCCGTGGGCGTCCACATACTCCGCATCGGGGTGCGCCGCAGCCAGTTCGTCTTCTGCACCCACCTCGACGATCGCGTCGCCGTCGATGAGCACCGCCCCGCGCTCCAGATAGGGCTTCTCCTCGTCACGCGTGACGACTGACCCGTTACCTACGATGAGCATGGGTTCTCCTTTCGTCGTCTAAGGCGGGGTTTAACACCTCGGACTATGTGTTGTGCGGCGCGCCGAGAACCGGCCGACGGGCACCTCCCCCGCCTTCGCGCCTAAATGCCGAAACGGAAGCGGACCCGGACGGCATGCGCCGGGTCCGCTGCACGGGATAACGCCCCCGCACGCGATCGCGTCTTATTTCTTGTGGTCGGGCAGAACGGCGCCGACGGCGGCCTCCTTGGCGGCATCGACGTGCTGGTCCACAGGAGGAGTCGGAGGAAGCACCAGGTTCAGAATGATCGCCATAATGGCGCACGGCGTGATGGCGTTGGAGCCCACGACCGTGGAGATCCAGGTGGGCATGCCCTCGCCGGCCAGGCAGCCGGAGGCCATCCAGATGCCGAGGCCGAACACGACCGAGGTGCCCACGATGGTGGCCACGCGCTGGGTCAGGCCCTCCTTGGTGAACATGCGGATGCCGTTCATGGTGATGGTGCCGAACACGCCGACCGTCGCGCCGCCGATGACCGGCTGCGGGATGGCGGTCAGCACCGCGGAGAGCTGCGGGAACAGGCCCGCCAGCGCGAAGACGGCGGCAACGATGACGAACACCCACTTGTTGATGACCTTGTTCGAGGCGATGATGCCGACGTTCTGGCCGAGAGCGCTCGTGGGCAGGCCGCCCAGGAAGGCGGAGATGATGCTCGTGACGCCCTGGGAGACGATGGCGCCGGAGAGCTCGCGCTCCTCGGGCATGCGGTCGATGGAGCCCAGGCAGGCGGCCGACACGTCGCCGATGACCTGGATGGCGACCATGGGGTACACCACGGCGAGCGTGATGCAGACCTCGGGATGGAACTCGAGCGGATAGGGCATAATCTTGGGCAGCGCGAAGATGCCCGCGGAGCCCACGCTCGAGAAGTCGAGCATGCCGAAGGGCGCGGACACGAGGATGCCCACGATCATGCCGAAGAACACGCTACCGAGCTTCAGGGTGCCCTTGGTGAAGTTGGACAGGAAGAACACCACGGCGAACGTGATGAGCGCCACGATCCAGCTCTGCGGGGTGCCCCAGATGGGCGTGCCCTCGCCGCCGGCCATGTACTTGACGGCCGTCGGATACAGCGAGACGCCGATGGTGAAGATGACCGTGCCGGTCACGACCGGCGGGAACAGGTTCTTGAGCTTGCTGTAGAACAAGCCGAACAGGATCGCCGCGATGCCGCCGACGATCTCGCCGCCGAGCAGCGACCCGAAGGAGAAGTCGGCGCCCATGGCCTGCAGCGCCGGCAGGAAGGCGAACGAGACGCCCATGACGATGGGCAGGCCGCCGCCGATGCGGCGGAACGGGGCGAACGCCTGCAGCGCGGTGTCGATGGCGGACAGGATCAGCGCGACCTGGATGATGTCGGTGCGCTGCTGGGCGGTCCAGCCGTAGACCGACGCGATGATGATGGCGGGCGTGATGATGCCGGCAAACGAGGCGAGGACGTGCTGCAGGGCACACGGCAGCATGTCCTTGATGGGGGGCAAGCCCTCGCGCGTGAATAGGAAGTCGTGCGCACTCGCAGACTTCGTTGCCGAAGCGGTCTGTTGCGTCATAGGCGTGTCCCCTCTCATGAGTTGCGCGCCTGCAGCACCCGTAGCTTCAACAAGCGCGCCACCGCCCCCTCATGAGGCGGCGTTCCATATACATGACGGGGCCGGATTGGCCCCAACATTGATGAGCGATCCCTCGTTGCTTCTCAATGCTTACAAACAATCAGTTAGGCTAACTGATTGTTTGCAGTACTTGTATAACCCTCCGTTCACCCGCATTCAAGAAATTACCTGCAAGGCGTCGGTGAGCGGTCTGTTCCTACCGCTCACCGACCGGTGAACGGTAACCAAACTTTTTGTTTGGCGTCTCCCCGGTGAGGATAAGCTCGTCGCCTTGTCTTGCTTCTACCCGATAAACGTGCCCTGCGCGATCTGGTCGGCGATGCCGGCATAGCGCTCTTGGATGAACGGTTCGACCAGCACGTCGGACAGGGTCCCGATGCCCACGCCGCCGGTCGAGGCGTCCCCGGTCACCGTCTTGTTGCCGAACGACCCGCTCTCGATGTCACGGAAGGCGTTGCGCATCATCATGTCGTTGTCGGTGAGCACCGATCCCGCGATGACCTGGTCGTAGGAGCTTCCCGCGTCGTTGGGCTGGGCGATGGCCATGCCGCGGCCGAGGTCGTACAGGGCGCGGCGGGCACCGGCGTCCACGATCGACGCGTCGCCGAACAGGACGTCCACGTTCTTTTGCTCGACCATCTCGGTCGCGATCTCGTAGCCGCGCTCCTCGTCGGCAAACGAGTCGGCGTAATCCTCGACCACCTGGATGTTCGCGTTGATGGCGCGCGCGGCCGCCTCGTAGTTCGCCACCTTCTCCTTGGTGCCCTCAAGGCCCGTGCCGCCGATGAGCCCGATGACGCCGGTCTTGGAGATGAGGCCCGCGAGCGCGCCGGCGAGCTGGCCGATCTGCGCGTTGTTCGGGACGAGGTTCTCGACGTTGTCGCGCTCGAAATCGCCGTTCAGCACGATGAACTTGATGTCCTCGTGCTCGGCGGCAGCCTGGTCGACGGCCTCGGTGTACTGTGCGCCCGGGGCGAAGATGATGGTGCAGCCGTCGTCGATGAGGTCCTCGATGGCGTCCTCCCAGTCGTCCTCGTCGACATGCTGCGTGTAGGTGTGCTCCCACTGGTGCGCCTCGGAAGCGCTGACCAGGGCGTTGTAGCAGCTCTCGCCCCAGCCGCCGTCATCGATGGCGCCGTCGATGAACATACCCGCCTTGTAGGAGCGCTCCTCGGCGCAGGCGGAAAGCGACAGGGGCAGCGCGGCGGCGCAGGCGGCGGCCACCGTGCAGCGGATCACGTTTCTGCGGCTGATCGAATGTGCGTCCATGTCAATCACCTTTCAACCCTGAAAAAGTCTTTCACCAATCAGTTTGTTGAACCTGCCGGCCCTTGCCCCCAACAGGGCAACCAGCGGTGGGAATAATCGGTATACGGTGCGCTAACTCGACATTCCTGAAATCCCAGGGACTGTCCCTAAAAATTCACGCGCGGAGGGATCTTGAGGGGGCGGGGCGAGGGCCTGGCGGATCTATCCCCGCCGGACTCCCGCCCCCATCGGTTATGCCGCGTCGTCTCCCGCGTGCTCCGCGCTCACGCGCTCGGCGATGTCGGCGCACTCGTTCACCGCGCGCTCCACCGCGTTCACGATGTTCTGGTAGCCCGTGCAGCGGCACAGGTGGCCGGAGATGAGCTTGCGGATCTCGTCGCGGGTATAGCGCTTGCCGGTGCCCACGATCTCGGTCGCGCTCATGATGATGCCCGGGGTGCAGAATCCGCACTGGACCGCGGCCTCGTCCACGAGCGCCTGCTGGACCGGCGTCAGTGTGCCGTCGCGCGCGAGCAGGCCCTCGGTCGTGATGATCTCGGCGCCCTCGCACCAGATGGTGAGATACAGGCACGAGTCGATGGCCGTACCGTCAAGCAGGACGGTGCAGGCGCCGCACTCGCCCACCTCGCACCCGCGCTTGACGCTCGTGAGGCCCAGGCGGTCGCGCAGCGTGTCGAGCAGCATCTCGCGCTCGTCGACGCCGACCTCCATCGTCTTGCCGTTGACCGTCATCTTCACAAAACGCATCATGCGTCAGCACCTCCCTTGATGGCCGTCTCGCGAATCAGGCGGCGGGACAGCTCGGCGATCAGCTGAAGGCGGAACTCCTTGGAAGCACGCCAGCTCGTACGCGGGTTCATCTCCTCGCAGGCAAGATCGCCCACGGCGGCCACGGCCTCGTCGACGGCAAGCCCGCGAAGCGCATCCTCGGTGGCGATGGCGCGCTTGGGATAGGGTCCCGCGACGCCGAACGCCAAGCGGATGTCGGCGATGTGAGCGATCGGCACCCATCTTGACCAGGCAGCTCACGCCCATCGTAGCGATCTCGAGCGCCTCGCGCTTGCCGTACTTGTAGTACGTGCCGGCAAACCCCTCGTAGCCCGCACGGGGAAAGCGGATGCACACGAGCACCTCGTCGTGCGCGCGGCTCGTGCGGCCGGATCCCGTGTACCACTCGGATACCGGGATGTCGCGATCGCCTTTCGGCCCCCGCACGCGCATGACGGCGTCGTAGGCCACGACGCTCGAGGCGGTATCGGCCGACGTGATGCCGTTGCACACGTTGCCGCCGATGGTGCCCACCGCGCGCAGCTGCGGGCCGCCCGGGGTGTCGGCCGCCATGCACAGGGCCTGCAGGTGCTCGGCCACGATCGGGTCCTCATGGATCTCGCGGAACGTGCACACCGCGCCGATCTCGATGGTGCCGTCGTCGCACATGCGGATGCCGCGCAGCTCGGGCAGGTTGTGGATGGACACCAGGCGGCAGCCGGCGTGGCGCCCCTCGCGGATCTGCACGAGCACGTCGGTGCCCGCCGAGATGATGATGGCCTCGGGGTCCGCCACAAGGGCCGCCACGGCGTCGTCCACCGAGGTGGAGAGGTGGATGGATTCGAAGTCGTACATATTAGATGAGCCCCTCTTCCTTGAACTTGGCGACGAGGCGCTGCTGCGTCATCGGAATCTGGTAGAACGCGCAGCCCGTGGCGTCGAGAATGGCGTTGCGGATGGCGGGAGTCGGCGGCATCAGCGGCGGCTCGCCCAGCGCCTTGTTGCCGTACGGGCCGCTCGGGTCGTCGGTCTCCACGAACAGGCACTTCAGGTCGGGCACGTCCATGGACGTCGGGATCTTGTAGTCGAGCAGGTTGGGGTTCAGGAGGCGCCCGGTCGCAGGGTCGATGAGCTGCTCCTCGTAGAGCGCGGCGCCGATGCCCTGCGCCATGCCGCCGTGCACCTGGCCCTCGGCGGTCGCCGGATTGATGATGCGGCCGGAATCGTGGACGTTCAGGATGTCGAGGATCTTGACGCGCCCGAGCGGCATGTCGACCTCGACCTTCACGAATCACGTGCCAAACGCGAAGGTGTTGTCGCGCACCTGCGCGGTCTCCTCGGCATGGATGTGCACGGAATGGCGGAAGGAGTAGAACGCCTCCTGGGCGAGCTCCTCCATGCCGAGCACGACCTCGCCCGCCTCGTCCACGATCTCGCCGCCCGCGATGGTGAGGCCGCGCGCCTCGGGCTTGAGCTCGTAGGCGTAATCGAGGATGTTCTGGCGGAATTTCTCGGCCGTCTTGCGCACGGCGTGCCCGGTCACGTAGGTCTGGCGCGACGCGTAGGCGCCCGTGTCGAAGGGGGTGACGTCGGTGTCCTGGAAGCTCACGATGTGCACCCAGCTCGTCGGCACGCCGATGGTCTCCGCGGCCATCTGCGAGAACACCGTGTCCGCGCCCTGGCCGATCTCGGTGGCGCCGACCGACAGCTGGCAGGTGCCGTCCTGGTTGAGTACGAGGCGCGCGGTCGAGGTCTCCAGCGAGATGGGGTACACGCCCGTCTTGTACACGAAGGCGCTCATGCCGATGCCGTGGCGGATCGGGCCGGTCTCGTCTTTGTATCGGGCCTTGAAATCGTCCCATCCGCTCGCCTCGCGCCCGGCGATCAGCGTCTGCGGGAAGCCGTTGGCGTGGTTCGTGATGCCACTGAACGGATCGGAGTACCCTTCCGGCATGAGGTTCTTCAGGCGGAAGTCGATGGGATCCCACCCCTCCTTGCGGGCGATGTCGTCCATCATGCACTCGACGGTGAACTGGCCCTGCGGCATGCCGTAGGCGCGCATGGCGCCCGGCGCGGGAATGTTGGTGTAGACGGTGCTCGCCTGCGTGTGGCAGCCGACCTTGTCCTTGTACGCCCAGCGGAACGCGTTGATGGCGTTGGCCGCGAGCGCGTGGCCGTGGCTCGCGTAGCCACCCTGGTTGGACAGGCAGGAGCAGGAGCGGGCGATGATGTTCATGTCGTCGTCGTAGGCGCACTGCACGTCGAAGCTCATGGGATGACGCGAGCGGGTGTTCTGGAAGACCTCCTCGCGCGGGAGCTCGATCTCGACCACGCGGCCGCCGAGCTGGGAGGTCAGCCATGCGCACAGCGGCTCGTACAGCACCTCCTGCTTGTTGCCGAAGCCGCCGCCGATATAGGGCTTGATGACGCGGATGGTGCCCCAGGGCACGCCGAGCGCCTGGCCGCACACACGGCGCACGATATGCGGGATTTGCGTGGAGGACACCACGGTGATGCGGCCGGACTCCATGTAGGCGTAGCAGACGTTCGTCTCTATGTGGGTCTGGTCGACCTGCTGGGTCTCGGTATGCGCCTCGTAATGGTGGTACCTCGGGTCGGCGAGGGCCTCCTCCACCGAGTCGTAGCCGGTACCCTCGAGCGGGGTCACCATGTCGGAGCGCGCGAGCACGTTGGTCTCGCGGACCTCGGGGTGCAGCGCGGGGGCGTCCGGCGCGAGCGCCTGGGCCACCGTGGTCATGGGCGGCAGCTCCTCGTAGTCAACATGCGCGAGCACGCTGCGGACGCCGCGGTCCGCCGCCACGTTGTCCTCGGCCACGACGACGGCGATGTCGTCGCCGTAGATGCGCACGCGGTCGTCGAGCAGGCGACGGTCGGCGACATCCTGGTGCGCGGGCTCGACGCTCCACGGATGGCCGGGCGTCGGGAACCGGTGCTCGGGCACGTCCTTGAACGTGAAGACGGCGACCACGCCGGGAAGCGACTCGGCCTCGGTCGTATCGATCGCGCGCACCCAGCCGTTGGCGATCTGCGCATGGACGACCCTGGCGACCAGGCACGGCTTGGGGCACAGGTCATCGGTGTACTTGGCCGTGCCCTTCACCTTATCGATCGCGTCGACGCGCTGCACGGCCGCACCGACCTCGTGCATCGGAACGACCTTTTTCCAGAATTGCTGCTCCATACCCTTCTCCTCTCCATCCGGGCATCCCCGGAAACGGTATGCGCATGCCAAGGGGCTCGAGCGCGCGGCCCGTCCCATACCAGGTGGTTTTATGCGCCATGACCAGCGAACGCGCTGCCGCCCGATCATGCGCCGGCATTCGACCGCGATTCTCGCCTTCGCGGAAAAGCGCTCGGATGCGTCTATTTGGCTGTTATTTGCATTGCGTGCGAATGGTGAACGCGCAGTATGCGGATCCCATAGGTAACCCCCTTATCAGCTGCGGCCCTCTTCCGCAGCATTCATACGCAGACCGGAGGTTCAACGGACTCTTGCACCTTCAAAACCAACGGGCCCTGCGTAGCCTAGGAGCTCTAGCAGGTATTATACGCACTGGATAACGCCGGAAGCGCTGCATGACGAAGATTTTTTATCACCGGTACTATCTATGGTATGAGAATAATTTTGAGCTGCACGGATGCTGGTGCGTTCAGGGGCATATGAAACAACGCCGCCGTTCACCGTCGATTTTCGACCGCTTGCCTTGGACAGGATGGGTTGGTTGGGGACGGGTTCGTTTCAACCCGTCCCCCAGGGAGACACAGCCCGATCGTTATCACGCCGGGCGGTGCAACATGATTCGTTTGGCGTATCCCTAAGGGGGCGGCGCAGCCGGCAGGCTCATGTGCCCTGTATGCGCACGGTGGGTCTAGTGACGGGTGTTATCCCCATCGGGGTAAAATGACAAACATTTGTTATCTTGTTACAAGGATAATGGAGCATCAGCGGTTTTTCTGATGCGTGATAATAAAAAGTTGTAGCGCAAACCGCTTACAGTCGAAAATCGACCGTTTACAGCCCATTCCTTCATTGCATTTGTGCTGGTAGCACGGGAAAATGAGAGGAACGTATCACACATTCAGGAGAGTCGCATGAACAAGACCGTCGAGAGCTATCTGCCCTTCTTCAATTTCCTCGGGACCATCGTGGGCGGCAACACCGAGGTCGTCCTGCACGACTTCACCGATCCCTCGCGCTCCGTCGTGGCCATCCACAACGGATATATCTCGGGCCGCCACGTGGGGGCGCCCGCGACGGACTTCGCCCTCAAGATGATCAACAGCGACATCCCCGACGATCAGAGCCATACTGACATCTACATGTCGCACAACGCGAACGGCAAGCCACTGCGCTCTTCGACCATGTTCATCCGTGAGGAGGGGCGCCTCGTCGGCATGCTGTGCGTGAACACGGATCCCTCGATCATCGTGCAGCTCAAGACGCTTGTGGACACCATCGTCGAGACGCTCCCGCCCGGCGTCGAGCAGAGCGTCGATACGGTCCAGCCGTCCAGCGTCGTCGGCGAGCACCTCACGACATCCGTCGACGACCTTGTCGGCAAGACGGTCGCCGAGTTCGCCGCGAGCCACGGCAAGGCCGTCGCGGACCTGTCCGCGCAGGAGCGCCAGGACCTGGTGCGCGTGCTCGACGGCGACGGCGTGTTCCTGCTCAAAGGCGCCGTGACCGTCGTGGCCCAGTTCCTGGACATCTCCGAGCCGAGCGTCTACCGCTACCTGCAAAAGGTTCGCCGCCGCTAGACTCGGCCCCATGCAAATCGGGGGACGTACCTTCCGCGTGCAAATATGCACGCGGAAGGTACGTCCCCCGATTTGCACTCTCGCCGCCGCCTGGAAAAGAAGGGGCTATTCGGCTGCGCCCTCGCCCTGACGGGTGCGGCGGACGCTGCGCAGGCCGCGATAGATGGTGGGCTCCGAGATATCGAGCAGGCGCGCGACCTCGCCGACCGCGCCCTTGATGCGGAAGACCCCCTGCGCGTCGAGCACGCTCAGCAGGCGCAGGCGCTCATCGACCGGAATGTCCAGGTCCTCGAACCCCAGCAGACGGCAGGCGTCGCGCACCGCCAACTCGATGGAATCGGCCGCAGGCGCCATGTGGCGCTCAGCGGCGACGGTGTCCAGCTGGCTGCGCACCATATCCAGGCGCCGCTGGCGCTGGTCGTCCGCACCGCCCGGGATGTAGGACTCGATGAGCCCGTGCAGCGCGTCCTCCAGCGTGCGGAATGCGGAGATATCTCGGTTGACGCACAGAAAGCCGATGATGCGCTCCCCTTCGCGGATGGGATAGGCGCCCGAATACAGCGTGCGCCCGTCCAGCGACTTGGTGGGATATCCCGAGCGATAGTCCCCAAGCTGGTCGGGATGCTCGACGAGCTCGGCCAGGTGGTCGGGCAGCGGCGCGCCCTCGCGGCGCCCCGAGACGTACGGGTGGACGAGCTTCACGAGCGAGTGGGCGGGGTCCTCGACATCGTGCAGGGCGATCTCCGTCTGGGCACCGAACATGGCGCCCAAAAACTCACACAGGGGGATATAGCGAGCCAGAAGCTGATTCATGCAGATTCTCATCCTCTATCGATGTCGCATCGGACCGTTCAGACCACAGCATACCACCGCGGCGCGAACGAACGGGAACGGCCGCCCCGCCCGCCGACGTTACGCAAAAAGGCGGCGCACCTCTCGATGCGCCGCCTTCGTGTCTCACGCTTTCGTCGCGCTCCGCCTTAGAGGGCGACGACGACCTCGATCTCGACGAGGCCGCCGGCCGGAAGGGCGGCAACCTGGAACGCGCTGCGCGCCGGATAGGGCTCGGTGAACTTGGTGGCATAGACCTCGTTCACGGCGGCGAAGTCGGCGATGTCGGCCAGGTAGACGGTGGTCTTGACGACGTTGTCGAACGTGGCGCCCGCAGCGGTCAGCAGCGCCTCGATGTTGGCGAGGGACTGCTTGGCCTGCTCGACGGCACCCTCGGGCATCTTGCCCGTAGCGGGGTTGATACCCAGCTGGCCGGACATGAACACGAGGTTGCCGGTCTTGATGCCGGCGGAATACGGGCCGAGGGCGGCGGGAGCGTCGGGGGACGAGATAACGGTCTTCTCCATGTGCCTACTCCTTCACTTGGGGGGAACAAGACGGCTGCGCTGCAACGGCAGCCCGGCACGAACCACGAACCGTGCGAACCGCCGTTGCGAAGGGGCCCAATAAAGCACGAACGGCCCCGCGCGTGCGCTACCTCGATGCTATCCCACACCCCATGCTTCTGCAAGATAATTATTAGGTCTGATAACTTTTTATCCACAAGCGGCAGATTCGACCCCCTGACGGGCCGGCATCGACGCGGCATCGGGAAAAGACCCCCGACCCGAAGCACGGGCAGGGCACCGAGCGCAGCTGCGTGTGCGCTTTTGGGGAGGCGCGCTCGCGCGGCGGGCGCTCACGGTATACTCTGGACGTTTACCGCAATGACCTGCAGAAAGAAGCATATGACCACCATCGCCGAACACCTTTGCGCCCCGCGCCGCCCCGAGCTGCTCGCGCCCGCCGGAGGCCCCGAGCCGTTCGCGGCCGCACTTGCCGCCGGCGCCGACGCCATCTACTGCGGCATGGGAGCGTTCAACGCCCGCCGCAAGGCCACCAACTTCACCGACGAGGCCTTCGAGGCCGCCTGCCGCACGGCGCACCTCGCGGGAACCCGCGTCTACGTGACCGTGAACATCGTCATCAAGGATACCGAGATGGCCGATGCGCTCGAGCTCATCCGCCGCTGCGCGCAGCTCGGCGCCGATGCGTTCATCATCCAGGACTGGGGCCTGTTCTTCGAGGTGCACCGGCTCATGCCCGACCTGGAACTCCACGTCTCGACCCAAGCCAACATCCATGACCTGCGCGGCGCCATCTGGTGCCGCGAGGCGGGGGCCGACCGCGTCACGCTTTCCCGCGAGCTCTCCGTCGCCGAAATCAAGCGCATCTCGCAGGTCGGCATCGACCTCGAAATCTTCGCCCACGGCTCCATCTGCTTCTCCTATTCCGGCGTCTGCCTGCTGTCGAGCTTTGCGTGTGCGGGCCGCTCCGCAAACCGCGGCATGTGCGCCCAGCCCTGCCGCCTGCCCTACGAGCTGCTCGACGAGTCCGGCCGCGTCATTCCCACCCCCGGACGCGAACGCGCCCTGTGCCCGCGCGACAACTGCACCTCCGAGATGCTTCCCGAGCTGCTTGACGCCGGTGCCGGAGCGCTTAAGCTCGAGGGCCGCATGAAGGCCCCCGATTACGTCCACTCCGTCACCCGCGCGTACCGCGAGGCGCTCGACGACGCCATCGCGGAAACGACGCCCTCCGCAGACGACGCCCGCGATCGCGCCCGCCGTCTCAAGCGGTGCTTCAACCGCGACTTCACCTCCGCCTACCAGCACGGCACGTCGGGCGACGAGATGATGAGCTACGAGAGGTCGAACAACCGCGGCCAGGTCGTTGGCGAGGTGGTCGGCAGCCGCCGCGCGGGAAACACCCGCGGCCTTCATCCCGATGACCGGCGCGTGCGCGCCGCGCTCGTGCGCATCCGTCTCGATGAGCCCGTCGGCAAGGGCGATCTTCTCGAGCTGCGCCATGACGACGAGTTCGACCAGTTCCTGACCGTTATCGCGCCCGACGACGCGCGGGCGGGCGACATCATCGAGGCCCGCGCCGCCCGCGCCATGCCCCAAGGGGCGATCGTTCGCCTCATACGCAGCCAGGCCGCCCTGGACGAGGCCGCTGCCGCCCTGCACCGCGATGTCCCGCGCAAGCGCGCGGTCGACGTATCCGTCCGTGCCCGCTTGGGAGAGCCGTTCTCGGTCACGCTCACCTGCAGCGATGACCCGAGCCTCACGGCGACGGCGACGGGATTTACGGTCGAGGCGGCGCGCACGCGCCCGGTTGGCGCCGAGGACCTCATC
The DNA here is from genome assembly GCF_030385545.1 of Collinsella ihumii. NCBI lineage: Bacteria > Bacillati > Actinomycetota > Coriobacteriia > Coriobacteriales > Coriobacteriaceae > Collinsella > Collinsella ihumii. The sequence goes on along the minus strand of NZ_JAUEIQ010000001.1, from coordinate 194,887 downwards.
GAGCACGTGGGGCGCATGGGCTCCTCCCCCTTCGAGGCCGCCCGCTTCGACATCGACCTGGACGAGGGCTGCGGCATGGGGTTCTCCGCCGTCCACAAGGTTCGCGCGCAGGCGTGCGAGGCGCTCGAGCACGCCATGCTCGCCGGATATGCCGCCCGCGCCGACCGTCTCGCCGGACTTCCCGCCTTCACCTCCGTCGCGATCTCGGCAGACGGCCTTGAAACGGAGCGGGCGCAAGCGAAGACCGCTGGGGTACCCGAGATCTGCGCCGTCGCGACGACGCTTGAGGCGGCTCGCGCCGCATACGAGGCGGGCGCCGCGCGCATCTACATGACCTGCGACGACCTCCACGCCGCCGGGTTGCATCCGGACCAGCCGCTCGACCTGCCGCTCGTCCTCGTGGCGGACGAGATCTGCCGCGAGGCCGACCACGCGCGCATCGACCCGTGGATCCGCCCGGGGGCGCCTGTCGCGGTGGGCAACATCTCCGAGCTCGCCCTTTCCGCTGAGCGGGGCGCCGCCCCCGAGATCCGCAGCTGCCTGCCGGTCCACAACGTCGCGTGCATCCGGGCGCTCGAGCAGCAGGGGGCCGCGGGCTTCTGGCTCTCCCCCGAGCTGACGCTCGACGAGATCGAGCGCATCGCCCCGCACGCCGCGACGCCGGTCGGGATCATGGTGTCCGGCGCCCCGCGCGTCATGACGAGCGAGCACTGCATCCTCCAGGTCGCCGACGCCTGCATCCACGATTGCGCCCGCTGCCGCCTGCGGACCAGATCCCTTTCGCTGCGCAATATCGACGGCAAGGTGCTGCCCGTGCGCACCGACCTCCACGGACGCAGCCGCCTGTACGACGGCTATCCGCTCGACCTGACGCCCCAGATGCCGCGCCTGCTCAAAGCCGGCGTCACGCGATTCGCCGTCGACGGCACGCTGCTTGAACCCAGCGAGCTTGCCGAGCTGGTCGCCCGCGCCGTGCGCGCGCTCGAGACGGCACGCGCCGGCCGCAAACCGGCCAAACGCCTCATGGGCGCTACGGCGGGCTGCCTGTTCGTGGGAGTTGACTGATGCCCCGTCTCGACGCACCGGACGTCCTCTTTGAATCCCCGACGTTGATCGCCGTGGACAAGCCTGCCGGCATCATCGTCCACGGCGACGGCACCGGCGCGCGGACGCTTACCGATCAGGTTCGATCTTTGCTCGAGCGCCGCGGCACCGAGGCCGACCGTGTTGCAGCCCGCGATCTTCAGTGCCTGCAGCGACTCGACCGTGAAACCACCGGTATCGTGCTGTTCTCGAAATCCAAGGCAACGCAGGGCACCTATGACCGCATGGTCGCGGAGCACGCGTTCGAAAAACGCTACCAGGCCCTGGTAGAAGGTGCGCCCGCCTGGCGCGAGCGCACCTTCACCTGGCCTATCGGCCGCGACCGTCACGACGCGCGCCGCATGCGCGTCAGCCGGACGGGAAAAGCCGCCGTGACGCACGCGACCGTCGCGCGCGAGCTCAAACAGGGAAAACGCGTTCGAACCCTGCTCAACGTCGCGATCGAAACCGGCCGTAAGCACCAGATTCGCGTGCACCTCGCCCATGCCGGCTCCCCCATTGTGGGCGATGAGCTATACGGCCGCTTTGACCCGGCAGGCCTCAAGCTCCACGCGTGCCGCCTCACCTTTGACGACCCCATCAGCTGCGAGCATATCGACATTCGATCCTCCGCCCCTTGGGCGTGATGCTGCGTCCGTTAGGGACCGGGCGCGGTTCGATCCCCGTTTTGCCTTCCTCCCGAACGGCTGCGCATTTCTTCCATGGTCAATAGGCGCACTCCCATTGCACATGCAGGCGCGTGAATCGAATCTTGGTCAAAAGCATCATTCCCATTGCAATTCGAGATAGTTGTCTGAACCGCTGCAGGTCGAATAGCAATATATAATAATATTTTGTTGCAGATTGATTCAGGCGAATCTTTCTAGTTCGATGCTAAGGCGCGTTCACTGGACCGGTATTACCATTCGGGGCCCGACTCGGCGTCTCGGTTTGCAATGGGAACGGCCCTTTTGACCACAATTCGAATCCTGTACACCCATTTGCAATGGGAGCGTACTTTTTGACCACGAACGGAAGGCAACCGTCCTCTGAGCGCACGCAACATCGCCTTCCCCGCGAACTCGGCTACCATGAATATGGGAGACAACCCGGAAAACCCCTATCGGCCCCACGGGACATCGAAGCAAAGGGGATTCGAGCCGCACGCACCGCCGAGCGGTCCCGCACCGGATGCGGAGCGGACACGGACACGCCGGATACTACCGGCCGCAAGGAGGCAGCACATGCGCCGCTATATCACGACCGCCGACGGCTCGCGCTCGCACGAGGTATCAGAGCTGTCCTGGATTACCGACGAATCCAGCGAGGAGCGCCAAATCGTCTGCTACCCTCAGCACCTGCGCCAGCGCATCATCGGCTTTGGCGGAGCCCTCACGGAAGCTTCCGCACGGGTATTTGCGAGCATGCCCGCCGAGCTTCAAGACGAAGCGCTGCTGCGCTGCTTTGGACCTGTCGCTCGGGGCGGCAACGCGTACACCTTCTGCCGGACCCATCTCCAGAGCTGCGATTTCGCATGCGGTACCTATGCATACGTCTCACGCCCCCGCCGCAGCCGCCCCGTGCTGGACACGTTCAGCATCGGGCGCGACCAAAGTCTTCTTATTCCCTTCATCAGGTGCTGCATGGCCCTTCAGCCCGACCTGACGCTCGTCGCGGCACCCTGGAGCCCTCCGGCGTTCATGAAGACGAATCGCTCCATGTGCCGCGGCGGCAAGGTCAAGCCGGAGTCATACAGCGACTGGGCGCAGGTGCTCACCCGCGCCGTCTCCGCATGGCGAGCCGAGGGCATGCCGCTCGCCTACCTTTCGGTCCAAAACGAGCCCATGGCAACGCAGACCTGGGACTCGTGCGTCTATACGGCCGCCGAGGAGGCCCGCTTCGCCGCGCAGCACCTTCTGCCCGCCCTGGACGCCAACGGCCTCGGCGATGTCAAGCTCCTCGCCTGGGACCACAACAAGGAGCGCCTGGTAGCACGCGCGGGCGATATAGCCTGCACGTTGAAGGAGCTGAACAAGGCCGTCGACGACGTCTTCTCCGGCTTCGCCTTCCACTGGTACACAGGTGACCACTTCGAGGCGATCCGGGTGCTTCGGGACCTCTACCCAGAGATGGAGCTCATTCACACGGAAGGGTGCGCGGCGTTTTCCGCAGATGACAGCGCGGCGCAGGCTGCCGATGCCGAGCACTATGCCCACGATATGATCGGCGACCTCGATGCAGGCGCAAACGGCTACATCGACTGGAACATCCTGCTCGACGAGATGGGAGGGCCCAACCACGTGGGCAACTACTGCGACGCCCCGCTCATGTACGACCGCTCCGCCCGCCGTCTCGTCGTCAACCGATCCTTCGGCTATATCGGCCACATGACGCGCTACATCAAGCCAGGAGCCCAGGTATTCCCCACCTCAAGCTACACCGCGGCGCTCGAGACGCTCGGCGCGCGCAATCCGGACGGAACCCATGCGCTCGTTGTTCTCAACCGAGGCGAAAGCCGGCACCGCGCAACGCTGCGAACCGGTTCCAACACCGCGCATATCTCGGTTCCCGCCCACAGCATACAGACCATCGTCTGGTAGCGGGGACGCAAGACCGCGAGAGCGGCCGCATGGGCAAACGGGCCCCGCCTCAAACGCGCCAAAACAAAAAGCGCTCCCGACGTGAGTCGGGAGCGCTTGTTCGCACAATGCTCGGAATGGCTTAGAACTCAGCGCCGCACTTCTTGCAGATGCGCAGCTTGTTCTTGCCGTCCTTCTTGTGGCCGACGCGAGTGGCCTGGCCGCACTTGGGGCAGATGAGCATCACGTTGGAGGCGTCGATGGCGGCCTCCTGGGACACGATGCCGCCCTGCTGGTTCTGAGCGGTGGGCTTCATGGCCTTCTTGACGATGGCCACGCCCTCGACGACAACCTTGCCCTCAGCGGGAAGCGCGCGCAGGACAGTACCCGTCTTGCCGCGATCCTTGCCGGAGAGCACCTTGACGTTATCGCCCTTCTTGATGGACATAGACATAACGGTCTCTCCCTAACTACAGGGTCTCGGGTGCAAGCGAGACGATCTTCATGTACTTCTTGTCACGAAGCTCACGAGCGACGGGCCCGAAGATACGGGTGCCGACGGGCGAGCCGTCCTTGTTGATGACGACGGCAGCGTTGTCATCAAAGCGGATGTAGGAACCGTCCTTGCGACGGACCTCCTTCACGGTGCGGACGACGACGCAACGCACGACGTCCTTCTTCTTGACGTTAGCGCCCGGGGTGGCCTCCTGGACGGCGGCGATGATAACGTCACCGATGCCGGCATAACGACGCTTGGAGCCACCGAGCACCTTGATGCAGCGAACCTTGCGCGCACCGGAGTTGTCAGCAACCGTGAGCATGGTTTGCATTTGAATCATGGTAGTTCCTCCGAATGAGAGAACGATGAGAGGTGCGCCGGCCTATGTGGCGGGTTGCGCCGGCGCGGCGCACATCATCGCAGAAGCGTACGGTTGGTGATTACTTAGCGCGCTCGATGATCTCGACGAGACGCCAACGCTTCATCTTGGACAGAGGACGGGTCTCCATGACGCGGACGGTGTCGCCCACGCCAGCGGTGCACTCCTCGTCGTGAGCGTGAAGCTTCTTGGTGCTGGTCATCATCTTGCCGTACTTGGGGTGGCGCTTGCGCTCCGTGGTCTGGACAACGATGGTCTTGTTGCCCGAGATGGAGACGACGACACCCGTGCGGACCTTGCGCGAATTACGCTCAGTCGTTTCAGTCATGCTCTAACTCCTGAATCTACTCGGCCGCAGCGGTCTTCTCCGCTGCAATCTGACGGGCGCGCTGCTCCGTGAGGACACGAGCGATGTCCTTCTTCACGGTCTTGACGCGAGCGGTGTTGTCCAGCTGGCTGGTGGCCATCTGGAAACGAAGGTTGAAGAGCTCGGCGCGCATCTCCTTCAGCTTGTCGGCAAGCTGAGCGTCCGTGAGCTCACGAATCTCTGCGGGCTTCATTAGTTATCCTCCTCGGCAGCGGCGTCGGCGTTGCGGATGAGGACCTTGGTCTTGATCGGCAGCTTATGCTGGGCAAGACGCAGAGCCTCGCGCGCAATCTCCTCAGAGACGCCGGAAATCTCAAACATGACGCGGCCGGGCTTGACGACGGCCACCCACTCCTCCGGGTTGCCCTTACCGGAACCCATGCGGGTCTCAGCGGGCTTCTTGGTGATGGGCTTGTCGGGGAAGATCGTGATGAACACGCGACCGCCACGCTTCATGTAACGAGTCATGGCGACACGAGCGGCCTCGATCTGACGGTTGGTGATCCAGTGAGCCTCGAGAGCCTGGAGACCGTAGTCACCGAAATGGAGCTCGGTATGGCCCTTGGCATGACCCTTCATGGAGCCACGCTGCACCTTGCGGTGAAGAATACGCTTAGGGGCAAGCACTACTGACCCCTCCTCTCGGAATTACGACGGCGAGGACGCGAAGGACCCTCGAGAGCCGGGTTGGGAACCGGCTGACCCGGAAGCTTCTCGCCCAGGTAGATCCAAACCTTGACACCACAGGCGCCCATGGTGGTGTGGGCGACGGCCGTGCCGTAGTCGATCTTGGCGCGCAGGGTGTGCAGAGGCACGCGACCCTCGCGGTACCACTCGCGGCGGCCCATCTCGGCGCCGCCCAGACGGCCGGAGCACTGGATACGGATACCCTTGGCGCCGGACTTGCGAGCGGTCTGAACAGCCTTGCGCATGGCGCGACGGAAGGCAACGCGGCCCTCGAGCTGCTCGGCGATGGACTGGGCGACGAGGTTGGCGTCAAGCTCGGGACGCTTGATCTCGATGACGTCGACGGACAGGTGGCCGCGGTCGACGCCGACGACCTTCTCGAGGTCGGTGCGCAGGGTGTCGATCTCGGCACCCTTCTTGCCGATCACGATGCCGGGACGGGCGGTGAAGATGATGATCTTCACCTTGTCGCCGGCGCGCTCGATCTCCACGCGGGAGACGGCGGCACGAGACAGGCGCTTCTTGAGGTACTTGCGGATCTCAAGATCGTTGCCGAGGGTCTCGGCGTAGTTCTTGTCGGCGAACCAACGGGAACGCCAGTTCTCGGTGATACCGAGACGGAAGCCGGTGGGATAGACTTTCTGACCCATGGCTCTACGCCTCCTTTCCGGGAGCAACGATAACGGTGATGTGGCTCGTGCGCTTGAGGATGCGGGAAGCGGAACCCTTGGCGCGAGGACGGATGCGCTTCAGCGACGGGCCCTCGTCCACGTAGGCGTACTTCACGACGAGGTCGGAAGCGCGCATACCGTTGTTGTTCTCGGCGTTGGCCACGGCGGACTTGAGAACCTTCTCAACGTCCACAGCCACGGCGCGGTTGCAGAAATGCAGGATATCGAAAGCCTGAGCCACGGACTTGTTGCGGATCAGGTCGACCACCAGGCGAGCCTTGCCGGGGGACACGCGAACGTACTTGGCCGTCGCGCGGACCTCGCGGGTCGCGGTGTCGGTTGACTTAGTTGCCATTTACGAAGAACCCCCCTATTTGGCCTTGTGGCCGCGGAACGTACGGGTCGGCGCGAACTCGCCGAGCTTGTGACCAACCATGGACTCGGTGACATACACGGGCACATGCTTGCGGCCGTCGTGGACGGCGATGGTGTGACCGACCATCTCGGGGAAGATGGTGGACGCGCGGGACCAGGTCTTCACGACGTCCTTCTTGCCGGCCTCGTTCATCGCGACGATACGCGAGAGAAGGCGAGCTTCTACGAACGGGCCCTTTTTGAGACTTCTGCTCATAAGTGCTAACTCCTAAAACTCGGTATCGACTACTTGCGACGACGACGGATGATGAGGGCGTTGGAGACCTTCTTCTTGTTGCGGGTGCGATAGCCCTTGGTCGGCTTGCCCCACGGAGTAACAGAAGGACGACCGGAGGTGTGGTTCTTGCCCTCGCCGCCGCCGTGCGGGTGGTCGACCGGGTTCATGACCGTACCGCGGACGGTAGGACGGACGTTCAGCTTACGCTTGCGACCGGCCTTGCCGATGACGATGTTGGAGTGCTCGGCGTTGCCGACCTCACCGACGGTGGCGCGGCAGGTGAGCAGGATGCGGCGCATCTCGGAAGACGGCATACGCACAATGGCGTACTTGCCCTCCTTGCCCATGAGCTGGCAGGCGGTGCCGGCGGAACGAGCGATCGCGGCGCCCTTGCCGGGCATGAACTCGATCGCGTGAATCAGCGTACCGACGGGGATGTCGGCAAGCGGAAGGGCGTTGCCGGGCTTGATGTCGGCATCGGAGCCGGACACGACGCGGTCGCCGACCTTGAGGCCCTTGGGCGCGAGGATGTAGCGCTTCTCGCCGTCCACATAGTGGAGCAGGGCGATGCGCGCGGAACGGTTGGGATCGTACTCGATCGTGGCAACCTTGGCGGGCACGCCGTCCTTGTTGCGCTTGAAGTCGATGATACGATAGCGACGCTTCACGCCGCCGCCCTGATGGCGGACGGTGATGCGACCCTGGTTATTACGACCGGCCTTCTTGGGCAGGGGCGCGAGAAGGGACTTCTCGGGCTTGTTGGTCGTGATCTCGGAGAAGTCCGAGATCGTCTGCCAACGCCTACCGGCGCTGGTCGGTTTAAGGTGCTTTACAGCCATTACCTATCCCTTTCATATCAATCCGCTCGCCACCGCAAGCAGGGACGCGGGTGCGGTGACACCGGATTTACCACGGTACCGGGCGGCTCCATCTTTTGAGCCCGTTACATCCAAAACTCCCTCGCTGCTCGCGAGGCTGGAATGCATGCGGGGCTCGATCTTAGGCCTGGTTGCCGAAGATCTCGATGGACTGGCCCTCGGCCACGGTGACGATGGCCTTCTTCCAGGAGCGAGTCTGGCCGGCGACGTAGCGCACGCGCTTGGTCTTCGGCTTGACGCGCAGGGTGTTAACGCGGGTGACCTTCACATTGAAGATCTCCTCGATCGCGTCCTTGATCTGATACTTGTTAGCATCCTTGTGGACCTCGAACGTGTAGCGATTCTGCTCCATCTCAGCGTAGGAGCGCTCGGACACGATGGGGCGGATGATGATCTCGTGAGCGGTCATTTATGCGAGCACCTCCCCGAAGTGGGTCGCGACGTCAGCGGGCATCAGCAGGGCGCCGTTGTTGAGGAGGTCGTAGGTGTTGGCCTCGGACGGCGTGATGATGAACGTCTTGGGGATGTTACGGAACGACAGGTAGGCGTTGATGTCGTCCTCGCGCACGATGATCGTGAGGCGCTTGCCCTCGATACCGAGGTTCTTGAGCAGGGCGACGGCAGCCTTGGTGGACGGCTTCTCGAAGCCGTAGTCGTCGACGAGGAAGAGCTCGTTGTCGCGCAGCTTGGCGGACAGCGCGGAGCGCATGGCGAGCTTGACCTCCTTGTTGTTCATACGCTTGGCGTAGGAACGGGGCTTCGGCCCGAAGATGACACCGCCGTGACGCCACTGGCCGGCACGGGTCGAACCCTGGCGGGCGTGACCGGTACCCTTCTGACGCCAAGGCTTCTTGCCGCCACCGGAGACCTCGGAACGGCCCTTGGTGGACTGGGTGCCCTGACGCCAGCATGCCCTCTGGCACGTGACGATGTGGTGCATAACGTGGACGTTCGGCTCGATGTCGAAGACCGCAGGCGCGAGCTCGACCTCGGCGGCCGCCTTGCCCTCGCTGTTCTTTACTTCAAACTTAGACATGTTCTGTTCTCCTTGGTATGACTCTAGGACCTACTGGACCTGAGGCCCTTAGGCCATACGGATGGCGACCAGAGCGTTCTTGCCACCAGGGACGGCACCCTTGATGAGCATGAGGTTCTGCTCGGCATCGATGCGGACAACGGTGAGGTTCTTCACGGTCACGCGCTCATCGCCCATGTGACCGGCCATCTTGACGCCCTTGAGGACGCGGGCGGGATAGGCGCACTGGCCGATGGAGCCCGGATGACGCTTGAAGTGGGAACCATGAGTCATAGGACCACGGCGCTGACCCCAGCGCTTGATGCGGCCCTGGAAGCCCTTACCCTTGGAGGTGCCGATGACATCGACCTTGGCGACGTCGGCAAAGTCAGCGACAGTGACGGTCTCGCCGACCTTGTGATCCTCGCCGTTCTCGACGCGGACCTCACGGAGGTAACGGACGGGCTCGACGCCGGCCTTGGCGAAGTGACCAGCCATGGGCTTGTTCACGTTCTTGGCCTTGATGTCGCCGAAACCGATCTGGACGGCATCGTAGCCGTCGGTGGCCTTGGTTTTAACCTGCGAGACCGCGCAGGGGCCAGCCTGGATGACCGTGACGGGGACGACGTTGTCGTTCTCGTCCCACACCTGGGTCATACCGATCTTGCGGCCGAGAATCATGCTGATCATTCAATGATCCTAACTCTCGGTGGTCTTGGGACACTGCGTCCGCCCCTTGCGGACGCCCCTAGAGGACCACTATCGGACGTGCGTGCCACGTAGCTTTGCATTCGACGTGCGTCGGCGCGCTCGGCAACCCATTCGCGAGCGTGCTCTCCGCAGGTGGAATCCTCCCCTATCGAGGCACAGCTTGATTAGTATACACGGCCACGGGCGTGTCCATATTTTCTTCGCATTGAATTCGCAGCGTAGGGCACATGCGCGGGCATAATCGCTCGCCCTGGGGAAAACGACGGAGTGGATGGCACCGAATTCAGGCGGATGCATCTGCCGGCGCAGTCGAAGCCGGCCCGTCCGCGCTACAGCTGGGGGTTCACGATGGCCTGGTTGATGAAGGCCCGGTGCTCGCGATCGTACGTGTAGACGAGGATGCAGCAGTTCCCCAAGGGAACGTCTTGCGGGCAGCGGGCGAGATGCTCCCACGCCTTCTTGAACTGCAGCGTCGCAGAACCATGGCTCGTGGCCAGGACGGCGGCATCGTCTCCGGCGCGCTCCATGATGTCCGTCAGCGTGGCGACCATGCGCTCCCGCAGCGCCGCGCTCCCCTCTCCCCCATACGGGACGAGGGCCTCGCCGGGATCCCACAGCTCGCAGGGAACATCGGCGGCAGGACCGCCCTCGAAAGGACCGTAGCTGCGCTCCATCAGACCGTCGACGGGCTCGATCTCCGGAAGGTCCGTAACGCCTGCGTCCGCAAGATCGGCGCGGACGAGCCCGAGGGTCGCCTTCGCCCGCCCCAAGGGCGACGTGCAGAGCCGGTCGAAGCGCACGTGCTGCTCGATGAGCCAGCGGGCGGCGGCGTGCGCCTGCGCGATGCCCAGCTCGGTAAGAGGCGCGTCGCACCGTCCCTGGACGAGGTGTTTGAGATTGAACTCCGTCTGCCCGTGACGGAGCAGATACAGCTGGGACATCCCGCTCCTTTCGGCTCCTGTTCCGCACGCCATGATACCGCAGCGGGCCCGATGCATGCGAGGCGAGCCGGACGGGACCCGCGCAAAACGATAAAGGCCCCCGGCGCGATGCCGAGGGCCATACAGCAAGCTATCGAGTTTGGCTTAGAGCTTGATCTCGATGTCGACGCCGGCGGGCAGGTCGAGACGCATCAGCGAGTCGACGGTGCCGCTGGTGGGATCGAGGATGTCGATGAGGCGCTTGTGGGTGCGCATCTCGAACTGCTCGCGGGAGTCCTTATCCACGTGCGGGGAGCGGATGACCGTGTAGAGGTTGCGCTCGGTGGGCAGGGGGATGGGGCCGGACACGCGGGCACCGGTCTTCTGAGCGGTGTCGACGATGAGCTTAGCGGACTGGTCCACGACCTCGTGATCATAGCCCTTGAGGCGAATCCTGATCTTCTGGCTAGACAACGTTACCTCCAAATGGCGTGCGAGGGCTTCCTCGCAATCAAACTAGTGTACGTGCGAGGGGCCTTAGGCGTTGCCGCCGGCCTTGGCCACGACCTCGTCCGTGATGGACTTCGGCGCGGGCTCGTAGGAATCGAATTGCATGGTGTAGGACGCGCGGCCCTGGGTCTGGGAGCGGAGGTCGGTCGCGTAACCGAACATCTCGCCCAGAGGCACCTTGGCGCGAATGACCTTGGCACCGGAACGATCGTCCATGCCCTCGATCTTGCCGCGACGGCCGGACAGGTTGCCCATGACGTCGCCCATGTACTGCTCGGGGGTCTCGACCTCGACGGCCATGACCGGCTCGAGCAGGATCGGGTCGGACTTCTTGAGGGCGTCCTTGATCGCCATGGAGCCGGCGATCTTGAAGGCGGCCTCGGAGGAGTCGACCTCGTGGTAGGAACCGTCGAACAGGGTCACCTTGACGTCGACCACCGGGTAGCCGGCGATGACACCGGTCTCGAGGGCCTCCTGGATACCCTTGTCGATGGAGGGGATGTAGTCCTTGGGCACGACGCCGCCGACGATGGCGTTGACGAACTCGTAGCCGAAGCCCTCTTCCATCTTCTCGAGCTTGATGACGGCGTGGCCGTACTGGCCGCGACCACCGGACTGACGGACGAACTTGCCCTCAGCGCGGTCGACATCGTGGCCGGGAGCCTCGCGGTACGCGACCTGGGGCTTACCGACGTTGGCCTCGACCTTGAACTCGCGCAGCAGACGGTCGACGATGATCTCGAGGTGCAGCTCGCCCATGCCGGCGATGATGGTCTGGCCGGTCTCGTGGTCGGTACGGACGGTGAAGGTCGGGTCCTCCTCGGCGAGCTTGGCGAGCGCGAGGCTCATCTTGTCCTGCTCGGCCTTGGTCTTGGGCTCGACGGCAACGTCGATAACGGGATCGGGGAACTCCATGGACTCGAGGACGATCTCGTGACCCTCCTCGCACAGGGTGTCGCCGGTGGTGGTGTTCTTGAGGCCCACGGCGGCGAGGATGTCGCCGGCGAAGGCGCCGTCGACGTCGACACGGTCGTTCGCGTTCATCTCGAGGATGCGGCCGAAGCGCTCGCGCTGGCCGTTGGTGGCGTTGACCACGTAGGAGCCGGCGTCGATGTGACCGGAGTACACGCGGAAGAAGGTGAGCTTACCGACGTAGGGGTCGGTCATGATCTTGAACGCCAGAGCGGAGAACGGAGCGTCGAAGCTCGTCTCACGGGTGTCGGCATCGCCGGTGTCGGGGTCGGTGCCCTCGACGGCCGGGATGTCGAGCGGGCTCGGCAGGTAGTCGACGACGGCGTCGAGCAGCTCCTGGACGCCCTTGTTCTTGTAGGCGGAGCCCACGAGGACCGGGTTGAGGTCGTTGGCGAGAACGCCCTTGCGGATGGCGGCCTTGAGCATCTCGACGGGGATCTCCTCGTCCTCGAGGACCATCATCATGAGCTCGTCGTCGTACTCGGCGGCGGCGTCGAGCAGCTCGGCGCGCTTCTCCGCGGCGATCTCGGCGAACTCGGCCGGGATCTCGTCCATGGGCTCAGGGTAGGTCATGCCCTTGTCGTCGGCCTTGAAGTCCCAGGCGACCATGGTCACCAGGTCGATGATGCCCCAGAAGTTGTCCTCGGAGCCCATCGGGACCTGGATGGCGACTGCCTTGGCGTGCAGGCGCTCCTTCATGGTGTCGATCGCGTGCCAGAAGTCGGCGCCGATGCGGTCGAACTTGTTGATGAAGGCGATGCGCGGGACGTTGTAGGTGCGAGCCTGGCGCCACACGGTCTCGGACTGGGGCTGAACGCCGGCAACGGCGTCGAAGACGGCGACGGCGCCGTCGAGGACGCGCAGGGAGCGCTCGACCTCGGACGTGAAGTCCACGTGGCCCGGGGTGTCGATGATCTGAATACGGTAGGCGGGACCGTTCTTCACGTCGCCGCCCTTGTGCCAGAAGCACGTGGTGGCAGCGGAGGTGATGGTTACGCCGCGCTCCTGCTCCTGGACCATCCAGTCCATGGTGGCAGCGCCGTCATGGACCTCACCGATCTTGTGGGTCTTGCCGGTGTAGTACAGGATGCGCTCGGTCGTCGTGGTCTTACCGGCATCGATGTGGGCCATGATGCCGATGTTACGGGTGTCGGACAGTTTGTACTTAGGCTTAGCCATGTGTATCTATCCTTCCTCGGTTTACCAACGGTAGTGAGAGAATGCGCGGTTGGCCTCGGCCATCTTGAAGACATCCTCGCGACGCTTCACGGAAGCGCCGACGCCGTTGGAGGCGTCGAGAATCTCGTTGGCCAGACGCTCGGCCATGGTCTTCTCCTTGCGGGCACGGGCGAAGTTGACGATCCAGCGGATGGCCAGCTGGGTGGCACGACGGGAGTTGACCTCCATGGGCACCTGGTAGGTGGCGCCACCGACGCGCTTGGGCTTGACCTCGAGGGTCGGGCGGACGTTGTCCATGGCCTTCTTGAAGACGGCCAGGGCGTCCTGCTCGGACTTGGCGGCGACCATGTCGAAGGCGCTGTAGACGATGCGCTCAGCGGTGGCCTTCTTGCCGTCCAGCAGGATCTTGTTGATGAGCTGGGTCACCAGGCGGTTGTTGTACACGGAATCCGGCTGGATCTCGCGATGAAGATTCTTAGTCTTGCGACGAGGCATAGGTATTTCTCCTCTGGTATTGAAGCGACGCGATGCCTGTTCGGCGAATGTTCGTGACGTCGCGGAAACGGTTCGTTACAGATCTGCTTACTTCTGCTTCGGACGCTTGGCGCCGTAGCGGGAGCGAGCCTTCATGCGGTTGTTCACCGGAGCGCAGTCGTAGGCGCCACGGATGATCTTGTAGCGAACACCAGGGAGGTCGCGCACGCGGCCACCGCGGACGAGCACGATGGAGTGCTCCTGCAGGTTGTGGCCCTCACCGGGGATGTAAGCGGTGACCTCGATGCCGTTGACCAGGCGAACACGGGCAACCTTGCGCAGAGCCGAGTTCGGCTTCTTGGGGGACGTGGTGAACACGCGGGTGCACACGCCGCGCTTCTGCGAGTTGTGCTGCAGAGCGGCGTTCTTGGACTTGGCCGGCTTGGACTGGCGGCCCTGACGAACCAGCTGGTTAATAGTAGGCAAAGCGTACTCCTTCTCGAAATGATTCCAGCTTTCTATAATGTGCAACGGCTTGAATCGAGGCGTCAGCATCCACCTTCGAAACACGCAGTTCGCAATTGTACGCCCGCTTGCAGCGCTGTCAACACACCACGCCGCCGGGCGTATCCTATTTTGGCCCCCTTTCCGCCAAATCTCCACATCGAGTTCTCTATAATGGTCGGCGCATGTATCTTTCAGTCATAAGGAGAACCCCCATGAGGATCGCCATCCCCGTCGAGACCGATCAGGGACTCGACGCACCCCGCTCCGGCCACTTCGGCCATGCCGCCTACTTCACCATCGCGACGGTTGAGGACGGCGCCGTCACGAACGTCGAATCCGTCAAGAACGTCGAGCACGACGAGTGCGGCTGCGGCGGCGTGATCCAGCACGCGCTCGACCAGAACATCGACGCCATCATCGCCACCGGCATGGGCATGCCGCCCTACAGCCGCTTCACCGCGGGCGGCGTGGCCGTCTACGCCGAGCGCGAGACGCCGATCGCGGGCGACGTGCTCAAGAAGTTCCTCGCGGGCGACGTGGAGCCCATGGACCCGAACGCAGCCTGCAGGCACTGAGGAAGCGCACGTCGAAGCGGCACCGTTTTTGGCAACCCCCGCCATGCCACCGTAGATGCGGTGGCATGGCGGGGGTTTTCATGAGTAAACGCGGTGCCGTAGGAACGCGGACGCTCGTGCAAACGCGTACGGCCAAGGGGTGTCCCCAGTTTGCAAACATGCAAATTCAAGGTACGTCCCCGATTTGCAAAAGTGCAAATCGGGGACGTACCTTGAATTTGCATTCACTCAAAAGGGGCGGGCACCGAGTGCTCGCCCCTTTTGAGTGAATGCTTGGTGACTAGTCGAGTTTGACGGTGGTTCCGGCGGTACCGGGGATGATGAAGGTTCCATCGGGGCCCGGGATCGGGGAAACGCTCGGGGCCTCCTGCTCTTTTTGAATCAGGATATTGATCGGATCATTGGGGTCGAACGGCTTGAACGCATCGGGGTCGATGCCGGTGCCGCCGCCCGCGACGTCTGCGAGCTCGTCGTCATTCAGCTGGGCGTCCATCATCTTATCGTCTGCCATGTTTGAAGCTCCCTTCAGGCGGAATTACCTTTGCAGGGCCCGTGCCCTGCAAAGCCACCATATCCATACGAAGGGTCGGCGCCGACGACAAAGGAACGAATCGGCGGTATCCGGCATGAATGACATCCGGCAGGCAGATGGGACACCCCCTCCCCCATGGAGACGGCTTCGCGCATGCCCCTACCTACGCAAAAGGCCCGCTCTCCCCTGTGGGGGAAAGCGGGCCGAACGGGTTCAGGCGGAAACCTTAGTCCTCCTGCTCCTCAGGATGATGGTCGTCGTTGTCGACAAGCTGGTTCAGCAGCTCGTCGAGCGAGGCCATGTCCTCGTTGATGATGCCGGAGGAACCGTCCTTCTTGGAGCTGTCCTCAGCGGGAGCGCCGATCATCTCCTCATCGGAGTCGAAGTGATGGCGCGGGGCGCTCGTGCCGAGCAGGATGTCGTCGGGGCCGTCCGGGCTGAACACCATCTGCAGCAGCTGGGACAGATCCTCCTCGTCCGCCACGTCGTCGGTGTTGTCGAGGATGTACAGGAGGTTGTGGGCCTCCAGGCCGTCGCGCAGCTCCTCGATCGCCTTGGCGCCGATGCCGTCGATGCGCAGCAGGTCCTCCTCGGACTTGCCGACCAGGTCGCCAACCGTCTCGATGCCGACCTCGCTGAACTTGTTGGTCCAGCGCTGCGACACGCCCAGGTCGTCGAACAGGTAGAGGCGCGCGTCCTCGGCGGAGATGGTGCGGCCGTTGCGGGTGAACGAGCCGTCGCCGGCGCCGTACTCGTCGTAGCCGGTCCAGTCGAGCTGCTGCGGCAGCTGCTCATCGAGCTCCTTGAGCTCAGAGGGAGCCCAGTCGGGCAGGCTCTTGGACGCAGGCGACGTCGGGCCGTCGATGTTGACGTAGCCGTCGGCGGTGCGGTAGGTCAGCGTCGCGTTGGCGTACGGCTTGAGGCCGGTGCCGGCGGGGATCTTCTTGCCCACGATGACGTTGGACTTGAGGTCGAGCAGGTGGTCGACCTTGCCCTCGATGGCGGCCTCGGTCAGAACGCCCGCGGTGCGGATGAACGACGCGGAGGACAGCCAGGAGTCGATAGAGGACGCGACCTTGAGCGTACCCAGGATGACGGGCTCGGCCGCCGGCGGGGTGCCGCCGCGACGCGCCACGCGATCGACCTCGTCGGCGAACTCGTAGCGGTCGACGTACTGACCCAGAAGGTAGCGGGAGTCGCCGGGGTTGGTGATCTGGACGCGGCGCAGCATCTGGCGCGCGATGACCTCGATGTGCTTGTCGTTCAGGTCGACGCCCTGGCTCGTGTAGACGTCCTTCACGCTCTCGACGAACGTGTGCATGGTGGACTCGATGTCGGTGAGCTTGCGCAGGTTGCGGAAGTTCACGAAGCCCTTGGTGATCTGGTCGCCGGCGCGGATCTCGGCGCCGTCCTCGATACCGGGCATGAAGCGCACCGACGCGGGCACGCGGCGCTCGTCGAGGATGCGGGTCGGATCGTCCGCGTCGAGAATCTGGATGATGTACTCGGCCTTCTCGGGCTTGATCGAGAGCACGCCGGAGTACGGGGCCAGATCGGCCTCGCGGCCCAGAATCTTCTCGTTGACGTTGCCGACGACGTCGAACATGCGGCCGACGGTCGGCAGACCCTGCGTAATGTCCTCGACGCCCGCGACGCCGCCGGAGTGAATGGTACGCATCGTCAGCTGCGTACCGGGCTCGCCGATGGACTGGGCGGCGATGATGCCGACCGCGGTGCCGATGGCGACCGGACGACGCGTGGAAAGGTCCCAACCGTAGCACTTCTGGCACACGCCGTACTTGGAGCGGCAGGTCAAAAGCGCGCGGAGCTTAACCTTCTTCATGCCGTGGTCGATCATCTTCTGGAGATCGGCCACGCTCTCGATGTACTCGTCGGTGTGGAACAGCGTCTCGCCGTCCGGAGCCACGACGTCTTCGATGAAGCAGCGGCCCACGAGGTCGGCGTTGATGTCGTCGGTGCCCGGGATGATCAGGTTGTAGGTGACGCCCTCGGTCGTGCCGCAGTCCTCCTCGCGGACGATGACGTCCTGCGCCACGTCGACGAGACGACGGGTGAGGTAACCGGAGTCGGACGTGTGCGACGCGGTGTCGACCAGGCCCTTACGGGCGCCGTAGGTGGAGATGAAGTACTCGAGCGGCAGCAGGCCCTCGCGGAAGTTCGCCTTAATGGGAAGGTCGATGGTCTCGCCGGACATGTCGGCCATGAGGCCGCGCATGCCGCCGAGCTGACGCAGCTGGGCCTTCGAGCCACGGGCGCCGGAGTCGGCCATCATGTAGATGGGGTTCTCCTCATCGAACATGTCGAGCATCTTGGCCGCGACGGTGTCGGTGGCAGCCGTCCACTCGTTGACGACCTCGATGTGGCGCTCCTGCTCGTTGATGAAGCCTTCCTCGAAGTACTCGTTGATCTGGTCGACGCGCTTCTGGGCGACGTCGAGGATCTGGGGCTTGTCCTCGGGGATGAGGGCGTCCCACAGCGAGATGGTCAGGCCGGCGCGGGTTGCGAAGTGGAAGCCGGCGTACTTGATGGCGTCCAGGATCGGACCGACCTCGGCCTGCGGATAGCGGTCGCAGCAGTCGGCCACGAGCTTGGACACGTCGCCCTTGGCCATCTTGTAGTTGATGAACTCGTAGTCGGCCGGCAGGCACTGCTGGTTGAAGATGATGCGGCCGATGGAGGTCTCAAAGCGCGCGGTCTTGGAGCCGGTCACGTCGTAGTCCACGGCGTCGCCGCGGCCGTTCATGACGCGGAAGAGCTTGCGGCCGTCCTCGGTGAAGACGTTGGCCTGCTCGGAGCTCACGCGCACCATGATCTTGGCCTGCAGGTCAACCTCGGTGCGGGCGTCATAGGCGTTGAGCGCGTCGTCGAAGCTCGCGAACACGTGGCCCTCGCCGGACAGGCCGTCGCGGACCTGGGTGAGGTAGTACACACCGATGATCATGTCCTGGGACGGGACGTTGACGGGCTTGCCGGACGCCGGGGAGCGCAGGTTGTTGGCGGACAGCATCAGCACGCGGGCCTCAGCCTGGGCCTGCTGGGACAGCGGCACGTGCACCGACATCTGGTCGCCGTCGAAGTCCGCGTTGAACGGGGAGCAGACGAGCGGATGCAGGTGGATGGCCTTGCCCTCGACGAGCACGGGCTCGAAGGCCTGGATGGACAGACGGTGCAGCGTCGGGGCGCGGTTGAGCAGCACCAGACGGCCGTCGATGACCTCTTCGAGGATGTCCCACACGAAGCTGGCGGAGCGGTCGATCGCGCGCTTGGCGCCCTTGATGTTCTCGACCTTGCCGAGCTCCACGAGGCGCTTCATGACGAACGGCTTGAACAGCTCGAGCGCCATGGTCTTGGGCAGACCGCACTGGTGCAGCTTCAGCTTGGGGTCGGTGACGATGACGGAACGGCCGGAGTAGTCGACGCGCTTGCCGAGCAGGTTCTGGCGGAAGCGGCCCTGCTTGCCCTTGAGGGCCTCGGCGAGCGACTTCAGCGGACGGCCGCCGCGACCGGACACCGGGCGCCCACGGCGACCGTTGTCGAACAGGGCGTCCACGGCCTCCTGCAGCATGCGCTTCTCGTTGTTCACGATGATCGCGGGCGCGTCGAGGTCGAGCAGGCGCTTCAGGCGGTTGTTGCGGTTGATGACGCGACGGTACAGGTCGTTCAGGTCGGACGCGGCGAAGCGGCCGCCGTCGAGCTGGACCATCGGGCGCAGATCGGGCGGGATGACCGGGATGACGTCCAGGATCATGTTCGCCGGGTCGTTGCCGCCCTTGAGGAAGGCGTCGACGACCTCGAGGCGCTTGACGGCCTTCTCGCGCTTCTGCTTCTGGCCGTCCTCATCGGCGATGATGGCCTTGAGGCGCTCGGCCTCCTTCGGCAGATCGATGGCGGACAGCAGGTCGCGGATGGCCTCGGCGCCCATGCCGCCCTCGAAGTACATGGAGTAGTAGCGCTTCATCTCGCGGAACAGCGGCTCATCGGAGATCAGGTCGCGCTCGGTCAGCTGCATGAACGCCTGGAAGGCGTCGGAGCGCAGCTGCTTCTCGTCTTTGGTCTCCTCCTCGATGTCGACGATGCCGGCGGCGATCTCCTCGGGCGTCAGCGGCTCCTCGTCGGAGAACTCGTCGAAGTTCTCGGGGTCGCCCTGGGCCTTCAGGCTCTCGATCTGGCGGGCGCACTCGGCGTCGATCTCCTCGAGGTCGGCGGCGAGCTCCTCGCGCAGGTCCTCGGCATCGGCCTCGCGGGCCTCATAGTCGACGTGCGTGATGATATAGCTGGCGAAGTAGAGCACCTTCTCCAGGTCCTTGGACTTGATGTCCAGAAGACGGCTCATGGGGAAGCTCGTGGGGCTCTTGAAGTACCAGATGTGGGAGACCGGAGCGGCGAGCTCGATGTGGCCCATGCGCTCGCGGCGAACCTTGGCGCTCGTCACCTCGACGCCGCAGCGCTCGCAGACGATGCCCTTGAAGCGGATGCCCTTGTACTTGCCGCAGGAGCACTCCCAGTCCTTGGCGGGACCGAAGATCTTCTCGCAGAACAGGCCGTCCTTCTCGGGCTTGAGGGTACGGTAGTTGATGGTCTCGGGCTTCTTGACCTCGCCGTGCGACCACGAGCGGATCTGGTCGGCGGAAGCGAGCGAGATCTTTACCGCATCAAAATCAGTGGATTCGAAATCTGCCACAGTCACTTACTCCTTATCGGTCGTGGAGGCGGCGAAGGCATCGAGCAGGGCGTCGACAGCGTCAACGGACGTGTCGACCTCGTCGATGGAGGGAAGGTCGGTCAAAGCGTCGGCGTCGGCAGCGGCCTCGGTCGCCTTGGGCTCGGCCTCGTACACGTTGGTGTGCATCGGCTCGATGTCGAGCGCCAGCGAGCGGATCTCCTTGACCAGGACCTTGAACGACTCGGGGATGCCGGCAGACGGGACGTTCTCGCCCTTGACGATGGACTCGTAGGTCTTGACGCGGCCCACGGTGTCGTCGGACTTGACGGTGAGGATCTCCTGCAGCACGTTGGACGCGCCGTACGCGTACAGGGCCCACACCTCCATCTCGCCGAAGCGCTGGCCGCCGAACTGCGCCTTGCCGCCCAGCGGCTGCTGGGTCACGAGGCTGTAGGGGCCCGTCGAGCGCGCGTGGATCTTGTCGTCGACCATGTGGCCGAGCTTCAGGATGTAGGAGATGCCCACGGTGATCGGCTCGCGGAACTCCTCGCCGGAACGGCCGTCGTACAGCACGGTCTTGCCGCGCTCGTCGAGCTGCGTCACGAACTCGGGGCGCATGTGCTCGCCGTAGCGCTCGCGGGCGAGGTTGACCATGTTCTTGTTGGCGCGGCGGATGACCTCAGCGATCTCGTCCTCGGACGCGCCGTCGAAGACCGGGGTGGCCGTGAAGAACGGACCCGGCACGTAGGCGTCGGAATCGGCCGAATCGGGATCCCAGCCGCAGGCGGCGGCCCAGCCGAGGTGGCACTCGAGCAGCTGGCCGACGTTCATACGGGACGGGACGCCCAGCGGGTTCAAGATGACGTCGACCGGGGTGCCGTCGGCCATGTAGGGCATGTCCTCGACGGGCAGGACCTCGCAGATGACGCCCTTGTTGCCGTGGCGGCCGGCGATCTTGTCGCCCTGCTGGATCTTGCGGCGCTGCGCGACGTAGACGCGCACCTGCTCGTTGACGCCGGGGGCCAGGTCGTCGCCGGCCTCGCGGCTGAAGCGGACGACGTCGATGACGCGGCCGTAGGAGCCGTGCGGCATCTTGAGGGAGGTGTCACGGACGTCGTGGGCCTTCGCACCGAAGATGGCGCGCAGCAGGCGCTCCTCGGCGGTCAGAGCGCTCTCGCCCTTGGGCGTGACCTTGCCGACCAGGATGTCGCCCGGGCCGACCTCGGCGCCGATGCGGATGATGCCGTCCTCGTCGAGGTTCGCGAGCATGTCCTCGGACAGGTTCGGGATCTCGCGGGTGATCTCCTCGGGGCCGAGCTTGGTGTCGCGGGCGTCGATCTCGTGGCGGGAGATGTTGATGGAGGTCAGCAGGTCCTCGGAGACCAGGCGCTCGGAGACGACGATGCCGTCCTCGTAGTTGAAGCCCTCCCACGGCATGTAGGCCACGACCAGGTTCTGGCCGAGCGCGAGCTCGCCATGGTCGGTGGAAGGACCGTCGGCAAGCGGCTGGCCCTCGACGACCTCGTCGCCCACGCGCACGAGCGGACGGTGGTTGATGCAGGTCGACTGGTTGGAGCGCTGGTACTTGGGCAGGTGGTACTCCTCCAGGCCCTCGGCGGACTTCACCGTGATCTTGGAGGCGTCGGCGAACACGACCTCGCCGGCATGCTTGGCCAGCGTGACCTCGCCGGAGTCGATCGCGGCACGGCGCTCCATGCCGGTGCCGACGTACGGGGCGATCGGGTGCAGCAGGGGCACGGCCTGGCGCTGCATGTTGGCGCCCATGAGGGTACGCTTGGCGTCGTCGTGCTCGAGGAACGGAATGAGGGTGGCTGCGACGGACAGCATCTGGCGCGGGGAGACGTCCATGTAGTCGATGTCGTCCACCGGCACGTCAGCCGGCGCGCCGAAGGAGCCGTCGAAGTCGCGCGTACGGGCGACGACGGAGTGCGGACGGACCACGTTGCCCTCGGCGTCGGTCGACACGAACTCGCGGGTGACCGGGTCGATCGGGGTGTTGGCCGGCGCGATGATGTGGTTCTCTTCCTCGTCGGCGGTCATCCAGTCGATCTGGTCGGTGACGCGGCCGTTCTCGACGCGACGGTACGGGGCCTCGATGAAGCCGTACTCGTTCACGCGGGCGTACAGCGCCAGCGAGCCGATCAGGCCGATGTTGGGGCCTTCGGGCGTCTCGATGGGGCACATGCGGGAGTAGTGGGAGTTATGGACGTCGCGCACGGCGGTGGGCACGTTCGTGCGGCGGCTGGAGCCCGACTTGTGGCCGGCGAGGCCGCCGGGGCCGAGTGCGGACAGGCGGCGCTTGTGGGTAAGACCGGTCAGCGGGTTCGCCTGGTCCATGAACTGGGACAGCTGCGAGGAGCCGAAGAACTCCTTGATGGCCGCCACGATCGGGCGGATGTTGATGAGCGACTGCGGGGTAATCTCGTCGATGTCCTGGGAGCTCATGCGCTCGCGGACGACGCGCTCCATGCGGCTCATGCCGATGCGGAACTGGTTGGCCACCAGCTCGCCCACCGTGCGGATGCGGCGGTTGCCGAAGTGGTCGATGTCGTCGGTCTTGAAGCCGTTCTCGCCCGCGGCGAGCGCCAGCAGGTAGCGAAGGGTGGCGACGATGTCCTCGTCGGTGAGGATGGCGACCTCTTCGGAGGTGGTGAGGCCGAGCTTCTTGTTGACCTTGTAGCGGCCCACGCGCGCCAGGTCGTAGCGCTGCGGGTTGAACAGCAGGCCCTCGAGCAGGCTGCGGGAGGCGTCGACCGTGGGCGGCTCGCCCGGACGCAGACGGCGGTAGATCTCGATGAGAGCGTCCTCGCGGGTCAGCGCGGTGTCGCGCTCGATGGTGCGCTTCACCACGTCGGAGTCGCCGAGCAGCTCGATGATCTCGTCGTTGGTGGGGGCGATGCCGAGGGCGCGCAGGAACATGGTCGCGGACTGCTTGCGCTTGCGGTCGATGGAGACCACGAGCTGGTCGCGCTTGTCGACCTCGAACTCAAGCCACGCGCCGCGCGCGGGGATGATCTGCGCCTTGTAGACCTGCTTGCCGCCGTCCATCTCGGAGGAGTAGTACACGCCGGGAGAACGCACGAGCTGGGAGACGACGATGCGCTCCGTGCCGTTGATGATGAAGGTGCCCTGGTCGGTCATCATGGGGAAGTCGCCCATGAACACGAGCTGCTCCTTGATCTCGCCGGTCTCCTTGTTGGTGAGACGGACGTCGGTCAGAAGCGGGGCCTGGTAGGTCATGTCCTTTTCGCGGCACTCCTCGACGGTGTGCGCGGGGTCGCCGAACTGGTGCTCGCCGAACGTCACCTCCAGAACGTGATTCTGGCTCTGGATGGGGCTGGATTCCTTGAACGCCTCTCGAAGGCCCTCGCCCATGAAGCGCTCGAAGGACTGCTTCTGAACGGAGATGAGGTTGGGCAGCTCCATCGCCTCGGGAATTTTCCCAAAATTGACGCGGGTGCGCTCTGTTGCCGTTACGGCCTGTGTAGACTTCTGCACCAGGTGTTTCCTCCTTCGCGGGAAAAACGGGTGGTCGGCATCCGTCCGTGCATGCGCAAAGACTTCTGCCAGTTATCGCAACCTATTAGTTTAGCAGGTGCCTTCCGTTCGGCAAGAAAAGTCTTGACTTACGGAAGTTTTTGGACTAGCTATTTTTTTCGTTCTCAAAGCCGCTGGTAAACCTCGTTATCACGAACATATGTTCATGAGTTTTCCGTGAACCGCCGCCCGATCTCTCGGATGCCGAGGGCACAGGGCCCCGTCCTAAAAAGTTCCGGCCCGAAGGGACAGGCTGGTGGGTATAAGCCGCACAAAGAGGCGCGAGGAAGGCGGCACCGATGTTCAGCCCATTCAAAGATGCCCACGGACGGCCGAAGACGCTTGCCGAGGTGACCTACGCGGATCTCGACCAGCTGCGCGAGCTCGAGGAGGGCTACGCGCTCGAGTTCAAGCGGAGCCTCTCCCCCACCGTGCTGAAGAAGCTGCCCAAGATCATCGCCTCGTTCGCCAACTCCGCAGGCGGCTGGCTCGTCATCGGCATCGCCGACGACGACAAGAGCACGTGCCCCTTGCCGCGCCTCTCGGCGGACTACAGCCAGATCATCGGCGAATCCTGCCGCCGGCACATCACGCCCGCGCCGCGCATCGACGTGCGCTTCGTGACCGACCCCGCCGCGCCCGACGAGGGTGTCGTCATCGTGCAGGTGCTCGAAGGCGACTTCCCGCCGTATGTGGCCGACGGCGTCGTGGACGTACGCGAGGGCTCGACCTCGGGGCCCGCGGCGAGCTCGGCGCTCGTCGAGCTGTACGGCAAGGCGACGCGAAGGCGCCTGGAGGTCCGGGAGTTCTGCCGCCGCACGGTGTTCTACACGGCAGAGGACATGCCGCTGTTCAACCTGTACGTGTTCCGCATGGGAAGCCGGGCCGCAGACGCCCCGTCGCGCGACGAGCTCAACGAGCACGCCGCCTGCATGCGGACCGCCTTCAAGCGGCAGGGGCTCGCCTGCCGCGTCCACCACGCGCACGACTCCCTCATCTTCAGCGTGCCTACGCGCGACGATCCGCGCACCCCGCACTCGGCCATCGAGCTGTTCGGCGACGAGTCCATCAAGCTCTCGGTGCCGGCGGTGCTGGTCGGAGGCGACGAGTACGAGCACGCGCTCGCGCGGCTCAACCTCACGTGCCACGAGCGGGCGGGAGGACAGGCGCCCCTGCGCATCATGAGCGCGAGCGACACCCTCGCCCGCGTGACCCGCATGGCGTCGATCCTCGACCGCTACGTCCGCGCGCGCGGACTCGCCTGGCGGCAGTTCGCCGTGGCCTACGAGCTCGAGAACCTCGCCGGCGTGGTGCTGTGGAGCGAAGAGCCGCTCTACCTCGAGTACGTCGACGAGCGCGGGCCGCTGTACTGCGCCACCACCGACTGCCTGTCGCGCGTGCGCTACCTCGACGACGGGGCGCACAACTCGTTTAGGGCGCGGCAGTTCGCCGGCAGCCATTTCTTCGAGGCATGCGGCCTGCCCCTCGGCTCGCCCGACGCGCGGGACAACCAACTCGTCGACGCCCTCTTGCGCAGTTAGGGAAACGCCGATCAATTGCTTTCGCGGAGCACGCCACAGTGCCGACCGACGCGGAGTGAATTGATCGGTGTTTCCCAAAAAGACGGGGTCCGGCGCTTCCCGAGAAGCACCGGACCCCGTCCCCTCAAGCACCAGCCCGAAATATCGGTTGGCGGAAGGCCGTTTATGCCTCCTGCTTGTAGAAGCTCTTGAAGGCGCCGAAGATGACCGCGGCGAGGGCGGCGCCCACGAGCGGCGCGAAGATGAACACCCAGACCTGGTCGAGCGCCACGGTGTTGCCCTCGAAGGCCATGACGAGCGCAGGACCGAAGCTGCGCGCCGGGTTAACGGACGTGCCGGTCAGAGGAATGCCCATGATGTGCACGAACGCGAGCGTAAGGCCGATCACCAGGCCGGCAAAATGCCCGGTCTTGCCGTCGGCGGTCACGCCAAGAATGGTGAGCACGAACACCATCGTGAGGATGACCTCGACGAGGACGGCGCCGAACATCGAGATGCCGGTCGAGGAGGCCTCGCCGTAGCCGTTGCAGCCAAGGCCGGTCGCGGCGACGCCGCCGAGGTCGGCGCAGTTGTTGATCACGAGCATGAGCACGAGCGCGGCGACGATCGCGCCGATGAACTGGGCGATCCAATAGCCGAACAGGTCCTTCAGGGAGATGCGCTTGTCAACGAACAGGCCGAAGGTCACTGCCGGGTTGATATGGCAGCCGGACACGTTGCCGATGGCGAACGCCATGGCGACGATCGACAGGCCGAACGCGAACGCGATGCCGAGGTTGCCGAGCACCGAGCCGGCGACCGCCGCGCTGCCGCAGCCGAAGAACGTGAGCACGAACGTGCCGAGCGCCTCGACGCCATACTTCTTGATCGAATTGCTATCCACTGAAAACCCTCCTTCAGATGCGCCGCCCCCTGCGGCGCAAACGTGCGGTAGTTAACCAGCGGCGAAGGTTTCAGACAAGGCCTTTCGGCCCTCTTCAAGGAGATGTTGAAGGCAGGGACCTGCAGACGGGCCCGCGCTTCGCACAAAAAAGACCCGACGGTCATCGCCGCCGGGTCCATACCGATCGAATGCTTGCCGCCGCGTTAGCGCTTGAGGCCGCCGCGCTCGTCGATGGCCTCCCAGAAGGCGTCGCGGAACCGCGGGTCCTCGGCGGCCATCAGGGCGTTCGTGGCCATCCAGCCGCTCGGCGTGCCGGTGTCGTAGCCGGACAGCGGGTCGATGACCACGGCGTACATGGCCTCGCGCTCGAGGCTGCGCGCCATGGCGTCGGTGAGCTGGATCTCGCCGCCCTTGCCCGGCTCCTGGTCGCCCAGAAGGTCCATGACCAGGGGGCTCAGCAGGTAGCGGCCCACGATGTAGAGGTTGGAGGGGGCGTCCTCGGGAGCGGGCTTCTCCACCAGGCCGGAGACGCGCCACACGGCACCGGGCTCGTCGTCGGCCGGCTCGCCGCTGCCCGGGACCGTGCCCACGCGCTCGCCGGCGATCACGCCGTAGCGGCTGACCTCCTCGGGCGAGCAGGGGGCGACGGCGATCACGGAGGCGCCGGCGTGGGCCTGCGAGACGGCCATCATCTTGGTGCAGATATCGCGCGAGGGCACGACGTAGTCGCCCAGCAGCACCAGGAAGCTCTCACCGGCGACGGCGTCGGCGGCGGAGCGGATGGCGTGGCCGAGGCCGCGGGGCTCGTACTGATAGCGGAAGTCGACCGGCATGTTGCCGGCAGCGGCGACGGCGTCGGCGTAGGCCGCCTTGCCGCGCTCGCGCAGCAGGCCCTCGAGCGAACGATCGGGCTGGAAGTAGCTCAGCAGCTCGGGCTTGCCCGGCGACGTGACGATGATGACGTCATCGACCTCCTCGGGAGCAAGCGCCTCCTCGACCACGTACTGGATGACCGGCTTGTCGAGCACCGGCAGCATCTCTTTGGGGGTGCACTTGGTCGAGGGCAGGAAGCGGGTGCCTAGACCAGCGGCAGGTATGATGGCCTTCATCTCAGAAATCTATTCCTTTCGCAAACGCGCATGCAAAGCAAGCGCATCTAAATAACAAGCGCATATCTCTGCGCTCGGGATACCTATTGAGCTAGCGTACCCCAAAGCGGCCGCTTATGGGGCAGAAGGGCGAAAATTGCGCCGGAAATGCGCAGATATAAAGCGTCCGTTACGTCCATTTCCATACCAGTGTAAACGAATGTAAAGCCCCCCCTTACAGCATCTGATGGAACGAGGCGGCCATCGTCGCCATGGAGACGCGCCAGGCGCTCCCCTGCGGGTCGAGATTCCTCGAGCCGTCCTCCATGGTCTTGCCGCTCATGATGCCGCGATCGACGATCCAGCCCATGGCGGGACGCGCCCATTCCGACACGTTCTCCCAGCCGGGGATGGATGCCGCCTCATCGAGGCCGCTCGAGACGTCCAGCCCGGCGACCCGGGACGCGTAGTTGCACAGCATGACGGCGAGCTGCTCGCGCGTCACCGGCTCATCCGGACCAAACGTCGTGTACGCGCCGCTCTCGTCCCTATAGCCGTTGATGACGCCCGTGGCGCGCGCCCACGCGATGGCGGGGGCGTAGTACGCGTCTTCGTCCACGTCGTCGAACGGGTCGGCCGCAACCCTCGGCTCACCCGCCATGCGGTGCAAGATCACCGCGACCTGCCCGCGCGTGATGGAGTCGTAGGTGCCGAACAGGTCCGAATCGGTGTATCCGGACATCAGCCCATGGTCGACGGCGTACTCGAACAGGCCGCCCTGGGTGTACCACTCGCCCTCGTGGATGTCTGAGAACCCGTAGTAGCCCTGATCTGGCTCGGGGTCCGGCTCAGGCTCGGGCTCGACGTAGCGCGTGATGCCGTACATGAACCCGCGGGAAAGCTCGCCGAACGAGATGACGCGCCCCCAGTGGATGGATGCGTTGTAGTTGCCCTCGGCGACAACGACGCCCCCGTCGCGCACCTCGAGAACCACGACCGTGTGCGTGTCGTAGTTGACGCGCAGGATGTCTCCGACCCGCACCTGGGAGAGGTCCTCGTACGTCGTGCCGGGATTGGACCCGAAGGCCGCGTCGCTCAGGATGAGCGCGAACGCGTGGCAGCCATAGCCCGCCTGGTAGAGTGCCGGGCTGAGATAGTAGTCGTCATTCGTCCATCGCATGCCCTCCGGGTACTGGGCACGCAGCGCGACGATGCGCTCGTAGGCCTCCTGCTCGCTGACGGAGGCGCCCTGCGCCGCATATGCCGGCTGGGCCCCGATCGCGAGCGCTGCGGGCATGCCCATCACCAGCGCCAGCGCCGCCATGAGCGCCAACGCGAAGCGCCGCGCGCGTCCGGAGATTTCCGACAGTCGTTGCATCCCGATCACCCTGTCCCCTTGGCAATAGAACTTCAGACTCGGATCGTCTCGACTATCGCACAGCCGCGGGACGCCCGATGCGGCCCTTAGGCGAGCGAGGGCCATGGTCCGGCAACCGTCAAGAAGCCGCCGGGGCGCTGCCGGGGCGCGAGGACAGACCCGGAAAGGCGACGATGGACAGCTTGCGCGCCCGCAGGCACTCCCCCGCAGGCGCGCAGCCGCCCCTCACCACCCCCGAAAAGGGATGTATACGAGTTTGTCATTGTTTTTTGGTGCCATCTCGCCACATGCGCCGCACCCGTTTGCATTTCCGCAGGATTCAACTGGGAAAATGCTGAGGGGTGCAGCGCATGTTGGGAAAGGGCACTCAAAAACAATGACGAACTCAACCTATGACCCTTATGGGTTTTATTTTGAGCAGTTTTTTATGCAGTTTCTTGATGAGAATATACAATTTGCACTATAAGGGTGCTCAGGCCGGCGAATCGTTCGGCTCAGGCCCCGCTCATCCGCACAACAAAAGGCCCGGACGATCCGGGCCTTTTCGACGATATGCACATCGCCGCGCTATCAGATGAAGGCAGATGACGCAAAAGGGCGCCCGCCCGCGGCGCACGCGCCTACACGTGCACGTTTCCGCTGCCGATGCCCATGACCGGCTCGTCGAGCGGCAGCCAGTCCACCACCCGCTCGATGGCGCGGTTCCAGTATTCCCAGGTATGGCCGCCAGCGGTCTCCTCGTAGGTCACCGAGAACCCTTGTGCGTCCAGCTCGCGGGCCACATCCCGGTTCGCGGCGAGCAGCGAGTCCTCCGTCCCGCACGACACGTAGATCCGCGGAAGCGGCCCGCCCGATGCGACCAGCCGACCCGCAAGCCACAGCGGGTCGCGATCGCTGCCCGCGACGGCATCCGGATCGCCGTAGACCGCCTTCGCGAACCTGCGGGACTGGAAGAACGTCGAGGTGTCGTCGGTCCGCTCGGAAACCCCGTCGACGAGCAGCGCGCCCGACATCGAGGCGATGGATCCGAACGTATCCGCGTATTTGAGCCCGTTGCGGAGCGCACCGTAGCCTCCCATGGAGAGCCCGCCGATGAAGGTGTCCTCGCGGCGGCGGGACAGGGGGAACATCGCGCGCGTGAGGGCGACGAGCTCCTCGCCGATAAAGCGGCCGTAGTAGTCGTGGGCTTCGGGCTGGTCGAGGTAGAACATGTTGTCGCCCGAGGGCATGACAACGGCCAGGTCGCGCTCCTCGGCCCAGCGCTGAATGCAGGTGCCGCTCACCCAGTCCGTATAGTTGCCGAAGATTCCGTGCAACAGGTAGAGCGTCTTGAACCCACCCGCGGGCTCATTGGGCACGTAGCGGGCGCCGTCCTCCTCGGCACGGACAGCCTCAACCTGCTTGTCCACAGGAAGAATCACGTTTATCGGCACCGTTCTCATGAGCATGGACGAGAAGCAGTTTACGGTGATCAGCGCCATGGATACCCCTTTGGATGCGGCGCGACCCATCTCAGATGATCGCGCGGAACCCCTCGGCCCCGCACGGTGGGGAGACCTCACCGCAAAACTGCAGGAACGAGGGGGGTTACTATATCTTGAAGATGAATTTGGTATCAAATCGGGAAGTTCAGATGGAAAACGGCCATATCTGACAAGCCTGTGGCCTGCGGTTTCTTTGTCCGGCAGGCACCGCAGGCCTCGGGAGGGGCCTTCGATCCGCCTCAAAGCAGCCCTTCTTGCACACGAGTTGATACCAAATTCAAAACAGGGCGTCCCCGCACCTTGATAAAGCCTTTTACCTCTGCGGTTCTGCACGCGGGCAGATACAGCGTCCTCCCCTCGCGCTCCGGACGCCCCGCACGGCCAAGACCGGTGAGAAATCGCTGCCCTACTGCACCGACGCCAGCAGCGAGCGGATCGACTCCATCTGCTCGGGCGTCACCTGGACGGCCGGCTCGTTGATCTTGGTGGAGATCGGAAGGCCCTTGATGTTCACCGCGGCCTTGATCGCCGAGATGAACAGGTCGCACGTGTCGTACACCGCCATGAGCTGCGAGATGCGCTCGGCGCACGAAACCGCGGTCGCGAAGTCGCCGCCCTGATAGGCGGCATGCATCTTGGCGAACAGCTCGGGCTCGACGTTGGTGAGACCGCACAGGACGCCGTTGCCGCCGGACACGCGGTTGACGAGGTAGTACTCATCGAAACCGGACAGCACGGAGAACTCCGGGTTCACCTTGCGCACCTCGGCGATCACCTTGCGGGTATGGCTGATGGTGTCGACCGTGTCCTTGATGCCGCAGATGTTCTTGTGCTCGCGCGCCAGGTCGGCCACAAGATCAG
The DNA here is from genome assembly GCF_030385545.1 of Collinsella ihumii. Taxonomy (NCBI): domain Bacteria; kingdom Bacillati; phylum Actinomycetota; class Coriobacteriia; order Coriobacteriales; family Coriobacteriaceae; genus Collinsella; species Collinsella ihumii. The sequence continues at coordinate 164,220 of NZ_JAUEIQ010000001.1, read as the reverse complement.
GGGTGAGATCCGAACCCGTGCGGGCGGGGAAGTTGTACAGGATGACGGGCAGCTCGGTCGCCTCGGCGATGGCGCCGAAATAGGCCTTCGCGGTCGGCGCGGACGGCCCGAAGTAGTACGGGGAGACCGCCACGACGCCATCGGCCGCAACCTGCTCGGCGAACTTCGTGAACTCGATCACGTTGGCGAGCACGGTGTCGCCCACACCTGCCAGCACCTTCATGCGGCCCGCGACGCGCTCGACCGCAAACGCCAGCGCCGCCTTCTTGTCCTCCAGCGAGAAGCTGAAGAACTCGCCGATGCTGCCGAACAGCAGCACGCCGTCGATCCCGGCATCGGCCAGATGGTCGAGATGCTTGCCCCACAGCTCGTAATCGATCTTGCCCTCATCGTCGGTGATGGTGATCGACGGGCAGTAGATACCTTCAAACATGGTTGACGCTCCTCTCGGGGCACAGCCCCGCCTATCAAGGGATACCAGTGCGAGGCTCAGACGGCCCCGCGCGTTCCGCGCGCCCTACAGCGTGAGGCCGTAGGCACGCACGGCGTTGTTCATAAAGAAGTCCTCGTCGTCGCCGAACGCATCGCGCAGGAGACCGAAGTGCTCCTCGAAGGAGGAATACATCTCCACGACCGGCCAGTTGGACGCATAGAGCAGCCTGTCGGCGCCAAACGTCTCGCGCACTAACGCGAGCAGCTCGGACACGAAGCCGCGATCGGAAGTGGGATAGCCCGAAACCTTGACGTACAGGTTGGGCAGGCTGGCGAACTTCCTCATGACCGCGCACCACGGCTCGTCGAGCGCCTCGACGTTGCCCAGATGGTTGAGGATCACCGTCTCCTCGGGCACCTGGGCGAACGCCTCGTAGGCGTCCTCGAGCTCGGACACGCGGTTGCACGACTCGAAGGGCATGCCGGCCGCGGCGAGCGCGCGCAGGCCGTCGACAAACGACTGCTCCAGGCAGCGGCCACGGGGCTCGCTATCGATGTGCAGCGGCTCGCGGATGCCCGTCGCATGCAGCGGCACGCGCATGCTGGGGCTCACCGTGCTGCGCAGCATGGCCGCGCGGATCTTCCCATGCCGAGCCATGAGATCGTAGACGATCCGGTCCTCCGCGACGGGGTCGGCGCAATCCACCTCGACGTACACGCCGCCCGCGAACTCGACGCCCGGAAGCTTGCCGTAGAGCGCCTCCAGGTCATCGAACGTGTAGGTGCGCGTGATGCTGCCATCGGTGCCCTCGAGCCAAGGAAGGCTTTGCGTCTCGAGGTCCCACACATGGAAGTGGGAATCGATGACCTTCAGATCGGCCATGGGCCCTCCCCCTTACGCCAGCGAGCGGTCAAGGTTGACGTAGCCGCCGTCGACGTTCAGCCATTGGCCCGTGGTGTGCGAGGAGCGGTCGGACAGCAGGAAGCACGTCGTGTCGGCGATCTCCTCGACCGTCGTCATGCGATGGCCCAGCGGGATCTTGTCGGTGATGAGGCTCAGGCGGGCCTGCTGGGCCTCCTCGTCGCCAAAGGACTTGATCCACTTGGCATACAGCGGGGTCCATGCCTCGGCGACCACGATGGCGTTCACGCGGACCTCGTCGGCGACGAGGGCGGCGGCCCATTCGCGCGTGAGGCCGAGAATCGCACCCTTGGCGGCGGCATAGGCGGACGTCTTGCCCTGGCCGGTCAGCGCGACCTTGGACGAGATGTTCACGACGGAGCCCTTGGACTCCTTCAGATAGGGCACCGCCTGGTGGACGAGCTCGAAGTAGTGCGTCAGGTTGTTGTGCAGCGACGCCTCGAATTCCTGCCAGGTCGTGGACTCCAGGTCGAGGTTGTCGTTGCGTCCGGCGTTGTTCACGATGCCGTCGATGTGGCCGTACTTCCTGTAGACGTCCTCGACGATGGGCTTGAGCTCATCGGTGTCGTTCAGGTCGATGTAGCGGATGTCGTACTCGTCGGTGATCTCGGAGATCTCCTTGATGAACTCGTCCTCGACGCCGTCTTTGCGGTTCAGCACGACCGGGATGGCGCCCTCGCGCGCGAGCTGGAAGACGATTCCCTTGCCGATGCCCTTGAAGCCGCCGGTGACGATGACGACCTTTCCCTTGAGATGCAGATCCATGGGTTTGCTCCTTATCTCCGTGCGCGCCCGGCGCGCCCGCTTACATGTAGTTGCACAGGTGCGGCAGCGCCGTCTCGGTGTAGCCGAGCGCCTCCGCACGGGTCGGCCTGCCGTTGCAGACGTCGATGATCTGGTCGATCAGCCGGTCGCGCAGCTCGATCATGGACTCGGGGCCGTAGATGGTCGCCGAGGCGTCGAAATCGATGTTGTCCGCCATGGTCTGCGCGGTGTTGCGGTTTGCGGTCAGGCGCAGCACGGGCGCCACCGCGTTGCCCGTCGGCGTGCCGAGGCCCGTGGAGAAGACCACGAGCTGGCACCCGCCGGCGATAATGCCTCCCACCGAGGACGCGTCGTTGCCCGGCGTGTCCATGATGACCAGGCCCTCCCCCGCCTTGAGCGGGGCCGCGTACGGGTAGACCGCGGAGATGTCGCTGTGACCGCCCTTGTGGATGCAGCCGAGCGACTTCTCCTCGAGCGTCGTGAGGCCGCCGGCGATATTGCCGGGGCTGGGGTTGCCCTCGCGCATCTCGGCGCCGAACATCTGCACGTACTTCTCGTAGTCGGACACGATCTTGAGCGTCTGCTCGGCGACCTCGGGCGTCTTGCCGCGGCGCGCCAGGATGTGCTCGCCGCCGAAGAGCTCGGGCGTCTCGCACAGCACGGAGGTCGCCCCCTGGGCGACCATCCAGTCCGAGACCTCTCCGATCAGCGGGTTGGCACCCAGGCCGCTCGACGTGTCGGAGCCTCCGCAGTTGGTGCCGAAGATCAGCTCGGAGACGGGGCATTCGACGCGCCGCTCCAGCGACGCCTCGTCGGCGAGCTCGCGCGCGATGCGCGTGCCCTCCTCGACGGCCTTGATGGAGCCGCCGACCTGTTGGATGACAAGCGTCCTGACCGGTTTGTCCGTGCGCTCGCGGATGGCGTCCACGACCAGGTCGTTCTGGCAGCCCTCGCACCCCAGCGACACCGCGAGCACCGAGGCGATATTGGGGTTGGCGGCGAGCCCGGCCATGGTGTCGATCGTCATTTGCTGATCTCGCGCGACCTGCGAGCAGCCGTTTTGGTTGTGGAACGTGACGCACCCGTCGACCGCGCGTGCGATGCGTTCGGTGGTGTCGGAGGCGCAGATGCTCGTGGGGAGGATGAGCACGTGGTTGCGGATACCCACGCGGCCGTCGCTGCGGCGATAGCCCCAAAAGGTGCGCGTCGGCCCTGCCTCGACATGCCGCACGGCGACGCGCGAGGTGTCCTGCCTGGCGGCATCGGCGTCTTTGAGCTCGTCGGAGCTCGCGCAATTGTGCACGTGCACGTGCTCGCCCGCCTTGATGTCCGATGTCGCGACACCGATATACTCGCCGTACTTCACCACGGTCTGCCCCTTGGCGATATCGCAGCGCGCGACCTTGTGGAACAGCGGGATGTCCTGCACCGCCGTCACCGCCCCCTCGCTACCGTCGGGCAGCGAGAAGACCGCGGTCTCGCCCGAGCTCAGCGGGTAGATGGCGACCACGACATTGTCCCTGGCATCGATAGCTACGGAGTTCCTCATACCGTTCCTCCCGGTTGATCGCCGAGCAAGACCGCTCGCTCACTCGTGTTCCATGAAGACATGCGGGTTGTGGTGTTTCTAATTGTTCCTATATAGGAACTCTGTTCTGTATTACAACTTCAGTATAGCCTCACGAAACGCGTTTTCAAGTGAGTTCGACCACGATTCCGAGGAGCAGACCATGGAGCAGGACGTCAAGCAGCATCGCGCGACCCAACGCGTCCTCGCCGTGCTGGAGCAGCTGACGGCGCACCCCGAGGGCCTCACGTTCACCGAGCTCTGCCACGCGCTCGATGCGCCCAAAAGCAGCCTCTCCCCCATCTTGCACACCATGGCGGGTAGCGGGTTCATCGCGCTCGACGAGCACGGGGCGCGCTACCGCGTAGGCATCAAGACCTATGTGGCGGGCAGGGCCTACGACCGCACCGATTCGGACATGCGCCTGCTCAGAGAGGTGGTCAGAGGCGTTGTCGACGCCTGCGACGAAACGGCGCAGGTCGGCATCCTCGACGGCGCGTCGGTGCTCTACATCCTGCGCATCGATTCCTCACAGCCCGTCCGCCTCAAATCCGAGGTGGGGACCCTGCCGGCGTACTGCACCGCGATCGGGAAGGCCCTGCTGAGCGAGAAGGCCCGACCGGATCTGGAGGCGCTGCTCCCGCAGCGATTCGAGCGCTTCACGGATGCAACGCTTCGCTCTATCGACGAGCTTGAACCGGAGCTCGAGGCGATTCGTTGCACCGGGTTCGCCTACGATCGTCGCGAGACCGACGATGCGATCACCTGCGTGGCCACCCCCGTGCACGCGCGCGGCGCCGTGGGCTACGGCCTGGGGGTCTCCGTCCCCGCGTACCGGTTCACGCCCGAGAAGGAGCTGCTCATCAAGCAGGCGCTGTCCTCTGCGCGTGTACAGCTCGAGCGGGCGCTATCGTAGGGACAGGACCTGCAGAAACGCTGATCGTTCGCTCGCGCGCCGCGCCGCCGCACCGATGCGGGCGTCTTGAGCCATAAAAAAACGGGGCCCGGTTGCCCGGACCCCGCGTGCGTTCCGCTTATGCGGCGCGCGAAAGCAGACGAGTCGTCTGCAAGAAGTTACTTGATGGAGACGGCAGCGCCGGCAGCCTCGAGCTTCTCCTTGGCAGCGTCGGCGTCCTCCTTCTTGACACCCTCGAGAACGGCCTTGGGAGCGCCCTCGACGACCTCCTTGGCCTCCTTGAGGCCGAGGGAAGTGAGCTCGCGGACGACCTTGATGACCTGGATCTTGTTGTCGCCGAAGCCCTCGAGCACGACGTCAAACTCGGTCTTCTCCTCCTCCTCGGCGGCACCGCCAGCAGCGGGAGCGGCGACGACGGCGGCAGGAGCAGCGGCGGAAACGCCGAAGGTGTCCTCGATAGCCTTCACGAGCTCGGAAGCCTCGAGCAGGGTCATTTCCTTAAGGGCCTCGATGATCTCATCGGTGGTAAGCTTAGCCATGTTAAAAATCCTTTCGGTTTCCCTGCGTTTTGCAGGGAGATGTGTGCGGTGGCGCTAAGCGCCGGGAACGGGTGCGGCTATGCGGCCGCCTGAAGGCGAACCTGGAAACTAGGCTGCCTTCTGCTCGGAGACCTGCTGGATCGAGCGAGCAAGACCGCTGGAAACGCCGTTGACGCAAACAGCGATGTCGCGCGCGAAACCAGAGATGAGGCCGGCGATCTGACCCAGGAGCTGATCCTTGGTGGGCAGCTCGGCGATAGCGTTGACCTCCTCGGCGTTGACCGCCTTGCCCTCGGAGATACCGCCCTTGATCTCAAGGACGCCCTTGGACTTCGCGGCGAACGTCTTGAGGCACTTGGCGGCCTCGACGGGCTCGTTCTCATAGAACACGTAAGCGACCGGACCGACGAGGATATCGTCGATTGCGGGCTGCTCCTGGTTCTGGAGAGCGATGCGCACGAGGTTGTTCTTGTACACCTTCATCTCGGCACCGGTCTCGCGGAGCTGGTGACGCAGCTCCTGAGCCTGCTTAACGGTCAGACCCTTGTAGTTGACAACGAACATGCCGTTGTTCTCCTGCAGACGAGACTCGATCTCTGCAACCATGTCGACTTTGTACTGCTGTGGCATTGTTACACCTCCTTCTCGCTTTTCTTAAGGCACGGACCCGTGCAGGACGTGACGGGGGCATGTCTTTAAGAAAAGAAAACCCCCGCGCTGTAGAGAGCGACGGGGGCGAGAAGACATATCTGCTCGACCACCTCGGCTGGCGGGTTACCCCATTGAGCTTTGGAGCCGCTGGGACTCCTTGGCGCCGGCTGTCTCTGGCAGCGGATTCGTGCGTGAACCTGTTGTAGTATGCCGTGGCGCGCAGACCGCGTCAAGCGTGCGGTCTAAATTCACGTCCACGACACATGAGCCGCGCGGCCCGTGTACGGCCAGCGCTCGGACCTGCCGGCAGACTCCCTATCCTCTCAGCGAGGCGACGAAGCGCTCGAGCCTGCGCAGGCCCTCGTCGAGCGCGTCGTCCGCCACGCAGTAGGACAGGCGCGCGAAGCCCGCGCACCCGAAGCACTCGCCCGGCACGAGCCCCACGCCCGCCTCGACGATGGCGCGCTCGCAGAACTCCTCGGAGCCGAGCCCGGTCTGCGTCACGGGGATGAACGCGTAGAAGGCGCCGGCGGGCTTGACGGCCGGCGGCATGCCCATCTTGTCGAGCGCCTCCAGCACGCGGGTGCGGCGCGCGCGGTAGATATCGAGCATGGGGGTCGGGTCGACCTCGAGCGCACGCGCCGCCGCCGGCATGACGAAGGCGGGCACGGAGGACACCATATATTGGTGCGCCTTGGCGATCTCGGCGGCAATCGGAGCGGCCGCGCTCACCCAGCCCAGGCGCCAGCCGGTCATCGCCCACGGCTTGGAGAAGCTGTCCACCACGACGGTGCGGTCCGCGAGCTCGGGGTGGCGCACGGCGAAGCGCTCGTAGGGCCCCTCGTACACCAGGCGGTTGTACACGTCGTCGCAGATCACGAAGATGCCGGCCTCCTCCGCCACGGCGGCGACCGCGTCGAGCGAGGCGGCATCGAGCAGGCAGCCGGTCGGGTTGTTGGGCGTGCAGATGATGATCGCCTTGGTCGCCGGCGTGACGAGCGCGCGCAGCTCGCCCTCGTCGATCTGGAACCCGGCCTCGACCGTGCTCATGAGCACCGGCGTGCCGCGGTTGATGTGCACCGCCGCCTCGTAGAGCGTGAAGGCCGGCACCGGGATGATGACCTCGTCGCCGGGGTCGAGCAGGGCGGCAAGCGTGGCCGAGATGGCCTCGGTGGCGCCGGCCGTCACGGTGACGGCCTCGGGGTCCGCGGGGATTCCCTGGCGCGCCATGTACGCGGCGATGGCGCGGCGCAGCTCCGGCGTGCCGCAGTTCGGCGGATAGTGCGTCTCCCCGCGCGCGAGGGCCGCCGCGACCTCCGCCGAGATCGCGGGCGGCGTGTCGAAATCCGGCTCGCCGAGCGCCAGGGGGATGCAATCGGGCTGCTGGGCGGCAAGGGTGTTGATGCGGCGGATGCCGGACGGTTTGATCCGGGCGAACGCTGAACTCGTTGACTTCATCATGGTGAGACCTTCCGTTATACGTGCTGTTCAGCATAGCACCCGATGGCCCACAGCCTCCCGCACGCGTGTTCTAAACATGGCTGCAATCTTTATCCTTAGCCCCCGCTAGACCTCGTGGATACGGGCCTCTCCGCGTTCATGAGATGGCGTGGAGCGGCGGGACGCTTCCGGTTCCGATGGGTTGAAACGAACCCGTCCCCAACCAACCCATAAAACGAACCCGTCCCCAACCAACCCATAGAGGCCTGCTGCGGCCGATGCGCTACCATAGGTGCAGCATGCCGTGAAAGGAGGGGTGCGATGCGAGGGGCAAAACGCGATTCTTGTCGCGGCGAGCACGATGCAGCGAGCTTTGCGAACCCGCATGCGCAGCAAGTTCTGCGGCGGGCACGGCCCGTCGAGCTGCATGCCCCTGGCCGTATCGCGCTCATCGACACGAATCCGAATACCGCCGATCCGGCAGCTCAAGCTGTGTTCGACGATTTTTCCGACGCGCTGACCGCCTACGCACGGTCCTCGAGCAGCTCGGTGCCCGACATGGTCCGTTTCGCCTGCAACAAACAGGTCGAGGCTGCTCGCGACGATTCCGATGAACCGAAAGGTTTCGATGCGGCAGTCATCGCCGTATCCCTACCAGCCGATGCGTCGTCCGCCCATCACGTCGACATGCTTGAGCGCGCGTGGCGTGCGTGCACCTTGGAACAGTATGCGCGCGTGTACGCTATCGCCATGACCGACGCCTACGCGCCCGACGCGGCGCGCGACGCGCTGCTCGACCTTGAGGCATATTGCGACAGGGGGTACGCGATCTGGTGCGGAGGCATCGCGCTCGGCGCGGGGAACCTGATCGTCCGCACGCGTACGAGTCCTCGCATGGGAACGCTGCGCCGCACGCGCTCGCAGGCGATCGACAGGCTTATCGCCGCAGTCCGCCTTGGCACCAACGTCGACCAGGCGCTTGAGCTCGCCGGCGGCTCGGGCGACCCATCCACCCCCGACATCCTCACCGTGTCCTGCCCCCTCCCCCGCTTCCTCTACCGCCACATAGCGAAGGCATGACCGCAAGGGGCTGTATCGAAAGCGATTTTGGTGCAGCCCCTCTTCCATGCCCGGAATCCCGCGGCGGCCGCGCCTGATCTGTTTCAATATATCGGACAGGCAGCCGGTCGGTTCTAGGCTGCCAACGGCACCTCCCCTCGGGGACCCTCGTCCCCCGCGAGGGCCGTCTCCATGCGGGACATGAAGGCCTCCATGCGCTCGGCCGGTATCTGGTACCCGATCGTGGAGTGGGGGGCGCTGGCGGTTGTAGTAGGCCTCGATGAACTCCACGACCGCGTGCCGGGCCTCCGCCCTGGTCGCCCAGCCCCGGAGCGAGTACATCTCGTTCTTGAGGGTGGCGAAGAAGGACTCCGCCACGGCGTTGTCGTGGCAGCTGCCCGTGCGGCCCACCGAGAGCCTCACGTCGTGCGCGGCCGCCCATTCCGCGAGCGCCCGGCTCGTGTACTGCGAGCCGCGGTCGGAGTGGAATATGGCGCCCCCGGCCACGTAGCCGCGCGACCACGCCATCTCGAGCGCCGAGACGGCGAGCCCGGCCGTCATCCGCTCGGACATCGACCAGCCCACCACCATGCGGGCGGAGAGGTCGATGGCGACGGCCAGGTGGAGCCACCCCTGGCCGGTCCGGAGGTAGGTGATGTCGCCGGCGAGCACAGTCGTCGACACGGGCGGGCGGAAGCGGCGGCGCACCAGGTCGGGCCTGGCGGGCGCGCCCGGGTCGGGCACGGTCGTCGTCTTGCGGGCGTTACGCACGACGCCCCGTATCCCCAGCCCGCGCATGATCTTGCGCACGCGGTAGAGGGTGAGCGGCGTGCCCTGGGCGGCCAGCCGCATGCGCACCGTCCGGGCGCCGAAGCGGCCGCGCGAGGCCTCCCAGCAGGCGCGCACGGCCTCGCGCGCCCCGGCCCACGGGTCGCCCCGGCCGCGCGCGAGCCAGCCGTAGAAGCCCGAGCGGCTCACGCCCAGCAGCCTCGCCATCATGCCTATCGGGAAGTTCGCCCTCTCCGCCTCCATCAGAAGGTAGCGCTCGGCTACCCCTAGGTCCTGGCGAAGAAGGCCGCGGCTTTTTTTCAGGAACTCGTTCTCCATCTCCAGCTCGCGGATGCGCTTCCTGGCGGACCGCAGCTCGGCGGCCTGGTCGCCGGACGGCCCGGGAGCCGTCTCGCCCAGCTCGCGGCGCCTCTTGAGCACCCAGTCGTTCACGGTCTTGGAGTTGAGCCCGAGCTCGCGGCAGCACTCGGTGATCGGCCTGCCCGACGCTATGACGTAGTCCGCGGTCTCCCTGCGGAACTCGGGCGTGTACTTGTTTGCCGGGTTCTGTCCCATGGTCCTGCACCTTCTTTCGGAAGTTTATAGATCGGGATGGCCGGGGTCGGGCCCCCGGGACTCCCTGTCCGATAAAAGAGTACAGCTCAAACGGCAGGTACGAGACGCGCCGGCGCGCGCTCGAGACGGAGCCCCAGCCCTTCTGGGGATACTGGGAGGCCAAGGCGGCGTAACCGCATATCCACGGTGATCTAACAGAGGCACTATCAAAACTATAAGGCCGTACGCAAATAGGACAGGCCAATCAGGATTCCGAAGCCGAGACCGATGAACGCCGGTTTTTGTAGAGCAAGGTCCAGGCACCACATACCACACGTGCCCCTGTATGTTCGACGATTTCCGTTATAGGGAGACAGTGTTTTTTCATGGCGCACGTATTGTCGATGTCCTAGCAGGAATCTAGAAATAAGTGACGAACCTTTTACCGATTCGAATGCCCATTAACCGATGAATAGGAATTCATAAAATACCGACTGAGAAAAGGATTGCTATCATATTTTTAAATAATGGTCAACTTCTAACGAAAGGAGAATATGCATAGCAGCCATACCTCTGGCAAAGGAGGGACATGATGAAGCGCATACGGATTACAGCATTATTCACACTAATAGTCTCATGTTTGTTATTTAATCCACACGCCGCATTCGCCGAGAATAGAGACGAACAAACATATATCTCTACAAGCGATTATATCGATGCCGTAACCAACGAATATAAGCGTTTTGGTATCGAATTCGAGGTTGTCGGCGATCAGGAATCTGAGGCAAAGCTGACAGTTGGCGACCTCAATCGAGAGATTGAGCAGATTAGAGAGGCTTCTCGTCAGGCAGCGCTAGCAACAGTCGATATTGTTGATTTGGATCAAAATCAGAATCAACAAGTATTTCACGCTATGCCATATAGTAAAGAGTATACAAAAACCATACGTGCCACGTCAGTCCCCGCTCTTGCTTATGCTGACATCACCTACGTTGTTCAGGCAACTGTCAACGCGCAAACCGGAACCCTCATTTCAATCAATAATGCTTATAGCTATGTTTCGTATGCCGTGAACCTCGAATCGTGGCAGCAGACAAAGCTTGATGCCAGCAGGACGTATCTATATGGAAACGAATTCGTCAAAGCCCATATAGTTGGGTTTGCGAATTTTAGGTATACGCACCCAAGCACCGGCCTTACGGTAAGTGCAACAGTTCCGGTTGATCACATTACGCTCTGGGCGACCGAATGAAGGTAAGATCATGGAGCTCCTAGCCGTATATGGAACCTTTTTGATGTCACTATGCATTGACGTTCTGAAAATTGTGTTCATGATTTTTGGCATTGTCTGCATGTATAAATACATCAGATCCAAGTAGATGAGACCGATTTCTCGATAGCGTTCTTTTGGAGAAAGCAGTATCGCAAACAAGTCTGCCGTTGAAGACGGATTACTTTGCACCGTCTTCAACGGCGGCTTATAGGGCAAAAAGTGTGTCCGCTTTAGAGATGTCGACGCAGATCGGCACCTCTAAAGCGGACACACTTTTTGCCCTATAAGCCTCAACAGCCGACTTGTCTTTTTTCGCATGGGCATAGAGTCCAAGACCCTTTGAATCTCTCTTTGGTCAGTGTCGGTGGATTGATGGTGCGCACACCGATTTCGTAACCATGCCCACCCGCACCATCGATATTCCGACGATTTTGGCGGGCCGGCTGCGCCGTCCGGAAGGACGGGACCATATGGACAAGCATAGCTTATCGCGCACGGGCCGGGGGCGCGCCTGCCGCATCGTGTGGATACCGAAGTACAGGAGGAAGGTCCTGTACGGGGAGACGCGAAGGGAGGTCGGGGAGATACCGAGGGCGCTTGCGGAGCGCATGGACGGCGTCGAGATGGCGGAGGGGTCCGCCTGCCCCGGCCACATCCACATATGCCTGAGGATCGCCCCCAAGCTGAGCGCCGGCGACGTCGTCGGGAAGCTGAAGGGCAAGAGCTCGATAATCCTGCACGAGAGGCACCCGGAATGGCGACGGGCCGCGGGCAGGGACCGGACTCTGCGGGCCAGGGGCTGCTGCGTGAGCACCGTCGGCCTGAACGGGTCGGTGATCAGGAGGTGCATCCGGAACCAGGAGGACGGCAGCCGGATCGAGTAGGTGACGGGGAGCCGCCGATCGGCGGCGTGACGTAACGGCCACCGGCCCGCCGCGGCCCCGCCGCCGTGGTAAAAAGCCCCTATGGGGCGATACTAAAGGGGGCTGTATCATAAGGTCCCTTGCACCGCGGTTGCCACCGATATGCACGCCCCCCGAACGTTTGTTTGCTTATATGGTAGAATGGAGTACTACCGCAATCGACAGCAGGCAGACGAGAGGAGGGCGAGATGGCAGACGTCCAGCGCATTATCGACCAGATCATGAACGACGAGAAGCTGCGTCGCAGCTCGCACTTCTCCGACCGCATCTACACCTCCGAGCCGATCCTCACCACCGCACGCCAGATGGCCACCTATCTACCCGACCGGTATCGCGAGATGCGCGCCATCTCCCGGTGGCAGCAGGACGGCGACGGCTCGCGCGGACGATGGCTCTCCGAAGCCGAGCTGTTCTATCGCCAGGGCATCTTCATGGAGGACTTCGAGGACGATTGCCCCTACCACGGCACGTTCAAATCGTTCTACCCCACCTACAACGCCATGAGCGATCGGCAGCTGCGCGGCTATTTCACCTGGCGCGCCGCCGTGCGCCGCGGGAGCATCGAGGAGACCTCCCTCTCGTTTGCCTATGTCTACCTGTACGAGCTGCTGTGCGGCATCGGCGTGGCGGACCCTCTCGACGGGTTCGGGAAGTTCAAGGCGTTTTGGGACGCCTACCGCGCGTTCGCCCCCGAAATCGACCGCTATGCGCGCGTCTGGCTGCAAGACTACGTCGTCTACCACGGCCTCGACCCCCAGCTCGTCGCCGATCAGAAGAACGTGGCGTTCGACCGCCTGCTCATCGAGCTTCAGGCCGTGACCGAGATCGCCCTGGCGCGGCCCCAGGCCGCCGTGCGCGGCAAGAAGTCGGCCAAGGCGTCCGGCGCGCTGCTGCCCGTCGATGCCGGGTTCGAGGACCGGATGCTTCGCGCCGTCGACGCGCTGTCGACCTACCGCATCGGCACATCGCGCATGTACCGCGAGCAGCCCGAAGGCCTGCGCCACGTCGCCTGCGCCACCTATGTCCAGCTGGTCCGCTACTACGACAAGCACCGCAAGTGCGGCCTCATCGAGAGCCTCTTCGGGTCGCGCGCCCGGCTGCCCTACACCATGTTCGCCTCGGCGGTGTTCTTTGCCAAAACCCCTCATCCCGACGCCGTCGTCGATCTCACCCCGCTGTCCCGCTTCACCTGCGAGGGCGGGCTGTGGACCTGCGAGCGCGTGCACGGCAGCCGCTCCCGCAGCAGCAAGCTGGGCGATGCGATGCGCGCCGTCGACCGGCTCATGCGGGTGCGCAAGGTATGCGCGCACCAGCTGAAAGACGAGAAGATCCCAAGGTATCTCGAGCAGATCATCGAGCGGGAGATCGACGCCTGGGAGCTGTGGGAGCGCTCGCATGCGCCCCGTCGCATCGACATCGACCTCACGAAGCTCTCCGGCATCCGCAGCGCGGCGGCCGAAACGAGGGAGGCGCTCCTGATCGATGAGGAGCGCGAAGACGTCCCGCCAGCAGAGCCGGCCCAGGCCGAGCCGGCAACGGAGCCGGCCGCAACGCGAGAGGAGCCCTCGACGCCCCGCGCGCCCGTCGCGGGCCCCGCGCCCGCGCAGGCGGCGCACGATGCGGCGGACGACTCCTCCCCCTTCCCGCCTGCGCAGGCGGCCTACCTGCGCGCACTGATCGCCAACGACCCCCAAGCGCGCGCCGAGGCGGTGCGCGAGACCCCTGAGGACCTGCTCGTCGACGCCATCAACGAGACGGCGTTCGACCTGATCGGCGACACGGTCGTCGAATTCGGAGAATCCGGCCCGACCGTCGTGGAAGACTACCGAGAAGACCTGGAGGAGTTGCTCGCATGAGCGATACCGCATCATCTGCCCCGCGCGTGCCCAAGCGCGTGGCCGCCGTCATCCTGAACTCCCTGAAAGGCGGCGTCGTGCCGCGCATCGGCCTGCCCTATATCACCGTGGGCCGCGAGGTGGAGATCCGCGCGCTTCTGACCGACCTCGACCTCATCGCCGACGGCGGCGCCTCGTTCCGCTTTCTGGTCGGCCGCTACGGCGCCGGCAAGAGCTTCCTGCTCCAGACCATCCGCACGCACGCCATGGGCGAGAACTTCGTGGTCGCCGACGCGGACCTGTCGCCCGAGCGCCGGCTGCAGGGCGGCCAGGGCCAGGGTCTGGCCACCTACCGCGAGCTCATCCGCAACCTTTCGACCAAAACGCGGCCCGAAGGGGGCGCGCTCGGCCTCATCCTCGACCGCTGGGTCGCGAACGTGAACGCCGAGGGTGAGACGGATGGCGAGGCGCGCGCCCGCGCGTCCGTGGCCGGCCTCGAGGAGCTCGTCCACGGGTTCGATTTCGCCCGTATGCTCGTGCGCTACTACCGGGCGAGCACCGAGGGCGACGAGGAGACGAAATCGAGCGTCTCGCGGTGGCTGCGCGGGGAATTCCGCACCAAGACCGAGGCAAAATCCGAGCTGGGGACCTCCGTCATCATCACCGACGACGACTGGTACGACTACGTCAAGCTCATCGCCGCATTCCTGCGCGGCGCGGGGTATCGCGGCATGCTCGTGCTCATCGACGAGCTCGTGAACCTGTACAAGATCCCGAACGCCATCACCCGGCAGTACAACTACGAGAAGATCCTCACGATGTACAACGACACGCTGCAGGGCAAGGCGCACTACCTGGGCATCATCATGGGCGGAACGCCGACGTCGATCGAGGACCGGCGCCGCGGCGTGTTCTCCTACGAGGCACTGCGCAGCCGCCTCACCCAGGGGCGGTTCGCCCGCGAGGACATGCGCGACATGCTGGCGCCCATCATCCGCCTGCATCCGCTCACCTACGAGGAGCTGCTCGTGCTGATTGAGAAGTTGGGGCAGATCCACGCCGGGTACTTTGGCTACACGAGCACGATCACCGACGAGGACCTCGCCGCGTTTCTGCAGATCGAGTTCGGCCGCGTGGGCGCCGATTCGCACCTGACGCCGCGCGAGGTCATTCGCGACTTCATCGAGCTGCTCGACATCGCGTTCCAGAACCCGGAGATGGACATCTCGAACCTCCTGCGAGACGAGGGCGCCGTGGCGGATGCGGGAAAGCCCGCAGATGCAGGCGGGGACGCCCCCTTCGCAGAGTTCACCATCTAGGGAAACACCGATCGCCTCACTCCGTGCAAGTCGGGGACGTACCTTCCGCGTGCATGCATGCACGCGGAAGGTACGTCCCCGACTTGCACGGAGTGAGGCCGCAAAAAACGGCCGGCCCCGAGGGACCGGCCGCGTTCATATCCAGCGACGGATTACAGGCTACTCGACGGGCTTCAGCGCGTCGTGGGCCTCGGCGACCGCATCGACATGCTGGCCGTCCTCGGGGCGCTCGAGCTCCGGTATCCAATCGATGTACTGGTCGTCCGGCGCGTTCTTGTGCGGGGACTTCTTGGCGTAGGCCTTCACCATGGCCGCGGTCTTGGTGATGGACTGCAGCGTGCCGGCACCGGCCACACAGCCACCCGGGCATGCCATGCCCTCGAGCAGGTAGCCGTCGTACTTGCCCTTGACGGCGTCCTTCATCATCTTGCGGCAGTTGTCGAGGCCCTCGGCGTTGGCGACCTTGACGACGCGCGACGGGTCGTCGCGATGGATGGCGTTCACCACGGCGTTGGCGACGCCGCCGGCGACGGCGAAGTTGCGGCCGTCGGTGGACGCGACCTCGAAGTCGCTCGAGCCCTCACCGGCGAGCTTGGTGTAGTCGATGTCCTTGGCTTCCATCATGCCCGCCATCTCCTCGAAGGTGAGGACGAAATCGACTTCGGACTTGACGGACTTGCGCTGCGCCTCGAGCTTCTTTGCGGAGCAGGGGCCGACGAACACGATCTTGGCGTTGGGGTGCTGCTTGCGGATCAGGCGCGCGGTCAGCGTCATGGGCGTGAGCGCCATCGAGATGCACTCGGCATGCTCGGGGAACTCCATCTTGGCCATGACCGACCAGGCGGGGCAGCAGGAAGTGCCCATGAACGGCATCTTGTCGGGGACCTCCTCGATGAAGTCACCGGCCTCCTGCACGGCGCACAGGTCGGCGCCGAGCGCGACCTCCTCCATGCCGGAGAAGCCGAGCTCCTTGAACGCCTGGCGCAGCTTGTCGACGTTGCCCTTGCCGCCGAACTGGCCGACGAAGGCCGGGGCGACCTCGGCGATGACCTCCTCGCCCTCGCGGATGGCGTGGATGACCTGGAAGATCTGGCTCTTGTCGGCGATGGCGCCGAACGGGCAGTTCACGAGGCACTGGCCGCAGGAGACGCACTTGTCGTAGTCAATCTTGGCGCGGCCCTGCTCATCGGAGCCGATGGCGTTCATGCCGCAGGCGGCGGCGCAGGGGCGCTCGTAGTGGTGGATGGCCGAGTACGGGCACACGGAGGCGCAGCGGCCGCACTTGATGCACTTGGACTGGTCGATGTGGGCCTTGCCGTCCACAAAGGAGATCGCGCCCTTGGGGCAGATCTCGCGGCAGGGATGCGCCATGCAGCCCTGGCACGCATCGCTCACGCGGTAGACGTTGTCCTCGCAGGCGTTGCACGCGAAGCTGATGACGTTGATCAGCGGCGGCTCGTAATAGGTCTCGGGCTTCGCGGCCTCGGCCACGCCCTCGGAAAGCATCGCGGGCTTATCGACACCCTGCAGGGGCAGGCCCATCGCCAAGCGAATGCGCTCGCCCACGACGGCGCGCTCGATGAACACGCTCTCGCGGTATGTCGCGACATCGCCCGGAATGATCTCGTAGGGCAGGTTGTCGACCCAGCCGTAATCATCGGTATCGACCACACCGTCGCCATCGACGTCGACGCCGCCCTGGTAGGCGATGCGCGCGACCTCTTTGAAGACGGTACGACGAATCTTGGTGATGTTCGTGTACACACCTCGCATGGAGTTGCTCATATAGTTGTCCCCTCTCGGATGTTTGTCAGGCGTGCCCATATTTTATAATTGAACCCTGCGTTTTGTCCGTACTTTGACGCAAGGATTCGCAAAATAGTGCACGCAACATGCACGCGCACGGGTATCGTGTGTGCCGAAGTACCATATGCAAAGAATCGAGGTCTCACCATGAAACGCATATCCGAGCAGCTCAGGATTCCGATGGGCCGTCGCACCTTCCTCGCCGCAGCGGGCATGGGAGTCACCGGCGCCGTCGCTGCTCTCGCCGGGTGCTCCGACTCCACGGCCGGCGCCGGCTCGACATCGGCCGGAAGCTCCGCGAGCGCCGCAGGAAGCGCCGAGGAGGAACCCGTCGAGAGCGTCGAAGTCCGTGTCGCGTCCCTCTCCGGCCCCACGTCCATCGGCCTCGTCTCCTTCATGGAGCTCGCCAAGGACGCCGAGCGCTACGACAACACCTACACGTTCAATATCTACAAGGCCGCGGACGAGATCCTGCCGCAAGTCATCAAGGGCGATATCGACATCGCCCTCATCCCGGCGAACGCCGCCTCTGTCCTGTATAACAAGACCGAGCAGGGCATCGCGTGCATCGACATCAACACGCTCGGCGTGCTGTCCGTGGTGACCGGAGACGCCTCTATCGCCTCCTTCGAGGATCTTGCCGGCCGCACCGTCTATCTCACCGGCAAGGGGACGACCCCCGAGTACACCATGAACTACCTGTTGAACGCCGCCGGCATCGCCGACTCCGTCACGCTCGAGTTCAAGAGCGAAGCGACCGAGGTCGTCAGCACGCTAGCCGCCGATGCATCCGCCGTGGGCGTGCTGCCCCAGCCGTTCGTGACCGCCGCGCTCGCCAAGAACGATGCGCTGAGCGCGCCGGTCGACCTGACCGACGTGTGGGCACAGTACGCCGACGAGGGCAGCCAGATGGTCACCGGCGTGACCGTGGTGCGCCGCGAGTTCGCCGAGGCGCACGAGCAGGCGGTTGTCGAGTTCCTGACCGCGCAGGCGGCCTCTGTCGCCACGGTCAACGACGACCCTGCCGCCGCGGCTCCGCTCGTGGTCGAAGCGGGCATCATCGAGTCCGAGGCCGTCGCGGAGGCGGCCATCCCCAACTGCCATCTCGTCTGCCTCACCGGCGAGGAGATGAAAGATGCGCTGTCCGGATACCTCGAGGTGCTTCACGCCGCGAACCCCGAGGCGGTCGGCGGCACCATGCCGGAGGACAATTTCTACTTCTCCATCGACGTGTAACCGCACAAACCCGCAGGCCGCCCGTCCGAACCGTGCAGGGGCGGTCGCCTTGCTTGGGGGCTGGAACCGCCGGCCCCCTCTCTCTATCCCAAAGCCATTTGGAGGCATCGACCCTTGAGCCGCACGACCACGCAGAACACCTTGCCCCGAAGGCTCTCCGGCATGCTCGCCGTGCTCTTCTGGATCGTCGTGTGGCAGCTTGCGAGCATGGCGGTCGCAAGCGAGTTCATCTTGGCAGGCCCGCTCGATGCCCTGCGCGCGCTCGCGCGCCTCGTGCCCACCGCGGCGTTCTGGGGGCAGATCGCGTTTTCGTTCTTGCGGATCGCCGCAGGCACCGCAGTCGCCTACGCCCTCGCCATCGCGCTTGCCGCCGCGGCGCACCGGTGGGCCCTCGTGCGCACGCTTGCCGCGCCCGCGCTCTCCGCCATCAAGAGCACGCCCGTCGCCTGCGTGGTCGTCGTGCTGCTCATCTGGTTCGGCTCGCGCAACGTGAGCGCCATCGCCGTGTTCCTCATGGCGCTGCCCGGCATCTACTTCCCCGTGCTGAAAGGGCTCGACGAGCTCGATCCGCAGATGGAGGAGCTGTTCTGCCTCTATCGCGCCGACGCGCGCACGCGCCTGCTGGCGCACGTCGTGCCCGGGGTCATGCCCTATCTGGTTGCGGCGAGCGCCACCGTGCTGCCCATGAGCTGGAAGGCCGGCGTGGCGGCCGAGCTGATCGGCGTGCCGGACGGATCGATCGGCGAGCGCATCTACCAGGCGAAACTGCTGCTCGAGACGGCAGACCTGTTTGCCTGGACCATCGTGGTCGTGCTGGTCGCCTGGGTGTTCGAGCGCGCGGTGCTCTCGGCGCTCAACGCATGCTGGCCCGCCGCCGGGCGCTGGGCGGCCCTGCATCAGAACGGGCGCACGGCAGCGACGCCGACAGGCGCTACCATCGTCGCGCGGCAGCTGCGCGCCGGCCACGCCGGCACGGCCGCATGCAGAGCCGTTGATTTTGAGGTCGCTCCGGGGGAGATCCTCTGCCTGATGGGATCTTCGGGCGCCGGCAAGACCACCATGCTCTCCACCATCACGGGGCTGCTTTCTCCCGTCTCGGGGAACCTGTCCATACCGGATGAGACCCGCTTTGCCGCCGTGTTCCAGGAAACGCGCCTGGTGGACGATTTGACGCCCGAGGAGAACGTTCGCCTGTTCGCGCCGCGCGAGCGCAACGCACGCGCCATGCTCGCCGAGCTTTTGCCCCAAGACGCTCTTGGATCACCCGTCCGGGAGCTTTCGGGAGGCCAACGCCGCCGCGTCGAGCTCGTGCGCGCGCTGGCCGCCGACGCCGACGTCGTGCTCCTCGACGAACCGTTTACGGGTCTGGACGGCAAGACGCATCAGGAGGCGCTCGCATTCGTCACGCGCCATCTCGACGGGCGACCCCTCATCATCAGCACCCATGACAAGCAGGACGCCCTGGCTCTCGGCGGCAAGATTCTTGCCATCTCATAGGAGCGTGGCGGTTCCGAGCCGCAGTTTTGCTGAAAAATCGACGTTGTGGATGGCTTGATTCCGAACCCGCCCAAAACGGCACGTGGAGCGCCGACGTTTCCGCAGGTAACGCCCGTGCGGCACGTGCGCTTTTCCGGGTGTCCTGAAGCCATCCGTTCACAACGTCGATTTTTCAGCAATTTCTGACACCGGAACCTCCGCTGAGGAATGCGAACGGACGCTTCCGCTGCCGTGCATGCGAAGAACCCGGCAGATGCCGCAACTGGGCATCAAAACGAAGGGCGCCCCCTTGGGCGCCCTTTTCATTGCGCGCGTCCGCTCTGCGTGGCCTACAGGACGTCGCGGTGCAGCACGCTCACCATCTTGGCCGCCGATGCGCGCCACGCGCCGCCCTCGGGGTTCACCTGGGCCACCCCGTCGACGACCTCGCCGCTGATGATGGCGTGGTCGACCGCCCAGCCGACCACGGTGCGCGCCCATCCGGCAACCTGGTCGGCTCCGCTAATGGCGTCGAGCGCCGTGCAATCCGACTCGATGGTCATGCCGCCGATCTTCTCGGCGTAGTTCGCGAGCATCGCGCACAGCTCCTGACGGGACACGATCCGCTCGGGCGCGAAGGTATTGTCTCCGTACCCGTTGACCACGCCGTGCGCACGCGCCCAGCGAATCGCACCTCCGTAGTACTCGCTGTAGTCGACGTCCGCGAAATCGGGCGATGTCGCCGCGGGCTGACCGGCCATGTTGTACAGGATGCAGGCCACCTGTCCGCGCGTGATGAAGTCGTAGGGCCCGAACAGGCCGTTGTCGTAGCCGTTCATGAGACGATGGCTCAGCGCGTATCCCAGCACGTCTCGGGTCGCGTACCAGTCACCCGGCGTAACATCGGGGAAGCCGTAGTCGCTCGGCTCCTCGGCGATGGTGAACGCCACGTCGACGGTGTCCGTAAAGTCACCGGTCCCGCGCAGGCGCACGCTGCCCTCCCCGATCTCGACGTTGTCGTCATAGGACACGATGACGAAGTCGCGGTCCTCCACCAGCGCCATGCCGTTGAACGACACCGACGGCGCGGGCTCCAAGGGACGCCCCGTGTAATACGCCTCGGGAACGGAGATCCGCGCATCCTCAAGACTTGCCGGCATGACGGTGAAGTGCACGACGGCCGCCTCGCTTCCGTCGGAGGGCGTGACCTTCAGGGTCGCGCGTCCGACGTGCACGTTGTTCTCGTAGGAAAGCGTGTAGTCCGCACCCTCGGCAAGCGTCGCATCCCCGCGCGTCACCACGGGCTTGGGCTCGATCGCGGAGCCCGTATACGTGTAGGAGGGCTCGATGCCGCCCACGCTCAGGCCCGGCGTGGTGTCCACCGTCGTGAGCTCGCGCGTTGCCGTGTCGATGCGATAGAACACGGGCGCCGTCGAACTGTAGCCCGAACCGGTGGCATACCACACGAGTGTGCCATCGTGAACGATCGGCTGGCAGTCCGATACGCTGCCCTCGGCGGTCGCGATATCGCCCAGACGCGCGCCCGTACCGTCTACGAACAGGTAGTTGAGCTGGCCCGCAGAGGTGTTCCACGCGACCATGAACAGATCGTCGTTCACCTTGGCGAGAACCGGGTTGAGCGCCTCCTCGGTGCTATCCGCCGCGAACGAGGTCAGCCATGTGAAGGTCGAGGTTCCGAGATCGGAGGGCGTCACGCTCAGCCAAACGTTGCGCGAGCCCGCACCCGGGCGGACACTGCCGTCCTGAGGCGCGCTCGTGCCCACCGCGAGCAACGTCCCCCTCGTTTCGGAAGCGGCAAATCCGCCGACGGTAGCCCCGGTGCTGTTGTCTCCGATCTCGCCGTAGATGTCGAGCACCTCGGTATACGAGCTCGAGCCGGTGGCCCCCAGCCGCTTGATCACGACGGCGCGCGGATAGGCGTCGCCGTGATCGAGTGCGTACACGGTGCCGTTCAGCTCGGTCACGAACTGGTTGAACGAATGGCTCACGTATCCGAACGCGTTGCCGATATTCATAACATCCCAGAAGCCGTCGACGGGCTGCATGGTGGCTTCGTCGATGATAAACGTCATGTTCGACTGATGGTTCAGCCCGTCATCCGAGGCATACATGGTGTGGGCCGTGCGGATGTAGAGCTCGCCGTCGGTCTCCAGCATGCGCAGCGAGCCGGCGTCTAACGGAACGCGCGTGTTGATGCCGGACAGGTCGACAGCGCTGATGTAGTTCCACGCATGGTCGAACTTGGAGACGCGCATCACGTGCACATCATCGCTCTCGGTGGGATTCGCCTGACCCGTCACCACGAAATAGTTCTGCGATCCGGCGAAGAAGCCGCCCCACAGCACGTCCTGCGCCGCCGTCACGCCCTCGGGAGCGAGCTCGAGCGCGCCCATGGTGCGCGCGGACAACAGCGTGCCGTCGTCTGCATACTCCTCGATACGCAGCACATCGGCGCCCTCGTCGTATTCGACGCGCATGAGATCGCCCGCCGACGTCTCGACCAGATGGCTTGATACCGGCGATGCCCACCGGCTGTAGTCCTGGTCCCCGGCGTTGCTCGACTGATACGGCTGGTCCGCCCATGCCGAGCGAACCGTCATCGGGCTCAAGCCGAACAGCACTACGAGCACCAGGCATGTTGCCGCCAGACGATGCAGCGCACCTCGATGCAAAGGTTTGAGCATACCCATCACTCCTCCATTCGCCTCGCTGACGCAGGTGGTTCCCCTTGTATTGTATGCTGACAGAGAAGCAGCCGAACCTGTTGCGCAACTTAGGCGAGAACATGCGAACATATGTTCTGATTCTATGATACAATGATGCCGCCGAAAGGGCAACGCCCTCCACCGCCCCGTATCCTCGTGACAGATCGCGGGCAAAGGGATATGGACGGCGAGGCAGGGCGCGGGCATGCTGGGCGATGACAAGCGCCCCGAGGATGTGAGGAGGATGGATTCGTGAACGTCTTTGACCGCTACGCGCCGTTCGTGCAGGACTTCATCTACGGGCACGGCTGGGAGAACCTGCGATCCATCCAGGTGGCGGCAGCGGACGCCATCTTCAACACCGACGAGAACGTGCTGCTCACCGCTCAGACCGCCTCGGGAAAGACGGAGGCGGCGTTCTTCCCCATCCTCACGCTGTTTTGGGAGAATCCGCCCGCCTCGGTGGGCGCGCTCTACATCGGACCGCTCAAAGCCCTCATCAACGACCAGTTTTACCGGCTCAACGGCCTCTGCGAGGAAGCGGACATCCCCGTCTGGCATTGGCACGGCGATGTCGCCTCGTCCCATAAGCGCAAGCTGCTCAAGCAGCCATCCGGAATCCTGCAGATCACACCGGAATCCCTCGAGGCGCTTCTGCTCCACAAGCATTCGGCGATCGGGAGGCTCTTCGGCGACCTGCGCTTCGTGGTGATCGACGAGGTCCACTCGCTTCTGCGCGGCGATCGCGGCGGACAGACGCTCTGCCTGATCGAGCGCCTATCCCGCATGGCCGGCGTGAACCCCCGCCGTATCGGGCTGTCGGCGACCATCGGCGACCCGGAGCGAACCGGCGAGTTTTTGTCTGCGGGAACCGGGCGTGGATGCATCATCCCGCGTTTCGAGGAGCCCCGGCGCACGTGGCGCCTTTCCATGGAGCATTTCTACATCACCGGCCCCCAGGCGACAGAGCGCGCCGCGCAGGCGACCGGCACCACGGTCACCGCGGGCACCGTCGAGGCCGAAGTGGTGAGCTGCGAGCGCATCGGGCCCGCGGCGCCCACGCTCGACGAGCTTTTGGAGCGCGCCGACAGCACCCCTGGCGACCGCGCGCTGGCGCTCGCAAAGGCCGGACACCGGGCGTCGGGCTCCTCGGAGGACCCAACGCCTGCCGACGAGCCCGAGGTCAGCATCCCTCCCGTGGTGGAAACCGAGCTCATGACCGCGACCGACACCGCTCCGCGCGATGCGGACCCGGGACTCGGCTACATCTTCGAGCACACGCGGGGCCGAAAATGCCTCGTGTTCGTCAACTCCCGCGAAGAGGCCGAGGCCGTCTGCACGGTGCTGCGACAGTACTGCGAGGCGAACCGCGAACCCGACCGGTTCCTCATCCACCATGGCAACCTGTCCGCATCCTACCGCGAGACCGCCGAAGAGCTCATGCGCGACGAGGAGCAGGCGCTCACCACGGTGACCACCGCCACGCTCGAGCTCGGCATCGATATCGGACGGCTCGAGCGCGCCTTCCAGATCGACGCCCCGTTCACCGTGTCGTCGTTCTTGCAGCGCATGGGCCGCACCGGCCGGCGCGACCTCCCACCCGAGATGCACTTCGTCATGCGCGAGGAGCAGCCCGAGCCGCGCGCCATGCTGCCCGAGACCATCCCCTGGAAGCTCCTGCAGGGCATCTCACTCGTCCAGCTCTATCGAGAGGACAAGTGGGTGGAGCCCCCGCGGCTCGACCGCCTCCCCTACAGCCTGCTCTATCACCAGGTCATGGCCACACTCGCAAGCTGCGGCGAGCTCACGCCGGCAGAGCTCGCCGGACGCGTGCTCACCCTGTCGTACTTCCATCGCGTGAGCGCCGACGACCTGCGCGTGCTGCTGCGCCATCTCATCGAGATCGATCACGTCGAACAGACCGAGGCGGGCGGGCTCATCGTGGGCATCGCCGGGGAACGCGTCACCAACTCGTTCAAGTTCTACGCCGTGTTCCAGGAAAACGAGGAGTTCACGGTGCGCTCCGAATCTGCCGAGCTCGGAACCATCGTGAATCCGCCACCTGCAGGCGAGCGCATCGCCATCGCCGGACACTGCTGGATCGTCGAGGAAGTCGACTGGAAGCGCCACCTTGTGTACTGCACGCAGGTCAAAGGACGCGTGCCCGCGTATTTCGGCGATTGCCCGGGCGACATCGACACCCGCGTGCTCGAGCGCATGCGCCAAGTGCTAACCGAGCGCTGCGACTACCCTTACCTTATGGTGAATGCGCGCGCTCGCCTGCTCCAGGCTCGCCATGTCGCCGCCAACGCGCACCTGACCGAGCGACCGCTCATCAATCTGGGCGGCGACACGTGGGCGCTACTTCCCTGGCTGGGCAGCTACGCGTTTTTGGCGCTCGAGCGCCTGCTCAAGATCAAATGCGCCGGCGAGCTCGGCCTAAAGGGCCTCGATCCGTCCCGCCCCTACTTCATGCAATTCCGCATGATGGCGGATGAAGACACATTCTACCAGGTGGTCGCCGCCGAGGCCGAGGCAGATTTCGACCCCATCGAGCTCGTGTACCCCGGAGAGGTGCCCTACTTCGACAAGTATGACGAGCTGCTGCCCGCAGAGCTCGTGCGCAAGGGGTTCGCCGAGGGCGTGCTGGATATCTCCGGCATGCGCGCACGCGTCCTCGAATGGCGCGATCGCTGGGGCCGCGCCGTGCTTTAGGGGGAGCCGGTGCTTTTTGGAATGGGCTAGGCGGCGTCGGTCATCGGCGTGCCGAGGAACTCCTCGTCGAACGGAATCGACCCGACGACCGCATACGGCTCATCTGATGCGATGACCAGGTAGTTGTCCTCCCCGTCGAACTGCTCGTCGGTCGCGGGAACGATCCAGACGCGCGCAAACACCTGTCTGAGCGTCGCCGCCGTGTCGCGCAAAAACGTCAGCTCGGTCCCGCCTTCATGGGAGACGACGTTGGCGACGTACAGTCCGCCGGGCGCAAGCAGGCTCCGCACGGCGCGCGCGGCCTCGACCGTCGCCAAGGCGAGCACCGGCTCATGACCGGAGAAGGTGTCGTTCACGATCGCGTCGTAACGCCCGGCATCCCGCTCGCCCTCAAGATAGGCGCGCCCGTCGGCCGTGATGATATGCAGGCGGTCGCCCGCCCGCACCTCGAGCTCGTCGACGAAAAACCAGCGGCGCGCCGCCCGCGTCACCGCCTCGTCGATCTCGACCACGTCCATATGCAGATTGTCATGGCTCATGAGCGCGTGCTTGGGCCATGCGTAGCCGCCCCCTCCGAGCGCGAGCACGTCGACGACGCCGCGGCCGGTGCGCTCGAACTTCTGCCCCTCGAGGTCGAAGACGATATCGAACGCGCGCTGGTAGGCGAATACGGGCTCGAACCTGCGCCCATCGAGATAGGTCGCCGACTGGTACACCCCGCCCTGGCGAAAGACGCGGGCGAGCGACCCGTCGCGCATGCGGCGGGTGCGAATCAGGGCGAAACCGTTCGCGGTATGGGTGATGTGCGGATCGAACCGCAGGTAGACGATGGCGATCACCGATGCCAGAGCGAACAGGATCGCCATGGCGAGACCGGCCGCGCCGCCGGAGGCACCGCCGATGGTGCACGCGATGGCGATCGCCAGGATCACGACGACGTCGACGGCCTCTTCCGGCATGCCTCCGCGCGCAGGTCGCGGGCACGAGGCGCCCGACATATTGTGCTCGGCCGTGGGCCGCGGCGTCCATCGCTCGTCCATTTACAGCTCCTTTTGCTGATAGAGTCCGCAATCGGTGAAACCAAGATGCCTATAGTATTCCCGCGTCCCCACCGCGCTGATCACGTTGATGCGGCGATAGCCCGCATCCTGTGCCAGAGCACATGCGCGCTCGACAAGCCGGCGGCCGAGCCCCAGGTGCTGGGCGGCATGGCCCTCCTCGCCCACGCGCGTCGCCATGCCGTACACGTGCACCTCGCGAATCATGGCCTCCTCCGCAGCGATGGGCAGCTCGCCGGCATGTTCCCGCACGTACGCGGAGTCGGGCAGCGAAAGGCGCAGGAAGCCGGCGATGCGCCCGTCGACGGTCACCCATTGCAAGAAGCGCTCGCGCGTGTTCGTCGTCTTATAGGCAACCGTCTCCATACGCAGGTCGTCCGGATCGATGTCCGCGGTGCCGACCTCGCGATAGCGGATCTCGCGCACGGCAGCGCGGCCGTCTTCCGCCGCGCCCGACGCGGCAAGGCGGGCCTCGACCAGCTGGCGCAGGTTCGGCTTCTTGTTGCCCGCCTTGATGTCGTTGGTCGAGAAATCTCGGATCATGCGCGATATGCGGCAGAACGCCGGCGTGGCGAGCACGTCGTCGACCAGGATGCCGAGCAGCTCGTCCTCTGCGTACGGCGCCCATGCCCCGGAATCGAAATCGCGGCACAGGCGCGCCCCCTCGATGAGGGCGCACGGGTAGAGCTTGATCTCATCGGGCTGGAACGCCGAATCGGTCATGAGGCGCTCGTAGTCGCGCCGGTCCGACTCGGGCGTGGAGCCGAGCAGGTTCACCATCGCATGCGCGTGGATCTTGAAGCCGAACGCCCTCAGCAGGTCGAACGCCTCGCCGATGCGCCCGACCGTGATGTGCCGCTCGTTGAGGTCGAGGATGCGCTGGTCGGTGCTCTGCACGCCCATCTGGATCTTGGTGGCGCCCAGCCTCCGGATGAGCGTCAGCGCCTCGGGGGTGATGGCGTCCGGGCGCGTCTCCACGACCAGGCCGACCACGCGGTGGCGCGCGGTCTCGTTGGCGCGCTGCTCGCGGGCAAGCTCCTCCATCGTCGCCGTCTGCCCCGCGGCCGCACGCGACCACGCTTTGCTCGAGCCGAACAGGGCGCGCACGGCCTGGTTGTAGCCGGTCTCGCCCGCATCCACCGCGTGCTGGGCCTCACCCGCGAACGCGGCGAGCTCCTGTGGATCCGACGCGATGCCGCACGCGCGGTACCACGCGCGCCGCCGAGCGACCTCCGCCGGCACGTGCGTCGTGCTCGCCAGCACGGCCCCCTTATCCTGCCCCGGCTCCGCGAGCATGGGGTTTGCCGCCACACCCGACACGGCTCCGTCGTTCAGCGCACGGAACAGCTCTTTCACGAACCAGATCTGATACGGACGCGGGTAGTCGCTCCATGTGCCGCCCAGAATGATGAGCTCGATCTTGTCGGTCGCATGTCCCATCTGCGTGAGCGCCGTCAGACGCGTCGAGACCTGCAGATAGGGGTCGAAGCAGTTCTGCTCCGCCCGCGCGCAGGCGGGCTCGTCGTGCAGATAGCTTTTGGGCATGCGCACGTCGTTGGGGCAATACCGGCAGTCGCTCGAACAGGGCCAGGGCTTCGTGATGACCGTGATGGTGGCCACCCCCGATGCGGAGCGGCGCGGCTTCATACGCAAGACCCGAAGCAGCCCCTCCTCGAGCTCGGGCGTGACTCCCCACGCCTCCCAGCGTTCAGGCTCCTCGCGCTTGACCCTCTGATAGAACGGCAGCAGGCGGCGCTTGGCGAACGCGCGCTTGTCACCGCCCGTCCGCTTGGCCTGCGCGTGCACGAGCTTGACGAGCGCGTCGTCATCCACCACCTCGCCGCGACGCAGCATAGCGAGTATGTTCACAATGATGTCTTCCATGCCCCGCATTGTACAATGACGCTTCGGGAAGCAGCGGATCCATCTGCATATGGTCTGGGGGCGCCTCCATGGATGTACAGCTCGCGCGACGGCTCATCGCCTGCAACAGCGCGTTTTACCGCGACCACGCCGCGTCGTTCTCGGCAACGAGATCCGCGCCGTGGGACGGCTGGCAGCGCGTTGCCGAAATCGTCCAGGACACCTTCGCATGCGCCGAGCAGCGCACGGTGCTCGACGTCGCGTGCGGCAACCTCCGGTTCCCGCGCTTCCTGTTCTCTCGAGCACCGCAGCAGGCCTGGCGCTGCGTCGCAGTCGACAACGCGCCCCAGCTCGCCGCGGACCTTCCCAGCGACGGAAGCGTGCGCTTCGTCGAGCGCGACATCCTCGGCGGCCTGCTCGATGGCACGGACCCCCTCGGCGACATCCCCACATGCGACCTGGTCGTCTCGTTCGGCTTCATGCACCACGTCCCCGGCGGCTCGCTGCGCCGCGCCCTTCTCGATTCCCTCGCCGCGCGCGTATCCCCCTCGGGCCTGCTCGTGCTTTCGTTTTGGCAGTTCATGGACGATGCGAGGCTATCGGCCAAGGTGCGCGTCGCCGACGAAGGGGCGCGCCGCGCCGGGTGGCCCACCGACGAGCTCGAGGCGGGCGACCATTTCCTCGGCTGGCAAGACGATGCGCAGGCGCGACGCTACTGCCATCATTTCGACGAGACGGAGATCGACGCGCTCGCCGGTCACCTGGCGAAGCACGGCATGCACGAGTGCGCCCGCTTCTCGGCAGACGGCCGCACCCATGCGCTCAACCGCTACCTCGTCTGCAGAAAGGGGGGCTCGTGAACGCCGTGCTTTCCGATCCCGTGCGCGCCGCGTCGCTGTTTTCCGGGCGCGATGACGTGAGCGTGCGGGCATGCCTCGAGGGCACCATGGGCGCCATCATGGCCAACGATGCCGACCGCCCCACATCCGCTGTCGCCATGGTCGGAGACTTCGTCTTCACAGGAGGAGAGCCCGACCCCGCACTTCTCGAAGCCGCGTGCTCGCGCAGCACGTCCGGCCTCTCGATCGTCGTTCCCCAGGATGCCGCATGGAGCCGGCTCATCGAGCGGATGCCCGGACGGCGCGCGGAACCGCACACGCGCTACGCGACGTCCAAGGATCCAGACGAATTCGATCGCATGCACCTGCACCGGCTCGCCTCCGCCCTGCCCGCCGGCGTCGCCCTGCGCGCCATCGACGAGCCCCTGTGGCACGCATGCCTCGACCAAGACTGGAGCCGTGACCTCGTGGCCCAGCTCGACCCCTATCCCCGTTTTGCCGAGCTCGGCGTCGGCGTCATCGCCCTGGAGAGCGGGGTCGTCGTCTCGGGCGCGTCGACGTATGTGCGCTGCGCGGACGCCATCGAGATCGAGGTCGACACCCGTCCCGACCGTCGCAGGCACGGCCTTGCGCGTGCCTGCTCCGCCGCCCTCATGCTCGCCTGCCTCGACCGGGACCTTTATCCCAACTGGGACGCGCACACGCCGGCCTCGCTCGCGCTTGCAGGCCAGCTCGGCTACCGCCCCGACCATGCATATGATGCATACCTCGTGACCGGCGCGTGACGCACGAGGGCCGGCCCGTCCAATCGTTTACAATCCACGGTCGTCAACCGTTGCCGACCGTAAGGACACCATGGGCCTCACGCACATCCGCCTCCCCAAGAACTTCGACCTCGACGAGCGCCTGATGCGCTACGCGGACGCCATCGAGCAGCACGCCGAGACGTTCGCGGGCAGATGGGCGCACGCGTGCTGGCCGTGCGGCCCGTCCTCGGAGCCGGTGGGGCTCGATGCGTTCGACGCGGTCCATCTCGATCTCGGATGCGGCAAGGGCGCCTTCATCACGCGCTGCGCCAAGCGGAACCCCCATACGCTGTACGTCGGCATGGACGCCGAGCCGGTCTGCATCGCCTACGCCGCCCAGCGCGTCGTGGAGCAGCACCTGCGCAACGTAGTCATCGTGCCGCGCGGCGCCGCGGCGCTCCCCGCGATCTTCTCGCCCGGCGAGTTGGACGCCATCACCCTGAATTTCCCGACTCCGCACCCCAAGCGCCACCACGCCGCAAAACGCCTAGTCAATGTCGACCACCTGCTGGCATATCGGCCCCTGCTCGCGCACGGCGCCACGCTCACGCTGCGGACCGACAGCCTGCCGCTGTGGGAATACGCCAAGCTGCAATTCACCGCCGCGGGCTACGACGTGCTCTGGATCTCGTCGGACACGCGCACCGAGCATCCCGATTTCCCCCAGACGGAGTACGAGGAGCGGCTCACCGAGCGGGGCGCTGCCGTCTACGGAATCTGCGCCACACCTGGAGCGCAGCCCGACGCCGCGCAGATCCAAGCGGGGCGCGACGCGGAGCAAAGCCTCATGCTGTACCTGCCCGACGACCTGTTCGCCCTCGACTACGTGCCCCTCGGCATGGAGGCGGCCGTCGAGAACTTCAAGAACCGCCAGCTCAAAGGCAAGTCGCGCATCCCCCAAACGACCAGATAGCGCCGATCGCCTCGATAGCGCGACGCACAGATTCGGCTTGTGCCATATGGTACGGATTCGATGGCCCTATGCATTCCCGCCTTCACGCAGAGCCCGGTGCCGCACATGCCGTTGGACAAACCGTTTACCTGCGGTTATGTAGAAAGTCGCAACAATGCCCGTCATGTTGGCGCCGGGGTCGCCCGCCCAGGAATGGGCTGCTCGGCGTTTCCCTCAGATGCGACCTTGCGACATAATGGTGGACACGCAGACAAGGACCTCACGAAAGAAGACGACGTGACAGACGCAACGACATCCGCGCCGACCGCCTCGGCGAGTTCATTTGCCGGGGGCACCGGCGAGCTCGCGGCGGGATCCCTCGGCACCCTTTCGCCCAGCTGGTGGGAGCCCGAGGACGGCAGCGAGCCCGAACCATGGCTTACGCCCGACGAGGCGTTCGAGCGCTTTTTCGGCTGGGCCGAGGAGCAGGGCATCGAGCTGTGGCCTCATCAGGAGGAGGCGCTCATGGACCTCGCCGCCGGCGACCACGTCATCCTGGGCACGCCCACCGGATCGGGCAAGTCGCTCGTCGCGCTCGGCATGCTGTTCATGGGCATGGCGCAGGGCAAGCGCGTGTACTACACCGCTCCCATCAAGGCGCTGGTCAGCGAGAAGTTCTTCGACCTCGTCGAGGTTCTCGGCCGCGACAACGTGGGCATGATCACCGGCGACACGCACATCAACACCGCGGCGCCCGTCATCTGCTGCACGGCGGAGATCCTGGCCAACCAGGCCCTGCGCGAGGGTGAGGATTCCGACGTCGGATGCGTCGCCATGGATGAATTCCATTACTTTGCCGACCCCGACCGCGGATGGGCCTGGCAGGTCCCCCTGCTCACGCTGCCGCACGCGCAGTTCATGCTCATGAGCGCCACGCTGGGCGATGTCACCGCCATCGCCGACGCGCTGCGCACGCAGACCGGCGCCGACGTCGATGTCGTGGCGGACGCCCCCAGGCCAGTGCCGCTCGCCTACGAGTACGTGGACACCGCCCTCGAGGGCACGGTGGAGCTCGCGCTTCGGCGCGGGGAGGCCCCGCTGTACATCGTGCACTTCTCGCAGGATGCGGCGCTATCGACCGCAAGCTCGCTCGCCAACTTCGGCGTCGCCAGCAAGGAGCAGCGCGAAGCCATCAAGGAGGCGTCGAAGGGGACCCGCTTCACCACGGCGTTCGGCAAGATCTTGAAGCGCCTGCTGTCGAACGGCGTGGGCGTGCACCACGCCGGCATGCTGCCGCGCTACCGCCTGCTTGTGGAGAAGCTCGCCCAGCAGGGCCTGCTTCCGGTCATCTGCGGCACCGACACGCTGGGCGTCGGCATCAACGTGCCCATCCACACCGTGCTGCTGACGGCGCTCACGAAATTCGACGGCCACCGCATGCGCCGCCTGCGCGCCCGCGAATTCCATCAGATCGCCGGCCGTGCGGGCCGTGCGGGATTCGATACCGAGGGCTGCGTGATCGCCGAGGCCCCCGAACACGACATCGAGAACGCCAAGCTGGTCGCCAAGGCGGGAGGCGACCCCAAGAAGCTGCGCAAGATCAAGAAGAAGAAACCGCCCGAGGGCTTCGTCACCTGGAACGAGCAGACCTTCAACCGCCTTATCGAATCGGCCCCCGAGACGCTCAAGCCGCGCCTGCGCATCACGCACTCCATGGTGCTCTCCATGGTCGAGCAGGGCGGCGACGCCCGGGCGCATGTGGAGGAGCTCATCGAGCGCTCCCTGCAGACCCCCGAGGAGAAGCTCGCGCTCTCGGCGCGCGCCGACGAGATCTTCGCCACCCTCATCGACTCGGGCGTCGTGGTGCGCGAGGAGCTCGATGACGGCAGCCTGGACTACTCGCTGACCGTCGACCTGCCCGACGACTTCGCCCTCGACCAGCCCCTCTCCCCCTTCCTGCTCGCCGCGCTCGAGCTTCTCGATCCCGAGAGCGAGACCTACACCTTCGACCTCATCTCCATGGTCGAGGCCACGCTCGAGGACCCCAAGCAGGTGCTGCGCGCGCAGGAGCGCGCGGCCCGCGCCCACGCGATGGCCGAGATGAAGGCGGACGGCATCGACTACGAGGAGCGTCTCGAGAAGATCGCCGACATCACGTACCCCAAGCCCCTCGAGGACATGCTCGACGCCGCGTTCGCGAGCTACTGCGAGAAGGTGCCCTGGGCGAACGATTACGCGCTGAGCCCCAAATCGGTCCTGCGCGACATGCTGGAAAGCGCCGCCGACTTCAAGGGCTACATCCAAAAGCTCGGCATCGCGCGCTCGGAAGGCATCCTGCTGCGCTACCTCGCCGAGGCGTTCCGCTCGCTCGACCGCACCGTCCCCATCGACAAGCGCAACGAGCAGCTCACCGACATCATCTCCTGGCTGGGCTTCGTCGTGCGGTCCGTCGACTCGAGCCTGGTCGACGAATGGGAGGCGGCGGGCGACCCGGTCGCCCTGGACGCCGCTCCCCCGACGGATGCCGACGCGGTCGTCTCCGACCGTCGCGGCATGACGCTTCTGGTCCGCAACGCGCTCATCCGCCGCGTCTCGCTGGCCTGTTCCGGCAGCGTCGACGAGCTGGGCGCCCTCGATGCCGATTGGGGTATGACCGAGACGCGCTGGCAGCGCGCCCTCGATGCGTTCTTCGAGGCGCACGAGGAGCTGCTGCTGGACGCCGACGCCCGCTCCTCCGCGTTCATCGCCATCGATGAGCGCGACGAGAAGGCCGAACACGTCTGGCACGTCCACCAGATATTCTCCGATAGCGACGGGGATCACGATTTCGGCATCATGGCCGACCTCGATCTGGACGCCACGGCCGAAGAGGGCGAGGCGGTGTTCAAAAACTACCGCGTCGGCTTCATCGAGGAGCTGCTGGAAGGCTAAGGGAAGCCCCCAACCGATCCCCTCTAAGATTTCGCCCGCATCCGCCATGGTGGATGCGGGCGCCCTTATGCGAGCTCGACGGTGTACAGCGGCTTGTACGTCGCCCCCGAGCTATCCAATATGCTGCGGAACACCGTGACGCGCGACGCCTCGTCAGGGCACGGGAACGCAAGTGCCGGCAGCGGGCGGCCGGCGATCCTCGCCCGGCGCGCCAGCGTGATGTGCGGGCGGAATGCCTTCTTGTCGAACGGGACCCCGTGAGACCCCAAGCGCTCGCGCACCCCTTCCGCGAGCCTCGTGAGCTCGCCCACCGGATCCAGACCGAGCCACAGCGTCGCATCGCTCGGCGCGCCGAACCGTCCCAGACCCGACGCGCGAAGCGGGATCGGCCCTGCGCCGGCGCACGCCTCGTCGACCGCATCGAGGGCGGCGCGCAGCGTCCCCTCGTCGATCTCGCCCAAAAACGCCAAGGTCACATGGTAGGTGTCGCGCTTCATGTACCGGCCCGCAACGTGGACAGCAAGCTGGCGCGCCACGGCGGCGAGGTCGTCGACAAACGGTTCGGGCAGCTCAAGCGCTATGAAAACCCTCATGATCCCCCGCCTCCATCTCCTGCGCGCAACGTGCACCCATGCAACACGCCGCCCGTACCTGCAGGCACGGGCGGCGACATGGCGACGCGCTCAAGCCCTGCGTCCGAGACGCCCCTATGATTCCCTGCTGGCGACCCCGCGGTCCTTGAAGGCGAGGACGTCGGCCAGACGAACGCTTCGATGATGGTTGAGGCCCAGCCGAATACCAGGAAGCTCCCCACGGTCGAGCATGCGCGTGACCGTGCGCCGCGAGACGCCCAGGATATCCGCCGCCTGACCGGTGGTGATCACCGCGTCGGCCTCGCCGGACGGTGCAAACCTCACCCCCGCATGCGTGGCAAACGACACAAGGAGCTGATACTCGCGCACGCTCAGGTTGTGACGGCAGCCCTCCGGATCAATTAGGGCGGGTCCCAGATTCTCGGCCATGGCTCCTCCTTGCACTAGCACCATCCGAAATCATTGTATGGGCTAAAAGTGCTTCCCAGAGCACAACATCTGTCAACGGGGCGCCTCACTATGCGAGCGTGCGGGAAGGGGCCTCTCCGTGGGGCGGAACGAGTCGATCGGTGCATCCCAAAACGGGCCCGCCTGTCGGCGAAAACCGGCAGACGGGCCCGGGTGCGGCGCGATCGAACGTGCCTGCATGCGTGCACGAAGCGCGGCGAATCACTCCATGTCGAGCGGCACCTTGTAGGAAGGCGCCGGGAACGCGCGGCTGATGAGCGCCAGATCGTCCTCGGTCAGCTCGATGGCGTCGGCCGCCGCGTTCTCGAGCGTGTGCTCGGGCCGCGAGCTGCGCGGAATGGCAATCGTATCGCCGCCGCGGATGTCCCATGCCAAGATGACCTGGGGCACCGTGACGTTGTGGCGACGGGCGACCTCGGCGAGCTCCGGGGAGCGGAACAGGCGCCCGCGCAGCGTGCCCGCCTGCGCGAGCGGGCAATACGCCATCAGGGCGACGCCGTGATCGCGCATCCACGGCAGCAGATCGAACTCGATGCCGCGCGAACCGGGGTGATAGAGCACCTGGTTCACCTGGCAGTTCTGCCCGCCCGGCACGCGCCAGAGGTCCTCCATGTCGTCGGTATCGAAGTTGGAGACGCCCCACGCGCGGATCTTGCCCTCAGCGATCAGCTCCTCCATGCAGGCCACCGTCTCGGCCAGCGGAACCATGCCGCGCCAGTGGAGCAGGTACAGGTCGAGATAGTC
This sequence comes from Collinsella ihumii, assembly GCF_030385545.1. Taxonomy (NCBI): domain Bacteria; kingdom Bacillati; phylum Actinomycetota; class Coriobacteriia; order Coriobacteriales; family Coriobacteriaceae; genus Collinsella; species Collinsella ihumii. The sequence continues at coordinate 129,103 of NZ_JAUEIQ010000001.1, read as the reverse complement.
CACGCCCAGGTTCTCGAGCGTCTCGTCGCAGCTATCGAAGATGTCAGGCTCTCCGGCGTTCGACGGCAGCACCTTGGAGACGATGAACAGCTCGTCGCGGTCGAGCGTCTTGGCGCGCGTGCCGTCGGCCTCGCGCAGCTGGCCCCCTGCTACCGCCACTCCGTCGAGCGCGTCGCCGACAAGGCGCTCGCTGCGGCCGTTGCCGTACATCTCCGCCGTATCGATCAGCGTCATGCCGGAGGCGACGCCGGCGCGCAGCGCCTGGGCCTCGCGGTCGTGCGTCGAGCGGCTGTCGCCGAGATACCATGTGCCCTGACCCAGCGCGGGCACGCGGTCGCCGTTCGCCAGGGTCACCACATGGCGCTGCGTCGTCACGAAATCAGACATGGGATTCCTCCTCACCTGGATATATCGAGTGCGCCGCACCTGCGCGAACCAGAATGCGGCCAGCCCCTTTGTACCCTCCCGGAGCCCTTCGCGCCATGGTCTCTATGACAAATAATCGAGCAGGCTGTCGAACGTCTTCCGGGCATCCGCGACGCCGACTTGGTACGCATGCTCAAGGATCTCGGGGTCGCGCACCATCATCGGCATCTTGACCGATTCGCTCGGGCGCACGACGAACACGGCGCCCTCCCGCTCGAGGCGCGCGATCGCGTCCAGCGTCTCGTTATAGCGGACATGGCGGTCGGCCAAAAGCTCGATCAGCTTGGGGTAGCGGCGCAGCCAGATGCGCAGCAGCGGCATGAGGCTGTTGGGCTCCTTGCGGTACCCTTCCGGCTGCGTCAGCACCACGACGGTCCGGTCATACCCCTGCTCGAGCATCCAGGCCACCGGGATGGAATCGGCGATCCCGCCGTCGAGCAGCTCTCGGCCCTCGAGCTGGACCGGATGCGACACCATGGGGATGGAGGCCGACGCGCGGATCCACTCGATATCGCCGACATCGCCCGGACCAAGATCGTGGTAGACGGCGCAGCCGGCGTTGATGTCGGTCGCGACGACCGTGAAGCGCATGGGGTCCGCCGCGAACGTGGCGCTATCGAACACATCGAGCTTCCACGGCAGCTCGCCGTAGGCGAAATCCCGACTGAACAGGTCGCCTTTGAATATCCAGTTGCGAAGGCTCGCATAGCGCGGGTCGGCGCAGTACTTCTTGTTGTAGCGCCGCGCGCGCCCGATCTGCCTCGACTTGAAATTGCAGCCGAAGGTCGCGCCCGCGGACACGCCCACCGTCGCGTCGGCGGTCAGCCCGCGCTCCATCCACACGTCGATCACGCCCGACGTGTACATCCCGCGAAATCCGCCGCCCTCGAGCACCACGCCCACGCTTGGACGCGCACCTTGTTCCGTCGCCGCCACGAAGCAACCTCCCTCTCGATTCAGACTCGCCAGTATACTCCCGCGGCACGCGACGAGGCGCCCTCGGCGGCATGTTGTGCCGGCGAGGGCGCCGAAGGTGCGAGAGGCGTAGAGGGGCTTTTACGCCTTACTCTCCCAAATACGACAGGAACGCATCGGCCTGCTCTGCCAGCTCGGCGCGCTGCTCGTCGGTCAGCGAGAGCGCGTCGCTCGTGAACGCCTCGCGGTCGAGCACCACGCCGAGCTGGGGCTCCGCCATCAGGTCGACCTTTATGGCCTGTAGCAGCTCGCTGAGCTTAGCGCGGGCGCCGGCACCGGCGGAGCGGCCCGCCGCGGCGCAGATGGCCGCCTTCTTGCCTGCGACGGCCGTCGCGGTCTCCCCCGGCTTGACCGGTCGGCTCATCCAGTCGAGCATGTTCTTGAGAACGCCGGGATAGCTGTAGTTGTATTCGGGCGTGAAGAACCACAGGCCGTCGGCGGACTGGACCTCCATGCGCACGCGCGCGACGACCTCGGGCACCGGCTGCTCGCGATCTTGGTTCATGTACGGCAGCGCGGAGAAATCGAGCAGTTTGACGCGTGCACGCCCCTCAAGCAGCTTGGCTGCCTCACGCGCCATCTGCGTGTTGAACGACTGCCTGCGCAGGGAACCGGAAATCAACAGGATCTTTTTCATAGCTGTCACGCTCCTTGTTTACGCGAGCGCGCGGCGCCTCGGGGCGGCCGCGCGCTATCTCACCTCGGCACCGAAGGGCAGCAGCGAAAGTTTTGCCATCTTGAAGCTCTGCAGGCCGAACGGGATGCCGATGACGGTGATGCAGTTGAGCACACCGGCAATGCAGTATGCGATCGCCATCGGGATGCCGGCGAGCAGTACCCATATGACGTTGGCGACCAACGAGGGCGCGCCTCCGCCATAGACGATCTGCTTGCCGAACGGCGCAAGCGTCAGGCCGGCCATCTTGAGGCACTGCCGCCCAAGGGGGATGCCGATGATGGTGATGCAGAACACCAAGCCGAGCAGGAGCCAGCCCAATGCGGTCCAGATGCCGCCCAGAAGAATCCAGATGATGTTGCCCACCACGCGCATGCGTCGATCCTTTCGCCTCTCGCATATTGCTGTGTATTCCCATCATGCAGGGCGCTCATGACCGCACGGCGCACGGAGCCTTGAAAGTTCCTTAATTCTTAAGGCTTGCCTACGGCGGATATTGCGCGACGCGATGCGGATATAGAGGAACGCGACATATGGTGGCGCCCCGTCTGCCGCGTCGTATGATAGATGCCATCGCCGCACGTCAACGTGGCCAATAACGACAATTTGGGAGATCGCCATGCCCTTGGAGTACGCATCGATTCTGCTGGGAGCCCTCGCCATCCTGCTGGGCTTCGCCCCCATCGTCCCCCTGCAGCTCATCGGCGTCGCGGCGGGCATCGCGGGTATCGTGGTATCGCGGCGGGCGCGCAAAGCGGACTACCGCAAGGACATGCCCGCGACGGTCGGCTTCATCTGCTCCATCGCCGGCGTGGTCGTGAGCGCCGTCACCCCGCTGTTTGCCTTGATCATCGCGGTGGCGCAGGCGGCCATGGGATAGGAGCCCGGGCGGCGCTCGACGCACGACCCGGCCGCGGAGGCAGATCGGCTACGATAGGCTCCCCGCGGGACCCTGAAAATCCATGCATACGAGTTTGTCATTGTTTTTGGGTGCCATTTCTTCGCACGAGCCATACCCTCTGACATTTGCCCAGTTGAATCCTGCGGTTTTGTTGAGGGGTATGGCGCCTGTGGGAATCGGGCACTCAAAAACAATGACAAACTCAGCCTACCTCCTCGATGGGTTTTTCTTCGACCGGTTTTTTATGCATAGCAATTTTCGCTACCTGCGGTTTTGCCGGGACTGTATGCACGTCAAAATCGCATGCCCATGGCAGGCGGCTCTCTACCCCGCCGGGCGGCTCATCACGAGGCAGTCGTAGCGGATCGCCTTGCCCGAAATGCTGTAACTCGGCTTGGCGCCTGCCAGGTAGGGGCCCTTCAGTGGGCGCTTGACGACGATCTTGCGCGGCGCGGCCGCCATGGCCGCCCCCATGAGCTCGTCTTGGTCCATGCAGGGGCGTTCGAGCAGATGGAGCAGCTGGAACTTCTTTTTGACCGCGGCGCTCTTGCGGCGCTCGGGAAACATGGGATCGAGGTAGACGACATCGGGCGGCTCGGACAGCTGCCTCAGAGCACATGCGCTATCCCCCTCGACCACCTGCATGCGCGCGACGATCTCGGCAAGGTCGGGGTCCAACGATGCACGGCGCACCGCATCCGCCAGCAACGCGGCGATCACCGGATCGCGTTCGTACAGCCTGACCCTGAACCCTGCCGCCGCCAAGAGCAGGGAGTCCTGCCCGAAGCCCGCCGTGGCATCGATCGCCAGCGGAGTTTGCACGGCCCCTTTGATCTTTGCCGCCTTGACCAGCAGCTCGCGATTGAGGTTCGCGGGCTTCAGGCGAGGCTTCATGTCGGTCAGGTCGGCACGCAGCGCCATTCCCGCCCCCGCCAGCGCAAGCCCCTCCTCATCGAAAACCAGCCCCAAGGGGACATCGGCGAGCTCGTCGGCAGAGGCCCCCAGGCGCGCACCGAGGTGCTCGGCAAGACGTCGCGCCGCCGCAAGATGCTCCGGCGCGGCAGCGACCACCAGCAGGTTGGACGGGTCCACCGCCGTTGTTGGCATCATCATGTTGTCCTTGGCCCTGGGCATATCCGGCACCTCCGCCACAGTACACTAGCAGAAGATCGCGCAACATGCCGCCCGTCGCACGACGCGTCGCGGCGCCAAGAAGGAAGGACCCTCATGTCGAGCAGGAAGCCATCGGCAAACGCCAAGCGCATCGGTGCGTTCAGGGCATCCCTGGGCGACATGGGCGACCTCTTCGAACGCGAGCAGGCACGCCGCGACGAGCTGGCGGCAGAGCGCGAAGAGGCGCTGTACGACAAGGCCTGCGCGTCGAAAAACCGCTACGCCACGCGCGCCGACGCGCTCGACGCCGCCGCCCGCTGCGCGAACCACGGCACGCGAGGTCTCCATGTGTACAAATGCCCCTACTGCAACGGCTGGCACCTCACATCCAAAGCACCGCGCTCCTGATGGGTCAAAACGAACCCGTCCCCACATGACCCATGCCCACATGACCCATGCGCATTAAAAATGGGCGGGACCTTCGTCCCGCCCGCATGCTCTGTACTTTGGACTCGCCTCAAACCTCTTACCGTAGGAACAGATGCGAATTCACTTGTTCAACCTGGGCCCGCTGGCGCCCCTCAACGGCCTTTCACGGATACGCGCCGTTCTGCGTTGGGCGAGTCCGCTCGCCCCAAATGCTATCGAACCTCAGTAGCGTGGAGAGCGGGCCCAAAGGCTGATATCTCTTCTGTGCCCGTTGGACTCACCCCCTTACTCGATACGTCCGATCCCCTTTTGGATCCTTCGAGCTCTTTGCTCACTTCGATTATTTCCCGCATCTCGGCAGGTAATCTGTCTGTTCCCAACCGCCCGTGAACGGTCGATTTCGTCGGTGGACGGTCCGTGCAGCCACAGCGAGGAGGGCCCTGGGCGCCCGCGACGCGGTGCCGTGCACACCCTGCGGTACGAGCCCGCTTCCCAAAAGTGCGCACCGCGCCGTCTGCCGCTGGGTCCCGCGCGCGTCTGACGGGGGATACTAGGAAGACGGCGATCGATCGCCTCCGCAGACCCGTCTCACGACGGGCGCCGTGCACGGCATGAACCGGTCGTCGCTTCCCCAAAACCGGTACCGGTCAGGCACCGCATGTCCATCGAAAGGAAGACTGTTTAGCACTGGAAATGGGTTTGAACGGACCCGTCCCCCATGAACCCCTCGGGAAGCATCGAATCCGCCGCGCAAAACCGGCGATCCGCCCCGGCGGCTACTCCTGGGAATCGAAGTCGGGCTTCATGGCCAGATACCCTGCAAGCGCCTCGGGCGTGGCGGTGTAGTAGGTCTTGGTGCCGTCGAGCTTGGCGATCTCGGCCATCTCCTCGTCGGTGAGCTCGAAATCGAAGATGTTCGCGTTGTCGGCGATGTGCACCGGGTTCTTGGAACCCGGAATGATGGAGGTGCCCATCTGCACGTGCCACCTCAAGATGACCTGCGCTGCGCTCTTGCCGTACTTCCGCGCGAGCTTCTGGAACACGGGCTCCTCCTGCAGGCCCTTGTCGCCGTGACCCAGCGGATACCACGCCTCGATCACCGTGCCGTAAGGCGCCAGGAACGCGCGCAGGTCGGCCTGTGCGTGATAGGGATGGCACTCCACCGTCACCAGCTGGGGCTTGATCTCGGCGGCCTCGATGACCTCGGCGATCTTGTCCTGCTCGAAGTTGGACAGACCGAGTGCGCGCACCTTGCCCGCACGATAGGCCTCCTCCATGGTCTTCCAGGCGGCCAGGTAGTTGCCCACCGGCTGATGCAGGATCAGCATGTCGACGTAGTCCAAGCCCAGGCGCGCAAGCGTGCCGTCCACGGCGGCCATGCCCGCCTCGTAGACGCTCGGCCACAGCTTGGTGGACACGAACAGCTTCTCGCGCGCGACGCCGCTTGTGGCGATGGCGCGGCCCACCGCGCGCTCGTTCATGTAGGCGTTGGCGGTGTCGATGTGCTCGTAGCCGGCCTCAAGCGCCGCGATGGACGCGGCCTCTGCCTCGACGGGGCTCATGAGGAAGGTCCCCAGGCCCTCGACGGGCATCTTCACGCCGTTGTTGAGCTCGATGTACTCCATGATCTCTCGCTTTCCGCCGCATACGCGGCATGTCATAGCTTCCGGAAATAACGCGGGTCGAGCGCTGCCGCTACTCCGCCCGATGGCCGCCGAAGACGGCGAGGTCCATGCCGTCGAGCGCGATGTCGATGCGCGCGACCTCCTCGGGGCTGAGGACGACGTCACAGGAGGCGAGGTTCTCGCGCAGGCGCTCGGGCTTGCGGCTGCCGGGAATGGGCACGATGCGCGGGTTGCGGCACAGCATCCACGCCAGCGACACCTGCGCCATCGTGGCGCCGTGCTCGCGGGCGATGTCTCCCAGCAGGCCGAGCACCGCGCGGTTCTTCTCGTAGCCCTCCTCGGTGTACTGGGGCATGCCCGCGCGGTAGTCCTGAGAACCCTCGAAGCTCGTCGCGGGCGAGTAGGCGCCGGTGAGGAATCCGTTGGCCATGGGGCTGAACGCCACGAACGCCACGTCGAGCTCGTAGAGCACGGGCAGCAGGCTCTCATTCCAGCGCGCCAGCATGGAGTAGCGCATCTGGACCGCGGCGACCGGGCAGACGGCGTGGGCGCGGCGCAGATAGTCCTCGGTGGTCTCCGAGATACCCCAGGCGCGGATCTTGCCCGCCTCGATGAGCTCGGCCATGACGCCGGCGACCTCCTCGGGCTCCACCTTGGGATCGATGCGGTGCTGGTAGTACAGGTCGATGCAGTCGACGCCCAGCCGCTTGAGGGACCCGTCGACCGAGGCGCGGATGGTCTCGGGCCGGCTGTCCAGCGACAGCGTGAGGTCGAGGTTGTGCTGCACGCCGAACTTGGTGGCGATCACCACCTCGTCGCGCACCGGGCACAAGGCGTCGCCCACGGCCTCCTCGTTGTAGGCAGTCGACCCGTCCGGGTTGACGCCCACGTAGCACTCCGCGGTGTCGAAGAAGGTGTAGCCCATCTCGTGCGCCTCGCGCACCACGCGCGCGGCCTGCTCGCGGGGCAGCGGATCGCCGCTTGCGTGGGTGAGGCCCATGCAGCCCATGCCCAGCGCGGAGACCTCGATGCCGCTGTTGCCCAGCACGCGCGCCGTCTTCATCTCGTCCATCAGATTTCCTCTCTTCATGTTCCTCGCCGATATATCTCTTCTGCAACGGTACGATGGCACCGGGGAAGACGGAAGTTCCCGTTGGTGGCCCCCGTCGAACCCCGCGGCTATAACCGAATCGCCTGGGATGCCGCGGTATCATCGGTAGCAAGGAGGCACGCCATGGAATTCGAACAGCTGCGCCAGCTCGATGCCATCGCCCGCACGGGGAGCTTCTCGGCGGCGGCCGCCGAGCTACGCACCTCTCAGCCGAGCATCAGCCGCTCAATGCGCGCGCTCGAGCGCGAGCTGGGATGCGAGCTGTTCGAGCGGACCCGCAACCGCGCGAGCCTCAACGACGCGGGGCTCAAGGCGCTGAACCACGCGCGGGCCATCCTCGCCGAGGAACGGCACATGCGCGACGCCTTCGAGGAGCTCGCCCGCCGCAAGCGCCCCGTGACCGTGGCGAGCGTGGCGCCCGCGCCCGTCTGGCGCCTGACCGAGCTGGTCGTCTCCGCGCTGCCCGGCACCATACTCACCAGCGAGGTCGATCAGCGGGAGCAGGAGGTGGAGCGCCGGCTGTTCGACCGCTCCGCGGACATCGTCATCACCAACCGGCCCCTCGGCCTGCCCAACGTCACCTGCGCCCCGCTCATGGTCGAAAACCTCTTCGTCTTCGCCCCCGCCTCCAGCCCGCTCGCCTCGCGCGCGAGCGTGAGCTTCGCCGAGCTGGACGGCAGTACCTTCCTCATGAACGCCGACGTGGGCTTCTGGGGCAACGTGGTGCGCGACGCCATGCCGCGGGCGCGCTTCATCGAGCAGCGGGACGGACGGGTCCTCAGCGACATGATCCGCACCACCGACGTCCTCGGCTTCGTCACCGACGTCACCAAGTTCGAGCGCGACGAGAGCCGCGTGAGCGTCCCCATCCAAGACGCCGGCGCCCATGCGACGTTCTACGTCGCCGCCATGGCCGATGCCCCCAAAGCCGTCCGATCGATCGTGGACAAAGCCCGCATGTAGCATGCCGTCCGGCGCGTTTCCCTAGGACTGCATCTGCCCCTTGATCATCTGGAGCAGGCCGCCGATCAGCTGCACGTCCGTGTGGTCGAAGCACATGGAGCGGCCGCAGTCGAGCTCGGCGATCTTGGCGCGCTCGTCATCGGTGAGCTCGAAGTCGAACACGTCGAAGTTCTCCTCCATGCGCTCCTTGTGCGTGGACTTGGGGATGACGATGACGCCGAGGTCCAGCAGGTAGCGCAGGGCGACCTGGCCCACGCTCTTGCCGTGCGCCTCGCCGATCTGGGCCAGAAGCGGGTTGGAGAAGAACCCGTTGGCGCCCTCCGCGAACGGACCCCACGACATATGGGCCACGCCCAGGTTCTCCATGTTCTCGTGCGCGTAGCCCTGCTGCCAGAACACATGGGTCTCCACCTGGTTGACCATGGGGGCGATGCACGCGAACGTGCAGATGTCGAGCAGTCGGGTGGGGTCGAAGTTGGACACGCCGATGGCGCGCACCAGCCCGTCATCGTAGGCGCGCTCCATGTCGCGCCAGGCCGCGTGGTAGTCGCCGTACGCCTGGTGCAGCAGCATGAGGTCGATCTGCTCCACGCCCAGCAGCTCGAGCGAGCGCTTGATGGAGTCGTAGGTCGCGCCCTCGCCGTAGTTGGACACCCACACCTTGCTCACGATGAAGAGGTCCTCGCGTGCGACGCCACTCGCCTTGACGGCCGCACCCACGCCGCGCTCGTTGCCGTACGCCTGCGCGGTGTCGATCAGGCGGTACCCGCTCGCGATGGCGTCGGCGACGCAGCGCTCGGTGGTCTCGTCGTCGATCTGGAACACGCCGTAGCCGAGCATGGGCATCTTCACGCCGTTGGATAGGGTCTTGCACTCCATGGTCTCCTCGCTTTCGCATAGAACGGATCCCGCCGCGGGACCGATCCCGCCGGGTTGCTACGACCATGGTGCGCCCCCGCGACGCCACCGTACAGGCGCCGCGTCGATATGCCGCTATGCGTCCAGTGCATAGCGGGAGCCGCAGGGCCATCGCACGATGCGTGCGATGGGGCGATGGACCCGGAAAACGCCGGCCGATGGGTTCGTTGGGGACGGGTTCGTTCCAACCCATGGGCGGCCACGCGGGCCGCCCATGGGTTGGAACGAACCCGTCCCCAACGAACCCATGTCCACATCTGTGGATTCTTGGGGGACGAACGCGGTCATCGGTTAACCTACTTTGACGGTAGGTTATTTCACGAATGTCCCTGCCTGTAACGACCCCACGCCCCCTTGGGCGCGAGATCGAAAGGACACAGCAATGCCCAACCCAATAGCACCCGCCGTTCTGGGAACGGTCCTCGCCGCGAGCCTTGCGCTCCCGGGAGCCGAGGCGCAGGCCGCACCCGCCTCGCCCGCCCTGCCCGACACGGCCCATACCGAGGACGCGGTCTCCCCTGCAGCCGGCGCCGAGCACGAGACGGACGGTGCCGGCAGCGCGAACGCCGACGACGCGCCGGCGACTCCGACAACGTCCTCGGGTTCGGACGACGCCGCATCTGACGGCTCGGCCGACTCCTCGCAGGCCCCGATCGCCATCGTCCGGGGCGGAGCGCGTATCGCGTTCGAGACGCTCAACGCCGCCGTGCAGGCGGCCCAGACCGGCGACGTCGTGGAGGTCGCCGGCGACATCGCCATCGCAGAACCCGTCGTGCTCGACGCGGGCCGCGCCATCACCCTGCGCGCGACAGGGGCGGCCACCATCTCCCGTGCCGCCGGCTTTCCCCTCGAGGGCGGCAAGACGGCAGGCATGTTCCGCCTGCTCGGAAGCTCATCGCTCACGCTCGAGGCGGCAGACCCCGCCTCCGGCAGGCTCGTGCTCGACGGCTCCGACGTCGATTCCAACGAGGCCGTAGTGGCCATTCGCGAGCAGTCGACCTTCACCATGCGCGCGGGCACGGCCATCGAGGGCGCGCTGTGCTCCTGGAAGCCGTGGGCCTCGGTCTACGTGCACGGCGGCACGTTCGTCCTCGACGGCGGCGAGCTGCTCGACGGCTTCGCCATGCGCAACGCGGCCGTGGCGGTGGAGCGCGGCGCGACGTTCGAGATGCGCGCCGGCGCCATCCGCGGCATGCGCACCAGCTATTCGGAGTCCATCGTGTGGACACGGGGCACGGTGCGCATGACGGGCGGCGTCATCGCCGGGAATTCGTCCAACGTGTCGTCAGACGGCGTCGTCCACGTGCTGGACAGCGGGACGCTCTCCTTCACGGGCGGCACCATCGGAGACAACGCCCCCAACAACACCTTCGGCGTGCGCGTAGACGCGGGCGGCTCGCTCGAGCTGGGCAAAGCCGCGCGCTTCGACGGCGCGGACCGCATCAACCTGGCGCAGGGAGGCTCGCTCAGCTTTGCCGACGCGCCCGAAAAGCACACCGCCGACGATCCCATCGAGGTGGTGCTCTCCGGCACATGGGACCCGGGGACGCTGCTGGCGTCCAGCCCCTCCCCCGAGGTCGCCCGCGACACGCTGCCCCGGCTCTCCGTCCGCACGGGCGGCACCCCCGAGAAAATCGTCTCGGTGGGCATCGACGAGTCCGACGCGCGCAACCTCGCGCTCGCCCCGTCGGACGTGACGGCGCTGTTCGACGTGCTCGACAACCCCTTCGCCGACCGCCTCGGCCTCACCATGCGCGAGGAGCTCGACAAGCCGGGCGCCTTCGATCGCCTGCGCGAGGCGGTGGAGGCGCACTTCGGCGGCATCGACACACCCGAGCATCGCCTTCGCCTGCAGCAGATCGAGCAGGCCGAGCACTACGCCTCCTACCTCGCCGAACACGGGGGTGTTCTCGAGGATTCGGTGCGCGAGCTCTCCCAGCTGGGCGACCCGAGCGCCGAGGCGCGCCGGACCCAGCAGGGCTACCAGTTCGACAACCTGGACGCAACCGGGCTCTACCTCAAGCCGGGCGAGGCCAGGCGCATCACCGTCTATGTGGATGCCGAGGACCCGAGCAAGCTCTCGGTGGCATGGCGCCAGGTGGGCGTCACCGACACGAACAACTACCCCTCCCTCAACCTGGAGCAGCGATCCCGGCTGGTGAACGGCGCGAACCAGATCACCGTCGACCTGACGGGCAAGACCTACGGCTCCATGCTCTACCTGCGCAACGACTCCACGGACAACAAGGCCCGCGTGCGCATCGAGTCGGCCGATGCGCCGGACGCCGGAGGCGAGCCCATCTTGGGCACCGGCCTGGGCGCCCACCCGTTCTACGAGCACGACGCCGCGCATCCGGAGCGCTTCTGGGACTACGTGCAGCAGGTCCGCGCCCATGCCGCGCGGGCGCAGGCGGGCGAGGCGGCGGACATGACGCTCATCCAGATGGGTGATGCGGGGCACGCGCAGTTCGCCGTGAGCGCCACCGCCATGGCGAAGGCGTACGCGGACATCGCGTCGGAGGCGGACGCCGTCGCCTATATCGAGAAGTCCAATCGGGCGATCCAGGACCGCCTGGAGTTCTACTGGGCGTTCGACGGCTTTGACGCGGGCGAGGCGACCGGCCCCAACGCCATCACGACGGCGCGCGTGCACACGGCCTTCACTCGCACCGTGTCCAGCCCCTCCACCATGTACGCGTACGGACGGTATTTCCACATGCCCGAGAGCAGCGCCGCAACGTTTCTCTCGGGCGAGAGCATGTACGGCTGGGGCATGTCGCACGAATACGGGCACATGCTCGACAACAACGTGATCGCGGTGGCCGAGGAGACCAACAACCTGTACTCCATCGCGGGCGCGCGGCACGGCGGCATTGAGGCCGCACGCGCGGCGGGCACGGGGTTCAACCCGTCGGCCCACTACCACGTGAACGCCATGAACGCCACGAAGCGCAGGGATGCGGAGCTGGCGCAGATGGCCGCCGACCCGCAGTACGTGCCCGACTGGATGAACGGCGGGGACTGGGGAACCTACATCTGGACGCATGTGACCACCTGGTGGAACGGCCTGCACTTCTTCGACGATTGGGATTATTCGGGCTACGACTTCTCGGCAAGCCCCTACTCCGAGAAGACCGCAGCCGATGTGGAGCGCTACGGGGCCTATGGGGCGACGCTGCGCATCCTGCGCGGCGATCCGGCGGCCGTGAAGGCCATCGAGGACCTCGCCTCGAACGCCTCGACGGGCGTGAAGTACAACCGCATGGCCGTGGCGTTCACCATGGGAACGGGCTACGACTTCGCCGAGTACCTCTACGAGCTGGGCGAGCGCGACCTGGCGCCCCAGGTGCTGGAGTGGTGTTCGCGCTACCCCTCGATGCCGCGCAAGGTGCGCTACTTCTCGCTGAACACCGACGCCGCGATCGTCAACGGGGCAAAGACCTATGAGGAGATCGTCGGGGCCGGCGGCGCGGTCGAGCCCGAGCTCGAGGTCGCCATCGTGGGCAACGCGCTGCGCGTGACGGCATCGATGCCCAGCGACGAGCTCGCGCGCGCCACGACGGCGTGGGAACTCTACCGGGACGGCGAGCTCGCGGGATTCTCGCGCGACGGCGTGTTCGAGCTCACCGGCGACGTGGGAGACGGCGACCCGGCCTCGTTCAGCGTCGTGGCCTACGACGTGCGGCTGAACCCCAGCACGGAGTTTGCCGGCGATGGCGGCGACACCGGGGACGATCAGCCCGGAGACGGATCGGAAGACGGCGACGGATCCGGCAGCGCGGACGAGAAGCCGGGCGGCGGGGATGACGGATCCGGCGGCGGGGACGCCGGCGACGGCGATAGCGGCACGGGCGGAGACGCCGACGGCGGGGACACCGATGGCGGCGACACCGGCGGCGGGGAGCCCGGAAACGGCGGAGACACTGGCCCCGGCGATGACGGCACGGGCGGAGACGCCGGTGACGGAGACCAGCCCGGTGGCGAAGGTGGCACAGAGGGGCCGGAAGACGGCTCGGACGGCGATACGGACCAAGAGCCCGGAAACGGCTCCGAAGAGGAGCAGCCCGAAGGCGGCGATGGCGACGACTCCGGGGAGAGCAAGCCCGAGGACGGCGACGGATCCGGAGACTCGAATGCGCCCGATGACGGCGGCTCCGATGGCGATGACGGTAACGATTCCGGAAACGGAGAAGATGCCGGAGGCTCGAACGGGGACCAGGACGGCGAGGAAAACGACCCCGCTGCCGGCAACCCGAGCCAGGACGACGAAGGATCCGCTGGAGACGGCAGCAACGATCCTTCCGATGGAGGCGCCCCCTCAGGGGACATCGGGCAGCAGCCCGGCACACCCCAAGGCGGATCGACCGCATTGGCAGGCGACTCGGACAAGACGCTTGCCAAGACGGGAGACCCCTCCCTCCTCGCACCTCTTGTCGCCGCGGTAGGCGGCGTCCTCTCCCTTGCCGGCGCCGCGATCGCTTCGAGATTCAGCAAACGGCAGTAAAGCACGCGCCCGCGCGCAGAGGGAAACGGCTCCCCTGTGCGCGGGCGCTCGCATTCCGAGCCTACCGTAGCAGCTCGCCGCGCACGCTCGGTGACCGGGCGCGTCCCTGGAGAAGCGCCTGTCAATGCGCCCTCGTGGCGCAAACCGCATATTCTCGTGACGATCTTGCATAAAAAACGGGGAATTCGGGGGCCTGCGGGCGGCGCGAAAAGGGAGGGACCGAGTTTGTCATTGTTTTTCGGTGCCCCCGCGCCACATGCGCCGTACCCTCTAGCATTTCCCCAGTTGAATCCTGCGGAAATGCAAACGGGTGCAGCGCGTGCGGGAAAAGGGCACCGAAAAACAATGACAAACTCGTATGCATGCCTTTTCGGAGCTGCCAACGGGCGCGAAACCTACATCGGCGCTCCCCGAATAGCTACGGGCGAGCCACAGTCCAGCCGAGACTCTCCTGCTGGATGCGCACAAGGTGCGCATAGAGACCGCCTGCGGCCATAAGCTCGGCATGGGTGCCCTGCTCGGCCACGCAACCGCGATCGAGCACCACGATCCGGTCGGCACCGGCCACGGTGCGCAGGCGATGCGCGATCACGAGAACCGTCTTGCCTGCGCAAAGCCGTCCCACGGCGTCCTGCACGAGCGTCTCGTTCTCGGGATCGAGTGAGCTCGTCGCCTCGTCGAGCAGCACGACGGGAGCGTCCTTCAGCAGGGCCCGGGCGATGGATATCCGCTGCCGCTCTCCCCCGGAAAGACGTGCGCCGTTCTCACCGAGACGCGTGGCCCAGCCCTCAGGCAGCCGTTCGATGAACTCCTCGCAATGGGCTGCCCGCGCCGCCGCGCGCACCTCCTCGTCCGTGGCACCTAAGCGGCCCATGCGGATGTTCTCCATCACCGTGTCGTCGAAAAGCGTCACGTCCTGGAAGACCACGGATACGTTGCGCAGCCACGACTCCTCGTCCAACCCCGCCAGGTCCACCCCGCCCGCGCGTATCGCGCCGGACGAGGGGGCGTAGAACCGCGCGACGAGCTTGGCGACCGTCGACTTGCCCGAACCGGAATGGCCGACGAGCGCGGTCACCGTGCCGGGCTCCATGCGGAAGGAGATGCCGCGCAGGACCTCATCGTCGCCGTCGGCATACGAAAAGCGCACGTCGCGCAGGTCAATGGGCTTTACGCCCAAACCCGACGCATCGCCCGTGCCCGCAGCGACCGGCTCGTCGGCGAGCGCCCGCAGGCGCGCCGTGCGCCCGGACAGCTGCAAAAGATTCGGCAGCTGCGAGAGAATCGACGTGATGGGTCCGTACACGCGCGAGGCGATGAGCAGGAACATGAGCAGCGTGAGGAAGTCGACCTCACCGCCCGCAAGGAGCGCACAGCCCGAGAAAACCGTGATGCCCACGCCCGCCTGGAGCACCGTGGTCGCAGCAGAGACGCATACGTCCACCGCGAGCTCCACCTTCATCGCGATGTCCCGCAGGGCCCGAAGCGCCGCGCGCATAGGCGCCGACTGCGCCCCCACCTGCCGGCACGCGCGGATGTCGCGCATGCCCTCGACGTAATCCATGAGCTGCGCGGAGGCCGCAAGACGCGCCTCGGTCTGCCGCTCGAAAAGCCTGCGCTCGCGTCCGCGCGCGGCGAGCACGATGAGAAGCGCCGCCGGCAGGGTCGCGAACACGCCGAGTGCGAGCCGCCACTCGAAGAACGCGAGCATCACGCAGACGACCGCAGTGGAGACGCAGCTCGCAACGAGCTGCGGGACCGTGCTCGACATGAGCGACTCGCGACTCGACACGTCGCCCATGAGGTTCTCGGTGAGTTCCGAGAGGTCGCGCTGGTTGAAGAAGGACATGGGCAGTCGGCGCAGATGCTCGGCCAAGCCCATGCGCGTGGCCTCCGTCTCGCGGTAGGCCGTCACATAGGTGCGCCGGTAGTCGTTGCGCGCGCAAAGGAAGACCGCGACGAGCCCCACGACACCCGCTGCGAAAAGTCCCCAGAGCGCCTGCCAATCCACATCCTGCCCCGTGAGGCGCATGAGCACCGTGCCGAAAACCATCACCGTGATGGTGAACGGCACCATGAGCACCAGGTTGGTGAGCGTGCATGCCGCGACGGCTCCCTTGAGGCTGCGATATCCCTCGTCGGTGAGCGCGAGCGCGCGCTGCACCCGCGGCTTTCCGTTCGTATCCATCATCTAGACCACCTCCTTGTCGGCCGAAACGCACGGCGCGTCCAGACCCTCCGACTTGACATCCGATCCGATACCCCACGAGAGGGCCTGCGTGTAGCGCTTCCACATGCGCGCATAGGCGCCGCCCGCGGCGAGCAGCTCCCCATGGCGACCACGCTCCACCACACGCCCGCCGTCGATCACGGCGATCTGGTCGGCCCCCACCACGGTGGAGAGACGATGCGCGATCATGATGACCGTCTTGCCCGCCATGAGCCGTTCGAAAGCGCGTTGGATGAGATGCTCGTTCTCGGGATCCGAGAAGGCGGTCGCCTCGTCGAGCACCACGATGGGACGGTCCGCCAGGATCGCGCGGGCGATGGAGACGCGCTGCGCCTCTCCGCCGGAGAGATGCACGCCCGCGCTGCCGTACACCGTGTCGTAGCCTTGGGGCAGCGCGCGGATGAAGCCGTCGGCCTGCGCGGCGCGCGCAGCCTCGACCACCTCCTCGCGCGTGGCGTCGGGGCGGGCCATGCGGATGTTCTCGAACATGCTCGTCCGAAAGAGGTGCACGCCCTGGAACACCATGCTCACGCAGCCCATGAGGTCGTCGGGATCCATGTCGCGCACATCGACGCCGCCGATGCGCACCGCGCCGGCATCCACGTCCCAAAAGCGCGCCACGAGGCTCGCCACGGTCGATTTGCCCGCGCCGGACGGCCCTACGATGGCGAGCGTCGTGCCCTCGGGCACGGCAAGGCTCACCCGGTCGAGCGCGAGCGCGCCGCTGCCCTCGCCCTCCTCGCCACCGGAGCCATATTCGAACGACACGCAATCGAGCTCCACGCCGAAACGCTCGGGCGCGCGCACCGCCTCGGGACGCGGCGCGGGAAGCGGATCGATGCCGAGCAGCTCGTCGATACGCGCGAGCTGCGCGCCGATGATCATGCTGTCCTCGGAGATGTACATCATCTTGTTGAGCGCGCCCGCGATGGAGGGCACGAACAGCAGGTAGAAGATGAAGTCGAGCGCGAAGGCGCGAAAGTCGGAGCCCGCGAGTCCCGCACCGAGGATGATGCCCACCGGCAGGATGAACAGGTAGGCGTTGTTGATGATAGCCGTGAAGGCGGGCATGAGGCTTTGCCAGAACAGCGCCACGTCGAGCGCCAGGTCCGTATAGGCGCGCACCGCGGCGGAAAGGCGCCCGAACGACTCCGCCGTCTGACCGAACGTCTTGACCACGGGCATGCCGCGCACGTACTCCACCGTGGCGTTGGTCATGTGCTCCTGGTTGACCAGGTGGCGCCGCATCTTCTCCGTGACCGCTTTGTTGGAGAAGCCGGCGGCCTCCACGCCGAAAGCCGCCACCACGCACGCCACGGCGGCAAGGCCGAAGCGCCAGTCGAAGACGAATAGCAGCACCGCGATGGCCGCAGGCGCCGTGAACGCCGCCACCGTGTCCGGCAGCGAATGGGCCAAGAAACCCTCTATGGCGCCCACGCTCTCGTCCATGACCTTTCCCACGCGCCCGCTGCCAAGCGCCTCGAGCCGCCCCAACGGAATGCGCGCCAGATGCTCGGCCATCTGCAGCTTGAGGTTGTACTCGGCATCGAAAGCGGCGGAATGCGCGCAGAGCAGGGCGGCGAGGTAGAGCCCGATGTTCCCCACCACGCCCGCGATCGCCATCCAGCCGAAACCGGCCATACGTGCCGCGTCCAGCGCCGCGAAATCGGGGTAGATCGCAACGACATCCGCAACCACGAGGTACACCGCGATGAACGGCACGAACGAGCAGAGGGAGGAGAGCGCCGAAAGCACCATGGAGAGGTAGATGAGCCACCTCCCGCCTCCCGTGAACCCGATGACGCGGGCGACCCAGGATGTCTCCTTGCCCGCATCCTCCTTCCGATGTGCCATCTGGCCCCCTTTCCGTCGCGACTGGACGAAGTCCCCGTACAGACGCAACAAGTTAGATTAGACTTACAGTTATTCTGAACTGATGCATTGAACGGGGAGACGGCCATGGGGAAAACGACCGACGCGAGAGCCGAGCGACCGGACGGAGAGCCGGAGCTCTTCCAGGCGGCAGAGCTCGAGCGCATGGGGATGCTACCCGCAAAGCAAGATGAGGGGCCGGCACGCTCTTTTTGGGCGACGGGGTTCGGGCAGACGGCTGGTACCGCGCTTGGACCTGTGGGGACTTCACAGTGGTCACCTGTGATTTCACCATGTTCCAGGACACGCTGTTCGCCATCGACACGCGCCGCTATCTCACCGTGCGCGGCCCGATGACGCGTCCCTATGACCGCGAAGCCTCGACGGAGGCCGCCGCGATCGCCTACATCGAGACGCGCGAGGGATGGGTCACCTCCCCCGTTTTGGCGGGATCTCATTTTTCCTATACGGAGGTGGAGTACTTCGAGGACGCCCTTCGCGACGCGTTCGCCGAGCTCGGCCGAGACTCCATCGACGAGATATCATCGCTTCTCGCTGAGATGCACCGCAGCGTGGGCTGGGCTCCGGGGGTCCTCTCCGCGCTCGGCGAGATAGCCCGTACCGATCCGAAGGCACCCGGCGCCTCCCTCGTCTACGAGGGTGCCGCCAAGATGCTGCTCGGCGCGCTCGTCGGAACGACGGCTGCGGCCCTGCCGAAAGGCCAAGGCGACCGGTCAGGCATCCTCGCCGCCATCGAGCTCGCGCACGCGCGGTGGCGCGACGGCGCGAGCCAGCAGGAGGCCGCAACCGTCGCGGGAATGGGCCTCACCAAGTTCAAGCGTCTCTTCCGGCGGACGACCGGGCGCTCATGGGGCGCGTACCTCACCGAGATGCGCCTGCAGGAGGCACGGTCGCTGCTCACGTCGGGGCGCACGGTCAGGGAAGCGGCGGAGCTTGCGGGCTATCGCTCCCCCACGAGCTTCGCGGCGGCGTTCGCACGGGCGCACGGCGTGTCGCCCCAGCAGTTCAAAGAGCTTGCGCGCCGATGGGTTGAAACAAGCACGTCCCCAAATGACCCATTATGATGCGGGCCGAATCACCGCCACCGCTCCAGGAAATCGAGGACGCGGCCGAACGCATCTTCGCGGCTGGCTGCGCACTCCCGGGGAAACTGCCGCTCCTCTCGAAACAGCTTGAGCATGCCGGTGTCCATGGGCACGATGATATGGCTCGCATGCCCATAGGAAAGGCGCTCGACTTCCCAGGGATGGCTGTGGGCGCGAAGGCGAAGCTCGATGCGACGGCACGCCTCGTCGCTCGGCCACATGGAGTCGCGCGCAGGACTCACCAGCAGCACGGGACCGCGGATCAGCTCGACCTTGATGGCGGATTGCTCCGTCGCGTCGCCGAGCATCCGCTCGTACACAAAGCGCATGTCGAGCTGGCGCCCACGAAGCGACCGTCGGACGATGCTCGCGTAGGGCAGGCACATCCCACCGGGGACGCAGGGCAGCGGCTCATCGCGCCACGTCCAGCTTGAACGCACGGCCACGCCTTTCGACAGCAGGCTGCCGCTGCCCGTGATACCCGGCATCACGTGGTCGAGCGGAGAGAGCGCCACCGCGCATGAGATATCGGGCATAAGCGAGGCGGCGAGCAGCGCCAGCTCCCCGCCCTTGGAGATGCCGTAGACGCCGATCCTCTCGAAGCCTCGCGACCGCAAGAGCCCCGCGGCGCGCTCGACGCTTTCCACGGGAACCTCCACGAGTTCGCGCGGCAGACCGGGCGCGTTCCAATAGCAGAGCCCGAGCGCCGTCACGCCTTCATGTGCGAAGCGCGCCCCGAGGTCGCGCGGGATGTTCTCGTTGCCCTCGCTGCCGCCCATAACGATGAGCGCCTTGCCGGCGAAGCGGGCGGCACGATCGCTATCTGCTGCAGGCGTATGCAGGAACCCGTGAAAGCCGTCTTGCCCGACATCGAAGCACTCCATGCGCACCGCCGCCCCCTCCTACAGCAGGACGAAGGCGATCATCGCCGCGAACATGATCGTGAACACGAGGTTGCTCCAACCGCCGAACAGTACGCAGCGGGCCGGCTGGGGCACACGCAGCCACGCGAAACCGAGAAACGACGTCACAAGGGGCGTGGTCACGACCATCCACGGCGGAAGCTGCGTCTGGCCAAGCACGACGAGCATGCCGAGGAGCACGAATGTCGCGTACATCGGGATGGTGGCCAGACGCTGGAGCGCCATGATGTTGCCGGCTACCCGATCGACAAGTCCGTCATCCCCCGTACGCGCGACAATGGCGAGATACGGATACTGGGCGTGGTAGGCGCCGCCACAGATGAGCGCGAAAGCGAGCAGGGCGGCAACCACGCAGGTCAGCCAAGAGAACCCGCCTGTCGCGAGCATCGGCAGCCCTGCGAACCCGACGACATAGAAAAAGGAGGCGACCGGCCCGAGCATGCCGCCCAGCCGCACGCGCCCCTCGGGCAGGTCGCGCATGATTCTCGCGTAGGGTCTCAAGGTGCCATCCATGTCGTAGGCGCCGGGCGTGAAGTACAGCAGCATGTCACCGGCGAACATCACGAGCGAGCCGACGAGGCCGATTGCGAGGAGCGGAATTGCGGACGTCATGGCGGTCCCCCCGGATTCGACGCTTATAGAGTTAGCTAATTCTAACATACGCGAGGTGGAACGGGCGCCCATCGGTCAGGTTTCGGACGGACGGATAATCCCGAATCGGGGCGGCTTTCGCCCTTACGATGAGCGAAAGCCGCCCCGTTCCAAAAGTGCCCATCTGGGCGCAAAACGAACCAATCGACGCCCCTGTGAAGCGCTTAGCCGAAATACGGGCAGGAGCTCCCGATGCAGACGGTGTTGCTGCTCGAGACCGTGCAGACGGGGCGCGACGCGGGCAGCTCCAGCTCGACGCCGAGCGCGCGCGAGAACCACGGTATCGCCTCGCGCACCGCGATGCGGGAGTCGCGCTTGCAGCAGCGCGGCGCCCCCGCACGCGCGATCTTCTCGAGCAGATCTGCCACCATGAGCTGGGTCTCGCTCCACCCCGCCTCCTTGAGCGGCGCGTTTTCCTGCGCGATTGCGAGCGCCATGCCGCATGAGGCGGCCGCGCCGCACACGCCCCAGCGCGCGCAGGCCCCTCCCGGCACACCCGAGGAGCGCTCCTCCAGCTCGTCGAGCTGGGCCTCGAGGTTTCCGTCCGCCCCCGCGCGCTTGGCGCAGGCGAGCAGCGCCGCACCAGCAAGATAGTGGTGGACGGGGCCGAAGGTGGGACACTCCGGCACCGCCATCAGCTCCTCCAACAGATCGGCAGGACATGTCGACGTGCTGCGCAGGCAGATCTCCTTCACCCACGACGCCCCGTTATGCTCCATGATCAGCCCCTCTCGTCTTCATATCGATATTTATCAATATATCTGTCAGATCGATATCCGTCAATGTATAGGATACAATCTGGCTGAGCCAACCGTCTTGGAGGAGCGCACCATGACAGCTAGAACCCGCGTCGCGTTCGTCTGCACGCACAACGCATGCCGAAGCCAGATAGCCGAGGCGCTCGCGCGTCTGCGCGCTTCGGACATCATCGAGCCGTTCTCGGCGGGAACCGATCCCGAGGACACCCCAAATCCCGATGCGTTGCGCCTGCTCGCCGCACGCGACGTCGACACCACAGGCCTTCGCAGCAAGGCGCTGGGCGAAATCCCCGCAGTCGATATCGTGGTGACCATGGGTTGCGGCGTCAGCTGCCCCACCCTGCCGTGCAAACATCGAGAGGACTGGGGACTCGATGACCCGACGGGAAAGGGGGACGCGGCGATGGAGGCGTGCATGCTCGCCATTCAGGAACGGGTCGACGACCTTGCGCGGCGCCTGAGAGCCGGTGAGCTCGCACCCCGGACGCCCAGCGTGGCGGTCCTGCGCGCGCTCGCGGACGAGACCCGCCTTGAAATCGTCGCCGCCCTCTCGCGGGAGGGGGAGCTGTGCGCCTGCAAGCTTCTCGATCATCTCGCCGTAAGCCAAAGCACGCTCTCGCATCATATGAAGATTCTCGTCGAGGCGGGCCTGGTCTCCCAGCGCAAAGAGGGGCGCTGGTCCCATTACCGGCTCGACCCGGAGCGATTCGCATGCCTTGGACGCGCCATCTCCGCCCTCGCCGCCCCATCGCTCGACGAGGGCGAGACGTTGCGCCGGGAATGACATGCGACGGAGGGCTGCGACACAAAGCGGACCGTTTGGCGCGCTAGAAGCTTTTATTGACCCCCTTTAGCGTGCCAAACGGTCCGCTTTGTACTGGAGTGGCACTCGTACGCCTGCGTTAAGTGCAGCTTGTCCGCGTGTCCACTCGCCACGAAGTCGACTTCATCTGCCTGCAAAGCTCCAGCGGAAACATCGCAGTCACGTCGTGCGAGCTCGTCGCATGTGGTACATTCCAGCTGAGCGTCATAGTTCTTGGGCGAGAACCGCGTCGCGGGGGCAATTCAAAAGCAGGCAGTAACCTCCAAAACCTCCATCAAAGCGCGGAACCATTCCCGTTGTCGCAGCGCTCGACAATCGAACCGTAGTCTTGCAGGGTAGAAAACACGCGATATACAAAAACGGTATCTTTATCATTGTAGGAATAGAGCAGGACATACCGTCTCACAAAACATGCACGTAGACCGCGCGCAGCGCACGACGGCTGTCGAGAAATAGCGTAAAGCTCAGGGTTATTCGAGATGCGATCTACAGCTTCCTCAAACGCAATCAGGTGCTCGCGTGCAGCGTGGGGACTCGCCAGCTTGACCGCGATGTAGCCGATGATGTCATCAACGTCCTGCTGAGCCCGCTCGGTCCACAGAACATCACAAGCCATATTTGGCTCGAATCTCGCTTAAGCCCTCGCGCATATCGGAAACGCGACCAGCACGTATGTCGCGATCTGCCTCTTGAAGTAAACGCTCCAGATGCTCTTCAGGTGTTTCTCGGCGATACTCGCGAAACAAATCAGCATCAATGACGACAAATTTCTCATAGCCGTTTTTCGTCACGATGACCGGCTCGCCCGCTCGTGCTACCTTCTCAGCAAACGCCGCGCTGTCCTTAAGCTCACTAATCGGTACGCAAGTCGCCATAATTACCTCCTAATTATGGTTGAATTATACCGAAATTATACCTAATAGCGAATGGCCATCTTGTCAGCAGTAGATGCATTCCGAGGATAAAGTGTGCTGAGACTGCACGTTTTCATAGGAAAATAGAGAAGCCTGCCACTACGGGGAGGCGCCGGCGCTCGCCGCCGAAGCGCGAAAGCGGGGTCTATTTCACCCCTGCCGCCTTGGCCTGCTTCCAGACCCCATAGAGAATATCCTTCAAGGCGAGCATGGCATCGAGCTCGCTGTAGCCGTGTTCCGCCTTGAGGTCGTCGAGCATCTGGCGGATGCGGCGCGCGTACAGAGGGATGTTGACCTCACCTTGGTACTTGGCAAGGATGGGGTACTTCTTCGCCCAGGCACTCGTCCAGTCGATCTTCTCCTCAAGCTCCTCGTTCGAGCGCTCGATGGCCTCCTCAACCTGGCTCACGTCGAGATCGAACTCGATGAGCTCGTCGAGCGTCACGCCGTAGAGCGTGGCCAGGCGCTTGGACTGACGGATATCGGGCAGCGTCTCGTCGGCCTCCCATTTCCCGATCGTCTGACGGGACACTCCCAGACACTCGGCCACCTCCTCCTGTGTAAGGCCGGCCTTCTTTCGAGCGTGGAACAGACTGTTGCCGAGCACCATGTGGTTTTCTCCTCTCCGCGTGCACCTTGCGAGGAAGTCGCGCGGCATGCGCCGCTGCGGCAGCGATGCCGCGCGACCACCTAGGAGCGCGCGATGCGGCTTGACTTCATCGTTTGTCAAAAGGATTATCCCAGCCGAAGGGATACCAAAACCACCAACAGAGAGCGACTTTTCCGCACGCAAAACCGACATGGAAGGAAGATGGCGGCACGCCCTCTACACGCTCAGGTCGCGTCGCGCAAACGCGGCTATCCCCAACGCGATAAGCGCGATCCCCGATATGGCGAGCGCGACCGCGCCCGCAACGGCCCCGGCCTCCCCGGAGGCCACCCCAAGCGGGTCGAGAAGCGCAAGGGGCGCGATGTCGCCGAGCCATGAGAGCTCGTCCCCTACCCCTGAGAGCATCTGCACGAGGACGAACAGCGAGCACACGGCGACGCCCGCCCATCGCGCAGCCGTGACACCCGGCAGGGCGCAGGCGCCCGCCCAGCATGCACCCGAGAGAAACACCCACAGACACAGCGTCGCCACGTTGACGGCGACAAGATCGGCGGCACCGAGCTCGCCGGGAAACATGGCGTGGGCGCAGGCCAGCTCGGACGCGGTCAGCACCGCCATGAGGAGAGCGAGGCAGAGAGCAAGGACGCCCGCCTGCGAGAGCATGAGCCTTGCGCGGCTTACGGGCTGCGCGAGGAGGTAGGAGATGCTGCCGCGCTCGATGTGTCGGACCACGAGCCGGCTGACGAGGACCGCCACAAGAACGAGGGGAAGCACCACGAGCAAAAAGCCGTGCAGGTAGTTGACGACAAACTCCAACAGCGTCGTCCCCTGGTCGGCCATGCCGAAGGCCGCGAAGAGCTCGGGCATGGCGTCGCGCATAAGGGCGAGCGACTCCCCGAGCTCAGGATCGTACATACCGATGATGACGACGGCGTAGAGGACGACCACCGCGGCGATGATGGAGGTCGGGAGCAAGCAGGAGCGGAGCTCGTGTTTGAACAGAGGAAGGATCATCGAAACCCCCTAGTTTTGCCGTGAGGGCTCGCCGCCCTCGTACAGGTGCAAGAATAGCTCCTCGAGCGTCTGCTCGCGGGACGTGATCGCGGCCACGTCGTATGAGGAGAGCTCGCGGATGAGCGCGTTCACGTCGCGCACGTCGCGGATCTCGACGCTGCGGGCCTCCCCTTCCGCGGGACCATCCCCGTGAGCGAGTTGCCAGCGCGCACGCTCCCGCGCGCTCGAGAACTCGACCGTGTAGCCGCGGCCCCGCATCGAGCGCACCTCGTCCATGGTGCAGGTCATGGCCACGCGCCCCGCACGGATGAACGCAACCCGGTCGCACGCCCGCCCGACCTCCTCGAAGATGTGCGAGGAAAGCAGGATGGCAGCACCCCGCGCGCGTTCCTGTTCCACAAGATCGAGGAAGCGCTCCTGCATGAGCGGGTCGAGACCGCTCGTGGGCTCGTCGAGGAGAAGCACGTCCGGACGGGCCATGAACGCCGCCACGATGGCCACCTTCTGCCGATTTCCCTTGGACATCCCGCCGATCCGCGCACGGAGATCCAGCCCGAAGATATCGGCGAGCTCCAGCATCCGGGAACGGTCGCGCATGCCCCGCATTCCCGCCATGAGGTCGAGGAAGGACTGCGCGGTCATCTCCCGCATGCACGAGCTTTCCCCTGGAAGGTAGCCCAGATGCGCCTGCACCGACGGCCGTTCGCGGAAGCAGTCGTACCCGAGAACCTCGGCCGTCCCCTTTTGCGGCCTGACGAACCCCATGAGATGGCGCATCGTGACCGTCTTCCCCGCCCCGTTGGGGCCGAGAAAGCCGAGCACCTCGCCCGCCGCCACCTCGAGGCTGACGTCGAAGACGCCGCGGCCGCGGCCGTAATCCTTCGTGAGCCCGCGCACGCTGATCGCGGGCGTCGTGCCGTTCGCTGTCATAGGTATTCCTCCTTGTACGTGGCCCGTTTCAGCCAATCGAGCCAGACGAGAAACTCGGAAAGCATCGCCTCCAAGTCAAACTCGCCTCCGCCGCGCAGCTGTTCGTGCAGGTAGCCGTCGCCGCACCACACGAGCATGCGCACCGCGCGCATGGGATCGACGTCCTCTCGGAAGCGCTCCCAGCGCACGTGGCCCAGATACGTCTGCACCATAGCGGGCACCGCATCCGTCATGAACGCGTCGAGCACCCCCGAGACGTCGCGATGGCCGAGGTAGAACGCGCGGACGAAAAAGTCCATGATGCGCGGGCTCGAGCCCACGAGCCCGGCCTTCCGCGTCGCGGCGTAGCGCATGATCTCGAAGAAGTCGTCGATCTCGTACCAGCGGTCGTCGACCACCGCGTCCGCCACGCGCCTCGTGAGCACCGTGAGCACGTAGAGATAGAGGTCGCGCTTGTTTCTGAAGTAGAAGAAGAGCTGGCTTTTCGACACGCCGGCGCGCCTGGCGATGTCCGCCGTGGACGCGCGGGCGTAATCCTCGTCACCGAACACCTCGGCAGCGGCGTCAACGACGGCGCGCCTGCGGTCCTCGGGAAGATTCTCGAATCGCTCAAACCTGTCCGACATGAAGCCTTGCCCTCCTTCGACTTTCAAGAACAAGGCTACCCTGTTGACCAGGATATGGAAGGGGCTTTGAGCAGGCAGGATAACGGTATGCGTCATGTAAGGCGCTCTGGCTGGGAGCCTTATAGTCGCCCTCCGAGCTTACCGAGCATGGTGAGCGATGAGGGGTCAATGACACAAAGCGGGCCGCTTGGCACGCTAAAGGGGGTCTGTAAAAGCCCTTAGAGTGCCAAACGGTCCGCTTTGTGTCATTGACTCCCTGCCCTTTCTTCAGGAATGCGCGAGGGGCGCCGCACCCGGCGCACCCGCGCTACTTGTCGCGGAACGTCAGCAGATCGCTGTAGTCTTCGTTGCGCGGACGACGGAGGTCGGGATCGCGGAAAAAATCCTGCGAGAGGCGCTTGATCACGGACGAAAGCGCGATGAGCGCGATCAGGTTCGGAATCGCCATCAGGCCGTTGAAGCAATCGGCGAACTCCCACACGGCATCGAGGTTCGCCACGCAGCCCGCGAACACCATGGCCACATAGGCGACCTGGTAGATGCGGATCGCCACGCGACCGCCCCGACGTCCGCGGAGCAGGTACTCCACGCACTTCTCGCCGTAGTAGTACCACGCGATGAGCGTCGCGAAGGCGAAAAGCATCAGCCCCACCGTCACCACGTACTGACCGCCCGGGATGCTCTGCCCAAAGGCCGCGGAGCTCATAGCGCCCTCGGACATCATGGGGTCGGCGCACCAGAGCCCCGAGGTGAGGATCACGAGCCCGGTGATGGTGCACATGACAATGCTGTCGAAAAACACCTCGAACGTGCCCCACAGGCCCTGGCGCGCGGGATGGTCGGTGTCGGCGGAAGCGTGCGCGATGGGCGCCGAGCCCATGCCCGCCTCGTGGGTGAACACGCCGCGCGACATGCCGACGCGGCAGGCGTACATGACCGTGGCGCCCACGAAGCCGCCCGTGGCCGCCGTGCCGGTGAAGGCGTCGCGGAAGATCATGCCGATGGCTGCCGGGATCTCGGCCGCGTTGATGACGAGCACCACGAAGGCCGCGATGAGGTAGAACACGGCGGCGAAGGGCACCAGCACCTCGGTGATATGCGAGATGCGCTTGATGCCGCCGATGAGGACGAGTCCGGCGAGCACCGCCACGGCGGCGCCGATGACGGGCAGCGGGATGCCGAACGTCGCGTTCACGCTGCCGGCGAGCGAGTTCGCCTGCACGCTCGCCCCAATTCCAAACGACGCCAGAAAGCCGAAGATGGCGAAAAGCACCGCGAGCCAGCCGGTTCCCAGGCCTCGGGAGATGTAGTACATGGGACCGCCGACGATCTCGCCGCGCTCGTTGCGGGTCCGGTAGGCAACCGACAGCGTCACCTCGCAGTACTTGATGACCATGCCCGCAAGCGCGCTCAGCCACAGCCAGAAGATCGCCCCCGGGCCACCCGTTGCCACCGCGAGCGCCACGCCCACGATGTTGCCCGTGCCGAGCGTCGCCGCAAGCGCGGTGCACACCGCCTGGAACGGTGAGATGGCGCCGTGTTCCAGCTCGTCCTTGTTGGGACGATGGAAAAGCGTCTTGGTGGTGTAGCGCATCACGACGTTGAAGCGCGTGAAGACGACACCCCTGGTGACGACGAGCAGGAACACACCCGTTCCGATCATCAGCACGACCATGGGGATGCCCCACAGCACATTGTTGTTCAACGTGGCGAGTACGGACATGATGGAATCGAACATGTATTCCCCCTCGGCAGGTCCCGTTATGCAGGTCATGGGCGAAGCCATAGGGTGCTAGTGTACACGCGCTATGTTTCCATCTCATGACGAGCCCGCCCGATGATGCGCGGTACATTGCATCACGGGCGCCAGCTCCGCACTACCAGGGACGGCTGCTCGGAGCCATCTTTACCGCCAGTGGCGGTTAAATAATGGCGGTAAAAGGAGGATATATGGCACATGAACCGCCTTTTGAACAGACAGTCGGAATCAGCAATGCTTGGAAATCGTCGAGCTCGACCGCTCTATACGATCTGCTGAGCGCGTTATAGCGAGTTTGAGGAAAGGTGGCACATCACGGACGCCCTCCCGCCCGTGACATGCCACAGTGTTGAACACCCGCTAACGGTACCCAGAACTGCGAGAGAGGGTCCATTTTGAAGCCCTCCCTCGCAGTTCTGGGTACCGTTAGCGGGTAACCTGCTGGGCAAGCGCCGACCAACGGCACCGTCCCCCTCCCAGCGAAAGTGGCTAGAAATTTCTGTTTTGCTGTAAGCCGTCTCGGATAAGGATGTTCGTTTTGGCCGGCGTGGCTGTATCGGCCGACCATGACGCGGGCGGCGCAGCATAAAATGCCTCGAATACGGCATCGGCAGGGAGCGAGGACGGCACCAGCAGTGGATTTCGAGCCCGATTGCACGGAACCGAAAGACATCGTCGACCTTGCCCTGCCGATTTGCGAGCTGGACCGCATCGTGCGCCGCGCGCGGCTTGCGATCGTGTGCGAGAACCTGGTGAGCACGCTGACGCTTCCCGATATACCGGGTGCGATTGCTGTGCATGGCGGAGGGTACGCCGTGGGAGACCTGCGCTGCGTGCCGTCGCTTGCCGATATACCCCTGCTGTATTGGGGCGATCTGGACACCAACGGGTTCGCCATCCTGAACGATATGCGCAGCGCGTTTCCCCACACCACGTCGGTGCTGATGGACCGCGAGACGCTCGAGCGCCATCTCGACCTGTGCGTGGAGGAGCCCCAGCCAAATGCCGGGAGGTTTTCCCGTCTCACGGCGGAGGAGGCCGCCGCGCTCGAGGCATTGCGCTGCGGCGACCCCGCGCGCGGCATCGCGTCCCTTCGGCTCGAGCAGGAACGCATCGAGTGGGATTGGGCATGCGGTCGGATTCTTCAAGCCGCCTCAACGCTTGAATCGGGCTCATGACCGCGGAGTCCGTCGCGCGGCCTCCTCGCCTACAATAAGGGCAATTGCGATACTGCGGGCAGGTGCGTTATGGGAATCCCTCTGAACAGCGCCCTCAATCTTAGCGAGAAGCAGATCGAAAACAGCAAGATCGAGCTGAACACGAGGACCGGAACGACCCAGGTCCCCTTCATCGATATGTGGCTTGAGCGGACGGAAGAGGAACGCGGGACCGGCGCGCCCTGCGTCACCTGCTATTGGGGCTGGTTTGGCGACAAACGAAACTTCCACGAGGGGCAGTGGGTGTTCAGCTTTATCCGACTCGGTGACGGAAACGACTGGCTTTTCGCGTCGGCGGCGAAAGTGCTGGCCGTCCCCAAGGGAAGACAGGCCGATGTCGAGATCCTGACGGAGTATGCGCCCCTTTTCGGCCGACTGATCATCAACCTCTACAAAGGAAACAAGTTCTCCCGATACACGTTCAACCTGAGCAAATACCTCAACGATGCGACGATCAAGGAAATCCTTCCCGTGATGTACAGCGGAGATGAATTCCGAGGATACGACCAGGTGCATCTGCCGTTCGCGAAACTCGACCGGATATTCAAGCGCGAGATCATGCCCTCGTTTCACGACGCGCTGGAGAGCGTGACGGGAGTCTACTGCCTCACGGACACCAAGACCGGCAAGCTCTACATCGGGTCGGCAACCAGCGAGGGAGGCGTGGCGGCGCGTTGGGGCAGCTATCTGGACTCAAAGCACGGCGGAAACAAGAAACTGCGCGAACTTTACAAACGCGAGGGCGCGGAGTACTTCAGGAAGTACTTCGAGTTCACGCTGCTCGAGTACTTCGGCATGAGCTATGACCCGATCAAGGTGCTGAAGCGGGAACAGTGGTGGAAGGACTGCCTCGACACGCGGGAGCATGGATATAACGATAACTAGGCGGGAGGGGGCGTTATGCCCCTCGGCAATACTCGCAGCCGTGCCGGACGGACGGGCTCAAGGAAAGCGGGAGTAGGAAGTGATGCATCCTTATAGCCCCGGAATTCCCTTGTTAGGTTCCGCGCGGGCGGGTAGGATACGTACCGATGGGCCCGGGAATGACCTCTGATTCATGTCACCGGGCCTCAATCATGTCTAGGGTTGTTTGGGGACGGGTTCGCTTCAACCCATCCCGCTGGGCATCCGTATCCACGGCGCCCTAACAGAGGTTTCGGGAAAACGCCGATCGGCCCTCGCCGCGCCGAGCACTGGACGCCGCTTGCACAGTCCCCTGCGGCAAAGTGGCTAATAATTTCTGATTTGCTGTAATGAGCTCCGCGCATCCAGGTCCGGATCCGCCGTCTGCGCCGTTTTACCCACGGAAAAGATTCCGTTTGGGCCATTCGAGGTGCAGTTAGCAGCATTTCGACCAGCCAGAAGGGACACGGCGGCCAAGACGGCCTCCCCCGTCCGGGGCATCCTACAGCAATTTAGAAATTTCTAGCCAGTTCGGCCGCAAAGGGCGGAAACTGGGGACCCTGCGCGGAGGTGGGCGAGGCGACCGTCTGGATGCATCTGCCAAGCGCATCGCTCATTGGACACCGCCGCCTTATTCTGGACATTTTTCTGGACACGTCGTCGCATTTGTCCAGATTATGTCCAGAATTGTGTCACGGGCTGGTTCTTCAAACGAGAAAACCGCGGAGACGGTTCAACCCGTCATGCCTCGTCGGGGGCTCGCAGCATCTTGATATGCGGAATCCCGTCGATATCGAATGGATCGGATATCCTTCGGAACCCGGCGGTTTCGTAGAAACCCTCCGCGTAGACCTGCGCCTCGAGATAGATGGCCCGCGCATCGAACCGCTCTTTCGCGACGGCGATTCCCTCCTGCAGGATTCGCCCGCCCAGTCCGCATCCTCTTTTCGAGGCGATCACCCTGCCGATCGAGACATGTTCGCTTTCCACGCCGCGGTCCATCACGCGCAGATACGCCTGCACGCCGTCCTCGCCTTCCAGGAACACGTGGAGCGCGGCCTGGTCCAAGTCATCGGCCTCGTGGTACGGGCAGTTCTGCTCGACGACGAAAACGTCGATGCGCAGCTTCAGGATTTCGTAGAGCTCCCCGACCGTGAGTTCGTCGAACCTCTTCACGTGCAATCTCATGTCCGCCATCTCGGCTCTACCTCCACCTGTCGAAGTGCAGCCGCCTGTCGAGGCCGGCGGCACCCTGGGCCCCGCCCTCACGATGTCGTCGATCCGCTTGCGGGGAATTCCCGGCTCCGTCGAACATGAGGCTGAGCAGACGAAGACATCCTAGCGCAAATAGACGCCAGGCTCCCCTGAGCCGGCGACAGCCCTCTACCCGGTGGTACGGCCATAGGGGCCATCTTCGGCAAAAGCGGGACGGTGCCGAGAACCTCCAGCTGCAGAGGGCAGCACACCGTCCTGCGAAATCATCATACAGGCACCTCGGCAGGCGTCCAAGCTCCTTTTCCACGCCGAAGGCGTGTCCCCGACATGCAAAAGTGCATGCAGAAGGTATTCTCCCTACAGCTGTGGCACTCTTTCTCGCTATTTCAGCATATACATGGTGTTCTTGCCGGCACCTTGTTTCTCGATTACTCCCTTGTTGGTCAAATCGCCAAGCATCCTGATGGCCGTGGTCTGAGATATGCCGAGGGAGCCCTGAATGAAGTGCCTCGTTTTGGGACCGCCTTCAAGAAGATCTCGTAGAGCCCTGGCTTTCTCATCGCTTGCTTCGGCCGCCCGCATGCCAATCGCGTTGCGGTTGGGCAGAAAGACGGTGAGGGTGTTTGGTGTAAGACGAATGCTCGGGTCGAATTCGCTATCGGCGTAGCTTGCGCGCATACGCCCGATTCCCGTTCCGTACGTCTCGATGATTTCGAGGCGAAATAGGACGTTTGCGAGCATCTTGTTGCGCGGAATCGATATGTGCGCCCCGAGGTCTGCCTCTTCGATGCCGAGCGGAAGACCTCCCGGTGAAACGATCTCTACTCCGCCGGGCATGGCCGAGATGAGCGTGGGGCCCGAGAGGGAATATTCCCGGTGCGCGATTGAGTTGACGAGCGCCTCGCGCAGCGCCACGGGCGGTACGTCATGGTAGTCGATGCGTTCCAGACCCGAATACTCGGTTCGGTAACGGTTGTCGTGCTCGAGAAACGCATATGCATCAGAGAGCTGTTTCAGTACCGAGCCCGTGCATTCCTCGCGCGCCGTAAAGATGTTACGGTCGTCATCCGCAAAGAGCGCCGCCTTTACCGTAGGCGTGCATTGATCCGAAAGCAGCAGACCAAGGTTGGTGAACGCGCCATCCGGCAAGGCGGCACCGAGCGTCCTGAGTTCCCCTTCGCCCAGACTAAGCTCGATGTCGTTACGGAAGACCCGCGCAGATACGCGTTCTACGAAATGCGGTCGTAAATAAGTTCGTAACATTTTACGCCCACACTTACGGACGTTTTCGATGTGCAAACGCGTGCCGCAAACGGAGGCGCAGCGTGCGTGCTGCGGGCCCGGCAATTATTGCCTATTTCGGTACGCGCCCGTCGCCACTACGATACCCCTCTCCACGAGGCGGCGCATAACGTCGCGCAGCATTCGCTTCGGAATATCGAGAACGTCTGGCGCAAGAAAAAACGAGGGAGACCTCTTTCGGCCTCCCTCGCAAAGAGCCTTAACTACTGCCACTCAGTAATCAAATCGTGCACTTCCATAGCCTCTCGTCTACGTGGTGTATCGGCGTCCCCCTATTCGCCGGAAACTGGCAATTTTCGAGCACTCGAGTTGAACTCAATATGAACTCAACGCCGATGTTCGCTCGACAGCTTCCGAGCGGCTTGCATTCCCGCCAAGGAGGACGGACGCCTCTGGCAAGACCAAATCCTGCTAGACGCGCACCACATAGCCCTCCTTGCGCGGGGCGGCCGCGCCCTCGGGCTGCGCGGCGTATCCCAGGGCGATGGCCCCCACGCCGCGCAGCGTCTCGGGCAGACCCCACTCCCTGAGGAGCTCCTTGCCCGCGGCACCATCGAAGATCTCGCGCTCGCGGTGGATCCAGCAGCTGGAGAGCCCCAGGGCGTGCGCCGCGAGCATGAGGTTCTCCAGCACGCAGGAGCCGTCCTCCACGAAGGTGCCGCGCTCTCCGTCCGCGAGCACGACCACGACGACCGGCGCGCCGTAGTACGGGTCCGTGTCCTTGCCCATGACGGCGGCGTTGAGCTGGCGCAGGCGCTCGCGGGTCTCGGGGTTGGTCACCGCCACGATCACCGGAGACTGATGGCCGCCGCCGGTGGGCGCGAAGGTGCCCGCCTCGAGCACCTGATCGAGCAGCTCCTCCGGCACGGGCTCCGCCGTGTATGATCGCACGCTGCGGCGCGTCTTGATGAGGTCGATGAGGTCGTTCGCCATGATGCCATGTCCCTTCTCTCGCTGGAGCCGCCGATACAGAAAAGCCGCCCGTCTGCCAGGGGCAGGCGAGCGGCGAAAAGGTGACGGCATCCAGAAAAATCCGCTGCGATTTTCGAGGTCCATTATGGCCTCAACGTCAGCGCCGTCAAGAGCCGAGGGCGATCCGACCATTCCTGCTTGACATTTTCGAAGAACCCTCGACAATTTAGTCCGTCTAAAAACGTGTGGACTTTTCTGGGCGCAAGCCACCTTTTTGCCACGCAACCGAGCTTCGGTCGCGTGGCCTTTTCTTTGTCGGCGGTCGCCAACCGCATGGTCTCTCTTCCGACAGCTCGAAACGTACGAAGCCATGCCCCGCGCGAGGCGGGGCGCGGGAGGGAGAGAACATGGGAAGCGCAATCAATTCGCAAACGCCATCTACGGACACCTCGTCTTCGCAGCATCGCCAGGTTACGGCCGCCCTGCAGGTATTTGCCGGCGGGGCCTGTTATGGCGCGATGGCAACCACGTACAAGCTTGCTTACGCAGCAGGCTTTACCTCCGCGCAGGTGGTGGCGAGCCAGGCGTGGTTCGGCTGCCTGTTCTTCGTACTTGCAACGGCTGTGAAACTGGCGCGCGGCGGGCGCTTGGTTCGCCTTACGGGCACGCAGGCGCTCAAACTCATGGGGCTTGGCGCCCTAACCTGCACCACTTCGATCCTGTACTGCTACGCCATGAGCGTGCTCCCCGCACCCGTAGCGCTCACGCTGCTGTTCCAGTTCACCTGGATGGGACTCATCTGGCAGACCATCATAACGCGGCGGGCGCCCAAGCCCCTCGAAATCGCCTCGGCCGCGGTCATCGTGTTCGGCACCGTGTTCGCAAGCGGCGTCTACAAAACAGGGCTCGCCGGCTACGACCCCGTCGCCCTCGTCTGTGCCCTCGGCGCGGCTGTGACCTGCTCTCTGTTCGTCACGTTTTCCGGCAAGGTCAAGGTGGGCTGCTCCAACGAGCAGCGAGGCGTCATCGTGTGCCTCGGCGCGGGCATCATGTCGCTCACCGTGTGCCCCGACTACCTCGTCTCCGGCGTCGTCTTCCAGGGCATCCTGCCCTTCGCCGCCGTAGCGGGCCTCTTCGGCCTCATGTGCCCTGTGCTGCTCTTCGGCCTGGGCTCCCCGCACCTGCCCGCCGGCCTCTCCACCGTCATGGCCGCCGCGGAGCTTCCCGCCGGCCTCCTCATCGCCATGATCGTGCTCGGCGAGCCCCTCGGCGCCGTCGAGTGGCTAGGCGTGGCCGTCATACTCGCTGGCGTGTGCCTTGCGCAAGTGCCCGCGCTGGGAGGAGCCCGCTCACAGAGACCGACGGTATAGCCAAGCCAATGAGACGGCTGCGGATTCGGAGCGACCAGCTGGAGGGAGCAGTCAGCAAGGATAATGGGGTTATTCAATCGGAATGTGACAGGAGCGGGCATCATGGAACTGAAGAAGCTCGATCAGGATTTCTCGGTATGCAAGGTGAAGGACTACTCGCTGGTAGACCTTGGCGCAGAGTACTGCTTCATCGGCAAGACGGATGAAGAGGACTCCCTGGTATGCGCCACCAGCGATGTCCCGTCGAACGTTGTTGAGCGCGACGACGGGTGGAAGGGCTTCCGCATCCAGGGGGTGCTGGACTTCTCGCTCATCGGGATACTGACCGGCATCGCGGAGATCCTGGCAGAGAACGGCATCTCGATTTTTGCCATCTCGACCTATAACACCGACTACGTTTTGATGAAAAAGGAGAGCTACCAGAAGGCGCTGGACATTCTCGGGCGCACGGGATACGAAATCGTCGAGTGACGGCACCGCCTTTTGCCGGGCAGCGTCTTTGAGGTGCGCCTGCTCCTCACGTAGCAAGGCGCGAGGTTTTTCTATGGCTTTCCCAACCCTTCGAGGAGATTTCGGCGTGCCGCGACGCACCCGGCGGGCGAGCGCTTTTCCAAGTGGTCTTGAGAGGGCCTAGGCAGCCAGGTAGGGGAGCTGGTCGAGCATGATGGCGTAGGCCGCTTTCAGGCGCTCGCGGGCAACTGCCTCGAGCGCCTTGTCGTGCCACATGCCGCACCCCCAGCGTTTCTCGTAGTACCTGCCGAACTCGCCCATCGCCTCAATTTGACCGGGCGATGCATGAGGCTATGTATGCCGCCATGGGAAACCGCGAGCCAGCGAATCGCTTGCACGCCACGGCGACCTCGAATCGCGCCAGGAAATCCTTCCCCTGGCCAACCAACCCGCCATGATTGCGGGATTGGTAATCGCCCCGGCCTATTTTTCGTTGACGTTCAGCTCGAGGACGTCCGGGCGCGCATAATGCCCGACCACGTCATGCTCCATCTTGCAGGATATGGGCAGGCCCATATCGAGCTCCGTGTAAATGACAGCCTCTTCATCCCAGACCGGCTCCGTCACATAGTGCCCGCGCGGGTCGACAATGCAGCTTCCGCCCCTGCAGGCATATTCCGGAAACCGCGACGCGACATCTCCCTCATGAAGATCGGAAGGGTACGAGCTTCGCCTGATGACCATGCCCGCATTGACGAAGAAGCACATGCCCTCTATCGCTATGTGCCGAATGGTGGCCTGCCACTCCGGGTTGTCGTTGGTGTTGGGCGAGATGTAGATCGTGATGCCCTTTTGGTACAGAGCCACGCGAGCGAGCGGCATGTAACTTTTCCAGCAAATCAAGCTGCCGATCGGCCCCAGCGGCGTTGAGGTGACGGGGAAGTACCCCTTGTCGGCATCCTCCCATACAACCCGCTCGGAACCCGTGGGCTTTAGCTTTCTATGTACCTTATACGATCCGCCCGGCTCAAAAATGGCGTTGCCGTTGTAAAGAGTCCCATTGACGGCGCCCCTCTCGGAAAAGCCGACGCTGGTGTAGGCACCGGTGTTCCGTGCTGCCTCCGCAAGCCGCTGAAACGCCGTTTCCCCCGCAACAACGGAGGCGTCGTAGTAACGCTTCCAGTCCTTCCTACCCTCCTCGCTTCGCTTCCCTATGCTGAAGCCGAAATTCATCCCAACGGGATAACCGGGAACGAAGAGCTCGGAAAAACGATGAGATTCGGATGATGCGCTGCGGCCTCGCCGATGCAGCGAAGGGCTTTCTCGAGCGAGGCACGCTTGTCGAACATCACGGGTTCCGCTTGCACCCCTGCGATTTTGCAGATGCCCTCTATGCCTTTCATGCCAAACGGCTTACTCCCACTCGATGGTTCCCACCGGCTTGGGCGTCAGATCGTACACCACGCGGCAGATGCCCGGAACCTCGGCCAGGATGCGGTCGGTGATCTTCTTGAGCAGCGCCCAATCGAGCTCCGGCACGGTGGCGGTCATGGCGTCCACGGTGTTGACGGCGCGGATGATGGCAGGCCAGTCGTAGGCGCGCTTGCCGTCGCGCACGCCGGTGGCGCGGAAGTCGGGCACCACGACGAAGTACTGCCAGACCTTGCCGGCAAGCCCTGCGTTGCCGAACTCCTCACGCAGGATGGCGTCGGCCTCGCGCAGGGCCTCGAGGCGGTCGCGCGTGATGGCGCCCAGGCAGCGCACGCCCAGACCGGGGCCCGGGAACGGCTGGCGCTCGACCATGGACTCAGGCAGGCCGAGCTCGCGGCCCACGACGCGCACCTCGTCCTTGAACAGCAGCTTCACCGGCTCGCAGAGCTCGAACTGCAGGTCATCGGGCAGACCACCCACGTTGTGGTGCGCCTTGACGCCATCGGACTCGAGGATGTCGGGGTAGATGGTGCCCTGCGCCAGGAAGCTCACGTCGCCTGCGACCTTGCGCGCCTCCTCCTCGAACACGCGGATGAACTCGGCGCCGATGATCTTGCGCTTCTTCTCCGGCTCGGAGACGCCGGCGAGCAGATCGAGGAAGCGGTCGGTCGCGTCGACATACACCAGGTTCGCATCCATCTGGTTCTTGAACACGTCGATTACCTGCTCGGACTCGCCCTTGCGCATGAGCCCGTGGTTGACGTGCACGCAGATGAGCTGCTTGCCCACGGCCTTGATCAACAGCGCCGCCACGACCGACGAGTCGACGCCGCCGGAAAGCGCAAGCAGCACGTTCTTGTCGCCGATCTGCTCGCGGCAGGCAGCGACCTGCTGGTCGATAAACGCGCGTGCCTGCTCAGGTGTGGTGATGCGCTCCATATCGTCGGGACGCTTGTTGGGATCCATAGACTCCTCCTTGCTGCCATGGGACCTATACCTCGGATTGTATCCAAGCCCATCCCAGGTCAGGTCAACAGAGCGGCAAGGGGTACGCTCCCGCCCCCGGATGGCCCGAGGGGCAAAAGACGCTTCGCTCCAATAACCGGCGCCCCGTTCCCTCATGAAGACAAACGCTCCCGCGCGGTATACACTGCAACCGTAAGGACGACCGAGACATCGTCGCATCAAGGAGACACACCGTGAGCGAACCCACCATCAAGCCCGACGACCAGCAACAGAACGAGCAGTCACAGACCGCCGAAGCCACCGACGACAAGCGCAAGCTGACAGCAGAGGAGCTCGACGACGTGACGGGCGGCGCCCGTCTTCCCAGCCGCCACCCCGTCAGCCCGTACCTGTAACGCGCTGAGGCAACACCTGCGCAGACCCGTTGCGCAGGCACATCGCCCAGACACGCCGGGGGCGGAGCGCTCGATGCGCTCTGCCCCTTCTTAGTGCGCATGGGAACAGCTCGCCGTCCCCCGCTGCCGCGCCTATTCGGTCTCGGCGGCACCGGCTCCCTTTTCCGAAGCGTCGACGGCCTCAGCGGTCTCCTCCACCTCGACCACGGCCTCTTCCGCCTCGAGCTCGACCTCGACCGCTTCCTCTGCCTGCTCAGCCTCCGCTGCGGCGCGGGCCTCCTTGAACTTCTCCTGCATGGTCTTGTTACCCCACGTGAGCTTGCGGATGGTGAGCCCTTGGGCCTTGTCGTTCGCCAGGCGCAGGTTGTTCTCAGACGAGATCAGGTTGTCCTTCACCTTCTGCAGATGCTTGATCGCGGTATCGATCTCGTTGATCGCGTCGTTGAACTTACGGCTCGCGCGCTCGAAATTCTGTGAGAATCCGCTTTGGAACTTGCCGAGCTTCTCCTCGAAGCTCGTGACGTCGATGTTCTGCTGGCGAACCACCGCCAGCTCCTGCTTGTAGCTCAGCGTGTTGAGCGCGGCGTTGCGAAGCAGCGTGATCATGGGAATGAAGAACTGCGGGCGGATGACGTACATCTTGGGGTAGCGATAGCTCACGTCCACGATGCCCGTGTTATACAGCTCGCTGTCGGGCTCGAGCAGCGACACCAGGATGGCGTACTCGCATTTCTTCTTCGTGCGGTCGGAGTCGAGCTTCTTGAAGAAGTCCTCGTTGCTGTGCTTGCGCGCCGTGTCGTCGTTCTCGTTTTTCATCTCGAACATGATCGAGATGATCTCGTTGCCCTCCTCGTCGTTTTCGCGGAAGATGAAATCGCCCTTGGAGCCCTCGGACGCATCGTTGTCTTTCTCGAAGTACGCGCGGGGGAAGGCCGTCATGCGCAACCGGTTGAATTCGTTTTCGCAATGCTGCTCGAGCGACTCGCCCACCATCTTGGTGGACAGGCGAACCTTCATGTCCTTCAAGCGCTCGATCTCGTCGTCCTTGTAGCGCAGCAGCTCGTCTGCGTTTCTGCGGACCTGGTCGAGTTCAAGGGTGTGGGCGGTCTCGAGCTGCTGGCGCTCGGCGTCGCGCACCGCCTGCTCGCGGCTGAGCTCGGCGCGCGCCTCGTCGCGCTCGCGCTCCGCCTCAGCAACGGCACGGGTGACCGCAAGCTCGCGCTCGGTCTCGCCCGCCTCGAGTTTTTGCCGTAGGGTCGCGATTTCGCCATCCTTCGACGCGAGGTCGCGCTGCAGCTCGGCGCGAACGCTCTCCTTCGCCGCATCG
This sequence comes from Collinsella ihumii, assembly GCF_030385545.1. Classification (NCBI taxonomy): domain Bacteria; kingdom Bacillati; phylum Actinomycetota; class Coriobacteriia; order Coriobacteriales; family Coriobacteriaceae; genus Collinsella; species Collinsella ihumii. The sequence goes on along the minus strand of NZ_JAUEIQ010000001.1, from coordinate 89,758 downwards.
AGGGCGCTTTGCTGCTGGGCAAGCTGGATGCGCAGGTCTTCGGCCTCCTTGCGCGCGGCCTCGACGGCCTCCTGCAGCTTTGCCTGGGACTCCGCCTCGGATGCCTGGAGCTTCTCGCGCGCCTCCGCTTCCGCCTTTTGCACCGCAAGGCCCTGGGCGCGCTCGGCGGCATCGAGCTGTGCTTTGAGCTGCGCGATCTGCGTGTCGCGCTCGGCCACGTCCTGCTCCAGCGTGCGGCGGATGGCCCCCTCGTTGATGGCCGACGCGTCCTCCTGCTGCTTGAGCTTGGCCTGCAGCCTATCGACTTCGCGCTGCAGGTCGGTCGCGGTCCTGTTCGCCTCCTCGCGCGCCTCCGATGCCGCCTGCTTTGCCGCGAGCTCGCGCTCGCGGTTCGCCGCCTCTAGCTTTGCCGTCAGCTCTGCGATCTGGGCATCGCGCTCCGCCGCGAGCTTCTGCAGCGCGCTGCTCGATTCTGCGCGGGCCATCTCGACCGCATGGTCGCGGTCGCGCCTCATAGCCTCCTCGCGCTCCTGGACCTCCGAGGCAAACTGCTCGTCGCGCACCTGGCGCACGATGCTTGCGTAGTCGCTCTCATCAACCTGGATAACGGTTCCGCAGTTGGGGCATTTGATCTCGTTCATGCGGCTTTCTCCTTCAAACATGCACCGCCGCTGACGGGCTTCGTGATCTCCCTATACGATACCCCGTCGCGCGGACAGACAGTGCGCACGACGCAAAAAGGGCCTGCGCCTACACGGCGCACGCCCTCTCGAACTGCCTCAGAGAAATTTGGTATCAACTTGTGAGATATGGTACGCGAAACATCCTCGTTCAGACAGCTGTGACCTGAGATTTTGCTCTCGGCATCAGGACCAGGACGTCGGGAAAGCCGCTTCGCGCCCCGCGCATCGCAACGCACCCCCCTCCATACCTCTGAACTTGATACCAAATTCGACAGCAGGTCCAACTGATGCGCCCGGAAGACCCTGGCGCGCCGGTTTCGCGGTCCTCGCGCTCGGTTTTCACGCGCGGCACCTGGCCTCCATGCCATATCGGCACAGAAAAGCCGCCGAACCCGTCAAACGGGTTCGGCGGCGATCGGTCGTGCGGGGATGGGTTGGAATGAACCCGTCCCCACATGACCCATTGGCAATGGGCGGCGCTCCCTAGAACACGCCCCAATGGACCTTGCTCGTATCCGCCTCATCAAGGACGTGCGGCGCCGGGGCGGAATCGTCGGGCACGCCGACGGACAGCACGGCCTCCATCTCATAGCCCTCCGGGACACCGAGCAGGTCGCGGCAGAAATCGCTGGTGGAACGACCGTTCTCGGCTTCACGCAGGCGCCCTTGGATCCAGCAGCTGCCCAACCCCAGGGAATCGGCCATGAGGTGCATGTTGGCCATGGCGGCCGAGCAGTCTTCGCACCACACATCGGAGGCGCCCGTGTCACCGAACACAAAGATGGCGGCAGCCGCGCGCGTCAGCATCTTCATGGAGCCACCCTTGCGGCCCTCGGCGAACTGCTTGAGCTTCTCGCGGTCGTCGACCACCACGAACTCCCACGATTTGAGGTTCTTGCCGGTGGGCGACGTCAGGCCGGCATGCAGGATCTGTTCGATCTGCTCCCGGGACACCGGGTCATCGGTATAGCTGCGGACGCTGCGACGATGCAGCATGGCCTCGAGCATGGACATAGAGCGCTCCTTTGCACGTGCGGATACCGTTGCGCGCCGTCTGCGAGGGCGCGCACCAATCAACGTACCCTTTTGCGTCTCCCCTTTTGGCACCATGGGAAACTCCGGGCAAAGTTTGTCCCCGCCCGTAAGGATTCACGCCCGAAGCTTGCCCGCTCGAGATAAGCACGGTGTCGAGCGCAGCGCGCCGGCGCTCAGTGCATCATGCGGCGTCGCCCGAACGCAGCTCATGCGCGCCGATCACCTGCATCCACGCGATGTAGACGTTGGGATAATGACCGTAGAGGACCTGCATGGGGTCGATGTCAGAGGCGACGTCGTGCACAAGCGACGCCAGCCCTCCCGCAGACGCAAGGTCTCGAGCCGTGGGGATATGGGCGGCAAGCTCGTCGACCAAGGCGTCGACGCGCTCACGGTCCTCGGGAACATACGGGCACGGTGCGCCCACATTTTCCTCGAACGCCGTGCGCATCTCGTCGTAATGCGCGTCGAACGCCTCGTCGCCGTATCCGGGAAGCCACAGGTCGCGACCGTAGCGCGCGTATCCCCACGACGCGAGGGGAAGACGCGGTACCAGGTCGCTCGGGTTCATGATGTTGAAGATGTTGTCGTACAGCTCGTCGCGGACGTTGCCGAACTCGGTGACCTCGGGCGTGGCGAACGTGTAGCAGTAGATGCTGTCGAGCGGCGCGAGCGCGCGCAGGCCCGTCGTCATGTCGTCGGCGTACGACGCGGCGAGGTTCGCCGTCGCGGCGCCGCGCGAGTGGCCGCAGAACAGCAGCGCGACCTCGTCGCTGCCACCGTCTTCGGACAAGCGACCTGCTAGGTCGTCCACGATCTCGCTCGCCGCGCGCATGAAGCCCTCGTGGTCGATGGCCTCCATGTCGTAATCGGACGCATCGCCCATATTAAAGTCGCTCAGCCACTCCGATCCGTAGCTGCCGCGAATGGACACCAGGTAGAGGGTCTTCTCCCGCCCGTCGGCGTGCTTGAGGGGCTTGGTGGCCACCGAATAGGCCACGACGTCGTCCGTCCCGGCAAGAAAGTCGACGATCTCGTCGAAGATCTCGCTGCGATACCGATAGGACGCGGTCGAGATATCCTGGAACCCGAGCTTGGCGAGCGCGTCCTCCATATAGGCAGGCGCATTGGATCCCGCCTGGTAGTACCCGGATTCCGAGTTGGCGATGGCGGAGAGGACCGAGCACGTGGTCGCAAGCTCATGGTTGTAGACGGTGGGATCCTGGAAAAACCAGCTGTCATCCCAGGCGATGTCGGTCGCCACCTGCTGGCCATCGGTTGCGGCCATGCTCGTGTACTCGACATGCGCCGTGAAGGCCCCGGTGCGCGCGGTCGATCCCTCGAGCTTCACGGGCGCACTCGGCGGCTCGACGGCGCCGAGCCCCAAGCGCTCCTGCTCTTGGCGGTTATGCACCGCGACGGCAAGCGCAACGCCGATGCCCACGGCAGCGATCAAGACGGCAGCCGAGATGCGGACGAGCCACGGATGGCGACGATAAAACGGCGCGCGATCGGGTGCCGACGCCCCTGCCGCCGTCTCCTCGTCGTGACGTCCCCGCTGTCCATCCCGTGCCATGGCGCCATCCCTTCCGTAACGCTCGTACGGCGGAAGTATAGCGTGGGCGCCGCACGTTCACGCAGGACAACGGGGTTATCCCCTCCAACACGCCCCCTGCGGGCGCGTTCCTCAACCTTGCGTTGAGGCCAGCCGACGCGACGGGGGCCGAGCGCCAAACCAGCTCGCGAGAGGAGGCCCTAGCGATTCCTCGGCCGATTGCGCACGTGGATGGCAATGGCGAAGCGGCTCGCAGGTGCCCGAACGGCACTATTGTGGCATAACGACCCGCGGCGAAAGGTCAGCTCCCGGCAGACGGGGCCGCATATAGCGAGGTTGCGGAACGTTTGGAACCTCGCGCGCCTGTCCCTTAGGCCTCGCCCGGATGATGAGAAAAGGCTTTTGCAGCGACAGCCCCACAAGCCGCTCTGTCACAGAGACGCTTTGAGAGACAACGCACGGGCAAACAGCCCCAGCGGAGGTTTCGGCACAGACTTTTGCTGAAAAAGCGACCTTTTGAGTGGCTCGGATCGAGATCCCGGGAAAGCGCACCCGTCGCAAAGGGCGCCACCTGAGGAAACGTCGGTCCCGGAGGCGCCGTTTTATGCCGCCTCGAATCCAACTCGCTCACAAGGTTGATTTTTCAGCGACTCCGGACCTTAAAACCTCCGCTGGACGTCCTCCCAAGGCAAGGGCATGGGTCGCTCTTAGGCAGTCCGCGCGAAGCGCTCTTGCCGGCGTTTCTCGTGAGGTCTCGAAAGGCTTTCGGAGTACTCCTTTTCTCCCCTACGCCATAACGTAGGACTCGACGCGCTGCGCCAAGCGCTCGGTGAACGCGGCGCGCTGAGCCGCGAGGGCGTCGCCGCCGGACAGCGAGCGGGCGCCAGCAGGGCAGACGGCGATGCAGCGCATGCACGTGACGCACGCGTCGGCGTCGGTCTGCGCGGGGTTCTCCGGGTCGATCGCGGCCGCCGGGCATTGACGGGCGCAGGCTCCGCAGCCGATGCAGACGCCAGGATCGGCCTGCGCGCGAAACGGCACGCCGTTGAAATCTCGATACGGACGATTGCCGGGGATGTCGAGGAGCTCGGCGTCGCGAGCCGTCGGCGCCTGAGCCAGCTTGTCGAGCGCGCCCCGGGCGAGGCGGTCGACCGCGGCGAGATCGGTCGCGTCGGGGCGGCCCTGGGCGACGTCGATCATCAGCGAATGGTGCGCGACGATGGCGCCCAGCGCGACCGGCACGAAGCCGTGCTCGCGCACGGTGTCCGCAAGCTCGAGAAACGTATCGTCCACCGCCCGGTTGCCGAAGGTGACGATGAGCACGGCGGGCGTATCGCGCCCCTCGCAGCACGCGATCTGCTCGAGCGCCGGCGCCGGCACGCGCCCGCCATAGGAGGGAACGGCGAAGACGGCCAGGCCATCGGACCCGAACGCGGGGACCTCAGAGCCATGCGGCGTGATGTCGACGGCGCCCGCGGAGACGCCGGCCTGCTCGACAGCGGCGGCGAAGCGCTCAGAGACGACGCGCGTCGTCCCAGCGCCCGTGAAATACGCAACGGTGCAGGTGGCAGGGGTCATAGTTGGTGCCTTTCTCGAGTTGCTGTCGAATTATGATACAGCCCCACCGGGGAAACCGAACCGAACAACCCCCGAATCGGAGCTGCAAGGCGGCAAGAAGGAGGAAGAAGAAAAGGGGCCGGGAAGTTGGGACGGTGGCCTCGCAGAGGGCCTACCCGAGGCTCACCCTGAACGACAGGCGCGTCATAGAGCTCGGCCTGGACAAGGGCGAGAGCGTCCGCGAGATGGCGCGCAGGCTTCAGCCGCGACACGCCACGCAAGAGGGTGCGTCCAAATCGGCCCCTTTGGTTGCGATTGCTGATGACCGAGACAATCCATCCTGTGAAGCAACGCGAGCGACCGCGTCAACCAACATGCCGATAGCCGCTCCAGCAGACGACACAAGCGAAGCGATAGACATGTTGACGGCGAAAAGCCCAGGGGACGCCCATCTGCCCACTCGCACGCGGCGAATCGTGAGACTTGAACGGGTTTAATCGGCCCCTTCTCTTTTATGAATAATCGCCTGCCCTATTCGATGAGGAATCCCCGTAACAAGAGCATTCCCCATGCAAAAGGCACGCTGACCATCGGTCATACCGGTTTTGGTCCAACCCATAGGAAAGCACTGAAGCTGGTCAAGTTCGTCAGGAACCAAACGGCGAAGCCGACCATCGGGCGTCTCGATAACGTGCTTGAAACGCGAGGGGGTAATGCCGCCCTCTCCCGTCAAGATGGTTCGCGACGGTTTATCCAGCGCATCGGGAAAGGACATAGCCCCCTCTGTGTACATGTACTCAAAACCAGTTTTTTTGTTCTTCCTTGGTTCTCGTTTCGCACCCTTGAGGTACTTCCAGTCATCAATCTTGTCATCGGCGACATAGTATTCTGCCGGCACCTCCGACTCGGGAACGAGAACATCACCGAGAGTCTTCCTCTTTCCTCGGTAGTCTTCCGTCACATCGGCAGTGAGAATGTGGCAACCCTGCATCACCCCCGCGGATTTAAATGGAGACACTTTCATTCCGACCCCAAAGCGCTCGGAATTCTCGGCAGGATCTTCGAATACGTTCAATTCATCCCATGCGTCAACGGGAGCAAGGGGGAACGCCTCTGCCAAAACTCCGCTCTCGAGGCGTTCATTAAGGTCCCAGGAACTGCTCGTTTTTTCGGCATAAATGTAGACGCGCTTCCTTCTTTGGGGGAAACCGTATTCAGCGCTATTTATCACGCGCCATTCGACCGCATACCCCAAAGACGCGAGACAAGACAGAATAATCGCAAAATCGCGTCCACGCTGCGCTGCAGGACTCTTGAGCAGACGGTCGACGTTTTCAAAAAGACAGTACTGGGGCGGTTTATGGCCAGGCTTCTGTTTCAAGCGAAGGAACCTATAGATATCCCACCAGAGAACTCCCTTTTTCCCCTCAATTCCATCAGCCTGAGACAAAGTGCGTGCAACCGAGTAGTCTTGGCAGGGAAAGCCACCGACGACCATATCGACATCGGGGATATCAATATCCCCTGCCTCATATTTGTCCAAAACAGAATGGATATCCTCGTTAACAACCGAGTCCTCGCCAAAATGCGCTTTATAGCATCGGGCAGCAAACTGACGGCGATCAGTCCCTGGCTCCCATTGATTTGCCCAAACCGTCCTAAATGGGCCCGCAGCCGGCATCTTAAACTCAGGATGACTCGAGTTGTCGTAGCCGTCGAGTCCCAGCCTAAAGCCACCGACTCCGGCGAAGAGCTCGGCGATAGTAATCTCAGAGGACACGTTTCTCCAATCGCTGCTGTGTCTTCTTTTTTCCCAAATCATTGTAGAAGATCGCATGGACAATGAAAGGATCCGCAGCTCGATCTTCGCACGCCGTTCACGACTCAACGTCTCGATACCGCCAATCTCAACGTATACAATTCTGTAAGCAGAAATCAATTTGAAGGAGATCACGTGGACGCCGGTATCGAATTCAAACGCCTTCTTGCCCATACAGACCTATCCGATGGCGCGAGCATCGAGCGTTATGCCGTGCGACTTAAGGGCATGACGTTTCGTGACATTCTGAAACTCGGCATTGCTCCCGCAGATTCCAAAGAAAAGCACTTTGACGACAGCAACTACAAAGGCGGAATGGGAAACCTCCTAGAAGAGCGGTTTTTTGGATACAAATCGAATAGCGACGAGGGACCAGACTTTCCCGAAGCTGGCGTTGAGCTGAAAGCAACCTGTTTTGATGTGCGAGATCATGGCCAAAGGCTGTCTGCTGGCGAACGCCTTGTCTTGACCATGATTCCATACGACAGGCCCATAGACATTGATTTCGATTCCTCACATCTCTGGCAAAAATGCAAGAAAATCCTTCTCGTCTACTACCATCGCGACAAGACGATCAATAAGTATGACCAGAAAATTGAATACGTACGCCTTTTCACTCCGCCAAAGGAAGATTTAAAAATCATCCGCGATGACTACGAAAAAATCGTCTCCTATATCCGAAATGGACGAGCGGACGAGCTGAGCGAGGGACTGACCACATACCTTGGAGCCGCCACGAAAGGATCAACAGAGGCGAGGAGCTGGGTTGACCAGTACTATCCTCATGTAGAAGATGACGGAACAGTTACGCATAGGAAAGCGAAGAAACGAGCGTTCTCGTTCAAACGCCAATACATGGACTACGTGCTCCATCACTATCTCATGGGGCAACAATCCGATGCAGAAAAGGTCCTTGAGCTAGGAGACCTTCGCAAAGAAACGTTTGAACAGCATATTGAGAGCCTCATCAGTCCGCATATCGGAAAAACTGACAAGGAGATTGCAATCGAATACGGGCTCACCTATACCGGCGGAAAGGCTCAATGGACCACCCTTGTCTATCGCATGCTTGGCATCCGGCGCAATAAGGCAGAAGAGTTTGTCAAGGCGGGCATCTCAGCACGCGCGGTTCGTATTGAAGGAAATGGAAAGATTCAAGAAAGTCTGTCGTTTGCTCCGTTTGAGTTTACGGACCTGCTTCATGAGGAGTGGGAGAGTTCAGAATTTCGCTCATATCTCGATGAAACAAAGTTCTTTTTCGTTGTGTTTAAAAAACATGGCAATGAATACGTTCTCCAAGGCAGCACATTTTGGAATATGCCAGTTTCGGATATCGATGGTGAGGCAAAGCGATGCTGGGACACCACACGCGCGACGATTGAAAAAGGGGTTTTATTAACGAAAACGCATCGCCGGGACGGAACAGTTGTCATCACAAACAATCTCCCAGGAATTGCCGATAACTCTATCGCCCATGTCCGCCCGCACGCCAGTAAGTCTGCATATAAGTTTGACGGGTTTGAAATCGGTAATATCCAGAGAGACGGATCGAAACTCCCCGACGGCAGATGGATGACAAAGCAGAGCTTTTGGTTCAACAATAGCTACGTTCTATCGATTTTACGCCAGTCACTGGATTGCTGAGGAGCCCCATGATCCGACCCATCGTCACCTCCCCTCTCATGCTGCGTATGCCGAGCGTCGACGCGACACCGGACGATGCCTCCATCGGGCAGGATCTGTTGGACACGCTTGTAGCCCATGCGCATGAATGCGTGGGCATGGCAGCGAACATGATCGGACAGCGAAAGCGCGTCATCGTCGTGCAGGACGGCCCGCGTGCGCGCCTCATGTACAACCCAGTTATCGTCGACCATGCCAACGAGTACCAGACGGAAGAGGGGTGTCTGTCGCTTTCCGGCACGCGCCCGACCGTGCGCTGGCGCCGCATCCGCGTAAGCTACCTCGACGAGAACTTTGCCCCGCGCACCGAGACATTCACCGGATACACCGCCCAGATCATCCAGCACGAGATCGATCACTGCAACGGGATTCTTATCTAGAAACGTCAATCGATTGCTATCGCGCCGAACGCACGGCACGAGGCGCACGGCACGGGACGAGCCGGTCGGCGGTCCCCCGATCCCAGGCTTTCGCTCATTCATGAATTAACGGAGGCAGTTTCGGCGTTTGCCCAGGATTCGGTTTTTTGACACCCGTCCTCATTCATGAATCAACGGGCAGACGGAGGTGCGGCAGGAATGCCTGGAGCACGCTGACGCAAGCGCTGCTAAGAGACGCCAGCCGGCCACGGTGGAACACGCAGCATGTCCGCGCAATCGAATACCATAGATGCCAACGACCCGCCACGTGCGAAAGGAGGCAACCCGTGCACGACATATGGAACCCCTGGCACGGCTGCACGCGCGTGAGCGAGGGGTGCGACAACTGCTACATGTACTACAACGACGGGCGGCGCGGCCTGGACGCCTCGCAGATCGCGCGCACCAAAAACTTCGACTACCCCCTGCAGCGGACGCGCGACGGGTCGTACAGAATACGGCCCGGCGAGCTGATCCGCATCTGCATGACGTCGGACTTCCTTGTACCCGAGGCCGATCCATGGCGCGAGGAGGCATGGGACATCATCCGCGAGCGTCCCGACGTGCGCTTTTTCATCCTCACTAAGCGGCCCGAACGCTTTGCCGCCTGCCTTCCGGCAGACTGGGGCGACGGCTGGGACAACGTCATGCTCAACGTCACCTGCGAGAACCAGCGCCGCGCCAACGAACGCATCCCCATCCTGCTCGCCACGCCCGCCAAACATCGCGGTATCATGTGCGCTCCGTTTATCGGACCGGTCTCCGTAGAGCAGGCTGCTCCGGGAAGCCTCGGTCCGCATGGAATAGAGCAGGTCATATGCGGCGGCGAGAATTATGGCGGAGCGCGCCCCTGCGACTTCGATTGGGTTCGCGCCCTGCGTAGCGAATGCGTCGCGGCGCATGTCACCTTCGCGTTCATCGAGACGGGCAGCGTCTTTATCAAAGACGGACGCACCTACCACCTGCGCGGCAAGAAGCTTCAAAGCCAGCAGGCATGGAAGTCCGGGATGGGATATCAGGGGCGCCCAATCGCCTGGCACCTTACCGACCGGCTGGGGCTCGAGATTCCCGATCGGGATTTGTTCCAGCCCGTCTATCACGAGCAATGCGCCCAATGCGGCAGCCGCCTCATCTGCAACGGATGCGGCTCATGCACCACATGCTGGATGCGGTAGAGCGGTGCCGATCGGCCCGTTCCATGCCATCACGGCGCGTTCGTTCAACCCACTGAGTTAGCTATATTAAACATACTGTGAAGGTCCTTTGAACTTCTAGGAATCAGTCTCAATATGGGCCTATAGCGCCAACATTTGGTCATAATCCTAGATGTACGGCGCGGTCGTCCCGGAGAGGGTCCGAAGGGACCGGGAATCGCGCAATCGCCTATGATCGGAGGAAGATCATGAAGTTCGTTTGCCCCGTTTGCGGTTACGTTGAGGAGTTCGACGGCGATCAGCTGCCCGAGGATTTCAAGTGCCCCCAGTGCGGCGTCTCCGGTGACCGCTTCATCAAGCAGAGCGAGACCGAGATGAGCTGGGCTGCCGAGCACGTCGTGGGCGTTGGCAAGCTGCCCGAGGTCCCCGAGGACATCGTCGCCGACCTGCGCGCCAACTTCGAGGGCGAGTGCACCGAGGTCGGTATGTACCTGGCCATGGCTCGCGTCGCTCATCGCGAGGGCTATCCCGAGATCGGCCTGTACTGGGAGAAGGCTGCTCACGAGGAGGCCGAGCATGCCGCCAAGTTCGCCGAGCTCCTCGGCGAGGTCGTGACCGACTCCACCAAGAAGAACCTCGAGATGCGCGTCGAGGCCGAGAACGGCGCCACCGCCGGCAAGACCGACCTTGCCAAGCGCGCCAAGGCCGCTAACCTGGACGCCATCCACGACACCGTGCACGAGATGGCTCGTGACGAGGCCCGTCACGGCAAGGCCTTCGCCGGCCTGCTCAAGCGCTACTTCGGCTAAGCCGAACCCTGCGTAGCTGCGCACCAGACGCGCCCCCGGTTCTCCGGGGGCGCGTTTTTCTTTTGCCCCAGGCCGGTTTGGGATAGGTTGTTTGGGGACGGGTTCGCTTCAACCCATCGCAGGGGGTCATGCAAATCGGGGGACGTACCTGTTGCGTGCATAAGTGCACGCAACAGGTACGTCCCCCGATTTGCACAAATGCGCCGTAGCTCCTATGCGCGCTTTCCTGACCGCATCGCACGCGCGATGCACGCTCCCGCGGGATATGCAACAAACGCTGCAACGAACACAACCCGGGAGGCCGCAAACAGCGCACCCGTCGCGTCGCCGACGGACAATGCGAGTGCCTCGATGAACTGGCTTGCGATCACCAGCGCATAGGTGCACCCCGTGTACTTGAGCAACGTCCCCTTCAGCCCCGTGAACTCGCTTTCACGCTCGGGAACAAACCCACTCGTTGCATCCATACGGCACCCTCTCCTCATCGGACGGTCAGCATGCAGACCGCGCATGCCTTACCAAGTACTAACGTAATCGCCGATTGGCAACGTTGCGTGAGGGGGCTGTCATATTCGTGTAAAGATGCTCAAGAAGACGGCGGAAGCGCCCTGTCCGCTATCTGTGCGCCCCTTTCTTTTCAAGTGGTTTCAACTGTTCGTTTACCGCAGCTCCAAAGCAATGCTTTTTCGTGCTCTGACCTGCATAATTAACGAGTTTGAAATATAGATTTGCTCTTGAAACAGGAGGGAAGATGCACGTCATCACAAGGAGGCAGTTCGGCGCGCTGGCGCTGGGCACCGTCACCTGTGCGCTCGCCGGGTTGACCGGATGCACGGATTCCGGCACGGCCGCCGGCAGCTCGGCGACAACCACGTCCCGCTCCGACGGGAACATGCTGCGCGTCGGCGTCCGCTCGGACATCGTCGGCTTCGGCTACCTCAACGATCGGACCGGCAAGTACTACGGACTGGAAATCGACATCGCCCAGGAGATGGCGGACCGCATGGGCAAGTCGAACGTCGAGTTCACGACCGTCACGCCCGATGACCGCAAAGAGATGCTGCTCGACGGCAAGATCGACTGCATCATCGCCTGCTACTCCATCGCCGACTCGCGCAAGGAGAACTTCGACTTCTCCCCCGCCTACTACGATGACCAGGTCATCGCGGTCGTCCAGAACAGCTCCATGTTCGACAGCATCGACGACATGAAGGGCATGACGTTCGGCACCATGTCCGGCGCCAACGCCGCCCCGCTGCTGACGAACAAGTTCGCCGAGATGGGCTTCTCGAAAGAGATCAAGCAGGTCGTGAAAGACGACAACAGCCATGTCATCTTCGATACCTGGACACTGCTGCAGTATCCCACCTACCAGGAGCTTTCCGACGCGCTCGAGGAGGGAACGGTCGACGCCATGGTGCTCGACGGCGCCATCGCCAAGACCTATATGAACTACAAGCGCTCGATCCTTCCCGATTTCGTGGTCGCCGAGCAGTCCTTCGGCGTCGCCACGCAGAAGGGCTCCGACCTCTCCGCCCCCGTTTCCGACGCCATCCAGGCCATGCTCGATGACGGCACCATCGAGACCCTGATCGACAAGTGGGACTAGGAGGCCGCCCGATGAAGATGACACGCAACCTGAAGATCAAGATCGCAGCGATCATCGTCGCCGCGCTCGCCAGCATCGTCGTCATGGGCGTCCTGCTGTTCAACATGCAGAACGCCCTCACGCAGAGCAACTACGCCTCCGAGATGATCGCCGAGGCGGAGCAGCTCGACACGCTGCTGGCCGACGCCGCCTCCGAGGCCGACCAGAACAAGGAGACGTTCGACGCCATCTACCAGTCCAAGGCGCAAAGCATCGCCTTCATGGCCAACAACAACACCGGCTACGAGGCAACCGACGCCAAGATGCGCGAGTACCAGGAGCTCCTCGGTGTCGATAACGTGCTGATCGTGAAGCGCGACGGCTCCGTCGTCGCGTGCGCCCAGAAGACCGAGGCCGATTTCTCCCACGCGCGCTTCAACTACCTGCGCGAATCCCTGAACACGGGAGAGCCCAGCCGTGCCGTGGAGATCGATCTGCCCGACCGCGAGTGGCTGTACCGCTACTACGCCGCCAAGATCGACAACGACACCATGGCCGTCATCGAGCAGAGCCCCGTCGAGCTCGACGAACTCGACGCCGCGACGAGCTCCACCGCGAGCGTGCTCAGAAGCATCACGGTCGGCCAGGACGGCTACGTGTTCGCCCTGTCCGCCCAGACCTACCTGATCGAGTACCATCCCGATGAGAACCTCGTCGGCACCGACGCGATCGACGCGGGCATCGAGGTCGCCAAGCTCGAGGATGGCACGACGAGCTGGATGACCCTGGGCGGCGACTCCCTGTACTGCCACGTCAGCCTGATCGACGACATGTACTACATCCAGGCCGTTCCCGCCTCCGACATGAACGCCTCGACCATGGTGACCGTGGGCGTCATCCTGTTCGCCTTCACCGCCGTCGTGGCCGCCGTCGCCCTGTACGGCATCTTCGTCCTGCGCGACGACGAGCGCTGCGGCGAGACGGAGCAGGATGGGTCCAAGGCAGGCGGCCTGCGCATCAACCGCCGCATCGCCAAGAAGGCTGCCGTGCTCTCGGCCGTCGGCTTTATCGGCATCATCGTGATCTCGTTCTACATGCAGACGCTGTTCGCGCTGTCCTCGCAGTCGCTGACCATGACCGAGCGCGTCGAGCAGATCACCCAGACCATCCAGACCAGCCAGGACCGCGCCTCCGACCTCGAGGACCAGTACAACGAGCGCTACCTCTCCAAGGCGCAGGTCGCGGCCTACATCCTCGACCGCAACCCCGAGCTCGCCACGCGCGAGAAGCTCCAGGAGCTCGCAGACGCGCTGCAGATCCAGTATCTGTTCAAGTTCGATTCCTCTGGCCGCGTGACCGCCACGAACTCCACGTTCACGAACTTCGTGCTGTCCGAGGATCCCGCCGACCAGTCCTATGAGTTCCGCAAGCTGCTGCAAGGCGTCGAGTCCTACGTCCAGCCCGCCGGCCCCGACGAGGTCTCCGGCGAGCTGCGCCAGTACATCGGCGTCGTGACGCACAACGCCGACGGCATCATCGACGGCTTCGTCCAGCTCGGCATCCGCCCGACGCGCCTGGAGTCCCTGCTCGAGTCCGTCCAGATCGACCATGTGCTCGACGGCGTGCACGTGGGCGCTGACGGCTTTGCGTTCGCCATCGACAAGAGCGACGGAACGTTTGCCTATTACCCGGATGCCAACACGGTGGGCAAGGCGGCCACCGCATGCGGCATGACCGAAAACCAGCTGGTCGACGGCTACAGCGACTACATCACCGTCAACGGCGAGCAGTACTTCGCCGCCTCCGTCGAGACGTCGGACTACTACGTCTACGCTGTCGGCTCCGACGGCACCCTCATGGCCGAGCGCGTGCCGCTGACCATCGCGACCGCGGGCATCGCGCTCGTGTGCCTGGCCGTCATCTTCTGCCTCATGGTCATCGAGCCCAAGCCCGGCGCCGACCAGGCCGTCGCGTCCGCACGCAAGGAGTCCGATGACGACCCGCGCATGGTCGACGTCACCGTGGGCGGTCGCACCATGAAGACCGAGAGCGCCGCGAGCCGCTGGCTCAACCGCGCCTTCAGCTGGGACGAGATGACCCCCGAGCAGAAGCTCGGCACCGTGCTCCGCTGGCTCATGGGCGTCGCCGTGATCCTGGTGTGCCTCGCCGTCATCTTCAAGGACGCCATCTTCGGCACCGACTCCATCTTCGCCTACATCCTCGGCGGCTCCTGGCAGCACGGCCCGAATATCTTCGCCATCACGGCCAGCCTCATGTCCGCCTGCGTCATCATGACCGTCGCGACGATCCTGCAGAAGATCTTCATGCTGATCGCCCAGGTCGTGGAGGCCCGCGGCGTCACCATGTGCCGTCTGGCCGCGAGCATCGTCAAGTACGCGGCGATGATCGGCATGCTGTACTGGTGCCTGGCGCTGCTGGGCGTGGACACCGCGACGCTGCTCGCCTCCGCCGGCCTGCTGACGCTCGCGATCTCGCTCGGCGCCAAGGACCTCGTGGCCGACATCATCGCCGGCCTGTTCATCATCTTCGAGGGCGAGTTCCGCGTCGGCGACATCATCCAGGTCGGCGGCAGCAAGGGTACCGTCATGGAGATCGGCGTGCGCACCACCAAGATCAACGACGGCTCCGGCAACATCCTCGTCCTGCGCAACTCCGGCATCTCCAACGTGGTCAACATGACCAAGGAGCATTCGTTCGCCGCCGTCGAGGTCGGCATCGAGTACGGCGAGAGCCTGGAGCGCGTGGAAAACATCCTCTCCAAGGAGCTGCCGAACATCAGGAAGCGCCTGCCCGCCATCATCGACGGCCCGTTCTACCGCGGCGTCACGATGCTCGCCGACAACTCGGTCAACATCAAGATCGTGGCGGAGTGCAACGAGAAGGACCGTGGCGGCCTGACGAACGACCTGAATCGCGAGATGAAGCTGCTGTTCGACAAGTACGGAATCTCCATCCCCTTCCCGCAGGTCGTAATCAACCAGCCGACCGTCTTCAAGAAGGCGACGGCCGCCGAGAAGCGTGCCGCCGACGCCTTCAACGCGGAGCAGAAGGAGGCGTTCAAGAACTTCGTGGACGAGAACGAGGACTTCGACGAGTTCAACGATTCCCATCGCCACTGATAGCTGCGAGAAGCGGTAACGCAAACGGCCTGGAAGCACGCGCTTCCAGGCCGTTTTCTTTTGCACCTGCCATGTCGGATGCCTTTACGTGCTTGAGAGCACGCGTTTCATGAACGGGAACTCGTTGCGGACGAATCGGTTGAGACGATCGATCGCCTCGCTCTGGCGGCCCTTCAGCGTCACCATGCATATCGGCACGGGCGGCGCATCTGAAGGATCCACGCGATGCATGATGGCGAGCGGCTTGATGTCGAGCGCCTTCAGATGGATGCCCAGGACATACCCGTCCTTCTGCTCGAGAAACTCCGCGACCCCCTCATCGGTGTCGACGCTTATCAGCGGCGAGGCGAGCCCGCGCTTGCGGCATGAGGAGAGGATCGTCTCGTTGAACGAATCGATCTCCTCGTTGTAGAGCACCGGATACCGCTCGAGATCGGCGAACGTCAGCAGGCGCTTGCGGCGCAGCGGATGGTTCTTGCCCATGAACGCGCCGACCGACACGGTGCCGAGCACCAGGCAGCTGCAGCGGGGATCGGAGAAAGCGCCGATGGTGATCATCGCGTCGATGTTCCCCGCGCGCAGATCCGCGAGCGCCTGGGTCCCCATGGCGAGCTCGAGCTGCGTCTTGATGCCCGCCATATGGGAGATGAGTTGGGAGAACGCGTTGCACACAAGCTCATGCTTGGCAAAGGGCGGAGAGATCAGCGCCAGGCGCACATTGGCCTGTTTCTTGCCGACCTCCGCCTGCGTGCGCAATTCGACCGCCCGGCCGAACGCGTCGAAACTCGCCACGGCCTCACGGGCGGGACCGACCAGGGATTTCCCCAACGGCGTGAGCTTCACGGTCCTTCCCCCGCGCACAAACAAAGGGGCGCCCAGCTCTTCCTCGAGGTCGAGCATCGCCTTGGACACCGCTTGGACCGAGACGTTCTCCGCACGGGCCGCCTCGGAAAAACTCCCGCAGCACGCGGCAAGATAGAAATATTGAAGCTGTCGTATGTTCACAATCACGCCCCACAACACCGCTCGGCAGCAGACATCCCCGGCCCATACGCGGGAACGCTCTCCACCCGGCGCGAAGGCCATCAGAATAGAATACGTCTCGCACTTCCCCGCGTGGAGAAATCCCGCCCGCATCAACGAAGAGTTGAGCATGCAGCTTGACGCGCGACATGAAAAAGCCCGCCTGCTCATGCAGACGGGCACGAAAGCATGGTTCGGTGTTTCCCGCAGGCGCCGATTGATGCGCCCCGCGCCGTGCACACCCGTGGCGAGCGGTGCGACGGGGAAATCGAAGGTACGATATAGGCACGCCGCCCCATCCACGGTACGGTATAGGCACGCTTTTGGACGAAAAACGTGCCTATACCGTACTCTCGGCGGGGCGGCGTGCCCTATGCGTACCGTCGATTCGGACGACGGCACGGAACCTCCAGACGCGGAATGAATCTGCCAGCGTTCCCTAGTTCACGCCCTCGTTCTTCATGGCGCGGGAGGCGAACACGATGCCGGCGAACGCGGTCGCCGCGTACACGAGATACATGTAGACCGAACCGCCGCCGTTCATGAAGGTGTGGCCGGTCTCGGCGAGGTTGACCACGACCATGAAGGCGCACAGATAGACGTAGGGCTTGAGCAGCGAGTGCTTCTTGGCGGCACGGATACCGACGAAGCCGGTCACGAACTCGAAGAGGCCGATGAGGGCCATGATGGCCGCGTAGAGCTGGGCGATCTGGGTGCCATCCTCCATGTTGAGATCGACGTGGGGAGCGCCGAAGAACATGAGGGCGGCGACGGCGATGGCCGCGATGCCGAACACCAAGAAGAAGATGCTGATGCCCTTGACGATCGCGCACTCCTTAGACTGACTTGCCATGGTTTCGTCCTTTCACATCGATCGCCGCCGCATGTTTGCCACACGGAAGGCGACGCATAGCTGGCAGTAACAAACTGGGCGATTATATTGAGTAGCGATCTGGGGCGTCAATAAGCGGGGCATCGCATCAACCGTTCTTTGAAGGGTGGCCCGACACCATCCGTATCCTGCTGCGCCGCAGCGCATAGGCTATGATTTTGCTGTATTGCGCATGCCCGGAATGCACGCTGCAGCTCGGCGCATCCCCGGCATGGCCCATCCGTCAACGCGACCAAAAGGGACATCCATGGCACAAACCGCACTCGATCAGCACGGCGTCTTCCCACCTGAGCCCCAAGCAGATAAGAAGATTCCGCTCATCCTCAAGGTATACGGCTTCCTCTGCATGGCAGACGGCATCTTCACGGTCTTCTCCGTGCTGGTCTTCGGCCTGCTGCTCCTGTTCGCCCTGCAGACCGACCCGAGCGCTATCATCGTCGGCACCGACCCGACGCTGCCGGTCATCCTGCTGGTCATCTCGCTGGTCACCACGTTCGGCAACGCCATCGGCCTCATCGTGTTCGGCCGCTCCCTGTTGAAGAACCGCCGCCGCCATGCCGCGCGATGGTCCTACGCGCTGATCGCCACGACGCTCGTCCAGATCATCCTGCGCATCATGCTCGATGGCGTCAGCACGAGCCTCATCCCCGACACCATCCAGCTGGTCATCCTGCTGACGCTGTCGGTCACCGTCGATCCCTCGCTGCGCCACGAGCGCCATCTCGAGCGCACCGCCCGCGACCTGTCGGATCGCGAGGCCGCGCGCATCGGCATGCTCGGCCGCGACCTCAAGGGCGAGGGCTACATCCAGCTCAACTTCTTCAACCTGTTCTGGGTCTTCGTGGTCTGCTGCGTGCTCGGCCTCATCATCGAGACCATCTATCACATGGTGATCGTGGAGCCCGGCGTCTACCAGGACCGCGCCGGCATGCTGTTCGGCCCGTTCTCCCCCATCTACGGATTCGGCGCCGTGCTCATGACGGTGGCGCTCAACCGCTTCTACCGATCGAACCCCGTCATCATCTTCGTGGTGTCCGCCATCATCGGCGGCCTGTTCGAGGCGGCGGTCAGCTGGTTCATGCAGACGGGCTTCGGCGCCGTCGCATGGGACTATTCCGGCTCGACCATCTTCGGCCTGTTCCCCGATCCGGTCGCCGTGCTGTTCGGCGGCAGAACCAGCACGCTGTTCATGTGCATGTGGGGCGCCCTCGGATTCGTATGGATCAAGCTCTGCCTACCGTGGCTGCTCAAGCTCATCAACATCATTCCCTGGAAGCTCCGCTACTCGTTCACCGCGTTGTGCACGGTGCTCATGGTCGTCAACGGCGTCATGACCCTGCAGGCGCTCGACTGCTGGTTCGAGCGCCTCTCCGGCGTAGCGGGCACGACGCCGGTCGAGCAGTTCTACGCCGAGCACTTCGACAACGACTACATGGAGCATCGCTTCGAGAGCATGACGATCACGCCCGAGGACTCCGGACGTATCGACGGAGGGACCGCGTCCGACACCGCCGCGACGGCGTAAGGACGATCCTCGATTCCAACGGGCAGCGAAAGGCCCCGACGGCACATGCCGTCGGGGCCTTTCCTATGCGCAGGCCTCGGCAAGCCCACCGAGGCCGGCAACAAAAAAGCCCTTGGCGGACGAGAAGACCGCCAAGGGCTCATGCATATATGCCGCATCGCTTAGAAGCGACCGCCGCGATGGTTGCCGCTGAAGCCGCCACGACCACCACGGTCGTCACGGCCGCCGCGACCGCCACGCGGACCGAAGTTGCCGCGCGGACCACGGTCGCCACCGCGACCGCCGCCGAAGCCGCCGCGCGGGCCACGGTCGTCACGGCCGCCGAAGCCGCCGCGACCGCCACGGTCGCCACCACGGTCGCCGCCGCGGCCACCGAAGCCGCCGCGCGGACCGCGGTCATCGCGACCGCCGAAACCGCCGCGCGGGCCGCGGTCGTCACGGCCGCCGCGCGGACCGCGGTCGGAGTCGAGACCCATGGCGACCAGCGGCTCGACGACCTGGTCGAGCATCTCGATCAGGCTCTCGGCCGTCGCAGCGGACAGCTGCGGAACGAGCTTCTTGCGCTTGTTGCCCAGGGCGGCGATGAGCTCCTCGGCGTCCTCGCTGGCGATGACGACGATCTTGCGCATATCCTCCTCTTCAGGCTCGATGCGCGCGACGATGTCGTTCTTCTCCGCCTCGGCCAGGATGCCGTCGAGCTCGCGCAGGCGCATGCCCATGAGCTCGGCCATCTCCTTCTGCTCCATGCGGGGCTTGAGCTCCAGGAGCTTGAGCGCACGCATGAGGTCGTTCATGCGCTTGGCGTCCTCCTCGGCCTCCTCGCGCATCATATCGCGACGACCGCGCAGCAGACGGGCTGCACGGTTCACCTTGTCAAACAGTTCATCATCCAGATTCTCGGGTGCAATCTTGGAATCCTCGGCGTCCTCTTCCTTCTCGACGTCAGCCTCGGACTCAACGACGGTCTCGGCCACGGGCTCCTCGGCCTCGACCTCAGCCGTCACGTCAGCGGACACGACATCCGCTTCGGCCGTCTTCTCGACGGCGATCTCATCGTTCTCGGTCATGGTCACATCGTTTTCGCTGTACTCAGACATGCGTTCCTCCTGCGCCCTCGGCGCTCAACAGGCGGCCTCTTTTTTGGACCGCAATCACATACAGGCCTTCCGGCCGTCAGCTAGTGTAGAGTTTCCGCAGGCAACAGATGTAGAGAATCAATGTCTGCACAAAAAAGCAGCGACACCGAGGTGCCGCTGCCTTGCCGAGTCGATGTGTGGGGGCCGTCTGCGGGCGCCATGACTAGCGCTGGCGATAATGCTCCAGGAAGTCCGCCAGATCCTCGACGGCCTCCTGCAGCACGCCCATGCGCGGCAGGAAGACGATGCGGAAGTGGTCGGGCTCCGGCCAGGCGAAGCCGCCGCCGCGGGTGATCAGGATGCGCTTCTCGTGGAGCAGGTCGAGCGCGAACTGCTCGTCGCTGGTGATGTTGAACTTCTCGACGTCGAGCTTGGGGAAGATGTAGAAGGCCGCCTTGGGCTTGACCGCGGTGACGCCGTCGATGGCGTTGAGGGCCTCGTAGATGTAGTTGCGCTGCTCGTAGATGCGCCCACCGGGAACGATGTAGTTATTGACGCTCTGGTGGCCGCCGAGCGCGGTCTGCACGATGGACTGGCCGGGGACGTTGGAGCACAGGCGCATGTTCGACAGCATGTTGACGCCGTACATGAAGTCCTTCATGCAGCGCTTGTTGCCCGAAAGCACCATCCAGCCGATGCGGAAGCCGCAGACCATGTGCGACTTCGAGAGGCCGGAGAAGGTGACGCACGGCAGGTCGGGGGCGAGCGTCGCGGTGGAAACGTGCTCGAACCCGTCCATGACCAGGCGGTCGTAGATCTCGTCGGAGAAGATCATGAGCTGGTGCTTGCGCGCGATCTCGACGATCTGCTCGAGGACCTCGCGCGGGTACACGGCGCCCGTGGGGTTGTTGGGGTTGATGATGACGATCGCCTTAGTGCGCGGGGTAATCTTGGACTCGATGTCGGCGACATCGGGGTTCCACTCGGCCTGCTCGTCGCACACGTAGTGCACCGGGGTGCCGCCGGCGAGCGTGGCGCAGGCGGTCCACAGCGGGTAGTCGGGCATGGGGATCAGAATCTCGTCGCCGTTGTTGAGCAGCGCGTTCATGCACAGCTGGATGAGCTCCGAGACGCCGTTGCCGGTGTAGATGCCGTCCATGCTCACGTTGGGGATGCCCTTGAGCTGCGCGTACTGCATGATCGCCTTGCGGGCGCTGAACAGGCCGCGCGCCTCGGAGTAGCCCTCGCAGTCGGTCAGCTGCGTGCGCATGTCCTCGATGACCTCGTCGGGGGTGCGGAACCCGAACGGCGCCGTGTTGCCGATGTTCAGCTTGAGGATGCGCTGGCCCTCGGCCTCCATGCGGGCCGCTTCGTCGGTGATGGGGCCGCGGACGTCGTACAGGACGTTATCGAGCTTGCTTGACTTATTGAACTCGCGCATTGAAGTGCTCCTTTGCGTTGGTGCGTCATGTTGACGGTCGGAATCGGAAGGTTGGTCGGCGGCCTCATGCCGCGCGCTAGCTCGCTCGTCGTTCGGTATGACGGGTGCGTTCGGTTCCGCCTGCAGGGAAGCGGCGCCTTCAAGCCAGCCCTCGTCGACGTCGAGGATGCGGGCCAGCAGGGCGACCACGTCGCGGCGGGGAACGGTCTTGCCGCTCACATACTGGCTGACCTGGCTTTTCCCCAACTTGCTGCCGAGTTCGGACGCCGCACGGATCATATCGCTCTGCTTGAGGCCGCGATGCGCCATGGCCGTCTTGAGACGGTCGGCAAACGACTCGTGCTCGGTGTTCTGCGCCATCTCGCCTCCAATAGTTCAATTTCCGAATCAGAATTGAACTTTTTTGCTTGCGATGTGTGCAATCAGGTTCAAAGTTCAATTTATGGGCAGTCTACCACAGAAAGAAATTGAACTTGCCGAGAATTCCCGGATGGTTCGTCGGCGCGGTATCATCATGGTCTCAACACGAACGCCGTGAAGGGCGCTCGCCAGCCGCTGACGAAAGGACACCATCATGGCCAACAACTACCTGATCGTCGTCGATATGCAGCACGATTTCGTATCCGGCGCGCTCGGAACGCCCGAGGCGCAGGCGATCGTTGCGGATGCGGCCGCCTACGTGCGCGATTTCGAGGGGACCGTCGTGTTCACCAAAGACACCCACGAGGAGGGCTACCTCGAGACGCAGGAGGGGCGCAACCTGCCGGTCGTCCACTGCGTGCGCGACACCCCGGGCTGGGAGCTCGTGCCCGAACTCGAGGAGGTTCGCGCCGAGCGCGGCGCCCTCGTATTCGAGAAGCCCACGTTCGGCTCCGTGCAGCTCGTCTGGTGGCTCGCCGAGGAGAACGATGCCGAGCCGATCGACTCCATCGAGCTCATCGGCCTGTGCACCGATATCTGCGTGGTGAGCAACGCCCTGCTCATCAAGGCGCACTTCCCCGAGATCCCCGTGCGCGTCAACTCGGCGCTCTGCGCCGGCGTCACCCCCTCCTCACACGACGCGGCGCTGACGACCATGAAGAGCTGCCAGGTCGAAGTGCGCTAAATATGGGGACGGGGCCATTTCCACCCATGGCGGCGCAGCGCCTGCCATGGGTGGAAATGGCCCCGTCCCCATATATGCCGTCTCAAGAAGTGGCGAGACGTGCCGCTATCCCAATCCGACAGCCATGCCGATCAGGTGCACCGCGAACGATGCGATCCAGGCGACGCCGCACTGCAGGCCGACCACGGCCCACATCATGCGGGTCCCCAGCTCGCTGCGCACGGTCGACACGGCCGCGACGCACGGCGTGTAGAGCAGCGTGAACGTCAGGAAGCAAAACGCCGTCAGCGGGGTGAACAGCGTCGAGAGGGCCGACACGTCGCCGCCCAGAAGCACGGTCAGTGTGGAGACGACGCTCTCCTTCGCCGCAAAGCCCGCAGCGAGCGCCGTGGAGGCGCGCCAGTCGCCAAAGCCGAGCGGCGCGAAGATGGGCGCCAGCACCTGGCCCACGCCGGCAAGCAGGCTCTGGGACTGATCGGTGACCACGTTGAAGCGGATGTCGAACGTCTGCAGGAACCAGATGATGATGGTCGCGACGAACACGATGGTGAACGCCTTGCGCACGAAGCCCTTGCCCTTGTCCCACGCGAGGCGCGCCACCGTCCCCGCGCTCGGCAGACGGTAGTTCGGCAGCTCCATGACGAAGGGCACCGGATCGCCCCGAAACGCGCTGTGCTTGAGCACGAGCGCCACGAGGATGCCGACCAGGATGCCCATGAGATACATGGCGGCCATGACCAGCCCTCCGTAGCGCGGGAAGAACGCCGCGGTCAGCAGGCCGTAGACCGGCAGCTTGGCCGAGCAGCTCATGAACGGCGTGAGCATCACGGTCATGCGGCGATCATGGTCGGACGGAAGCGTTCGGGTCGCCATGATCGCCGGCACGCTGCAGCCGAAGCCGATCAGCATCGGCACGATGCTGCGGCCGGAAAGGCCGATTCTGCGCAGCAGCTTGTCCATCACGAAGGCGACGCGGGCCATGTAGCCGGAGTCCTCGAGGATGGAGAGCAGCAGAAACAGCACGACGATGATGGGCAGAAACGACAGCACGCTGCCCACGCCGGCAAAGATGCCGTCGATCACGAGCGAATGGACCACCGGGTTCACGCCGAAGTCGGCAAGCCATGCGTCCACCACGCCGGTGAACGACTCGATTCCCAGCTCAAGCAGGTCGGACAGGCGCTGGCCGATCAGATCGAACGTCAGCCAGAACACCGCCAGCATGATGAGGATGAACACGGGGATGGCCGTATAGCGGCCCGTCAGGATACGGTCGACGGCGACCGAGCGCATGTGCTCGCGGCTCTCATGTGGCTTCACGACGCTCGCCGAACAGACCTCCTCGATGAAGGTGAAGCGCATGTCGGCCAAGGCGGCAAGGCGGTCGGAACCCGATTCGCCCTCCATCTGCACGATGATGTGCTCGAGCGCGTCGAGCTCGTTTTGGTCCAGCGCGAGCGCCGCGATCACGCGCGCGTCGCCCTCGATAAGCTTGGTGGCGGCAAAGCGCAGCGGCAGGCCGGCCGACGCCGCGTGGTCCTCGATAAGCTGGCAGATGCCGTGGATGCAGCGATGCAGCGCGCCGCCGTCCGGCCCATCCTGCGCGCAGAAGTCGAGGCGGCCCGGATGCTCGCGGTAGCGCGCCACGTGCATGGCATGCTCCACCAGCTCGCCGATACCCTCGCCCTTTGCCGCGGAGATGGGCACCACGGGGATGCCGAGCAGCTCCTCGAGCCGGTTGACGTCCACGGTGCCGCCGTTGGCCGCGACCTCGTCCATCATGTTGAGCGCGAGCACCATGGGCCGGTCGAGCTCCATGAGCTGCAGCGTGAGGTAGAGGTTGCGCTCGATGTTGGTCGCGTCCACGATATCGATGATGCCGTCGGGCTGCTCGTTCAGGATGAACTCGCGCGAGACGATCTCCTCGCTCGTGTAGGGCGACAGCGAGTAGATGCCCGGCAGGTCGGTCACCGTCGCCTCGGGATGGCCCTTGATCTGGCCGTCCTTGCGGTCGACCGTGACACCCGGGAAGTTGCCCACGTGCTGGTTGGAGCCGGTGAGCTGGTTGAACAGCGTGGTCTTGCCGCAGTTCTGGTTGCCCGCCAGCGCAAAGGTCAGCGCCTGCCCCTCGGGGATGGGCCTGCCGCCGGAGCGGGGGCGCGCCGCGTTCTCGCCGAGCGCCGGATGCGCCGTGGTGCCCGTGCGCACGTCGGCGCGCTTGAGCGCATGCGCATCGTGGATGTCGCGCAGCTCGATGCGGGCGGCGTCATCCTTGCGCAACGTCAGCTCGTACCCGCGCAGGCGGATCTCCAGCGGGTCGCCCATGGGGGCGTACTTCATCATGGTGACCTCGGTGCCAGGCGTGAGGCCCATGTCCAAAATATGCTGCCTGAGCGCAGCGTCATCAGAATCGACCGACGCGATGATCGCGTCCTTGCCGATCTCGAGCGTATCTAGTCTCATGCGTACCGTTCTTCCCCTCTGAATCGCCGTACATGCATGACGTTCCAAGACATGATAGCGTGGAGCCGAACGGTTAGAGGTGGTTTCTCAATCTTCAAATGGGTTCGTTGGGGACGGGTTCGTTCCAACCCATGGGTTGGAACGAACCCGTCCCCAACGAACCCAGCGGCCGCTACCTCACGCGCGCCGAGCGCTACCTGGTCGAACTCATCCGCACGCTCGAATGACAACATCACCCCCGTCCCCGCGGGTGTCATCAGAGGCAGCGGGGGCGGAGGACCTCGCCGTCCGATATGGCCACGTCATCGCGGACGTAGCGGATGAAGCTCTCGGTATGCGGCGGGAGCACGGCCTTGGGATAGACGCACCAGGTCCGGCGGACCACCGGCGAGCCGTCGGCGCGCGTGAGCGGATGCAGGTACAGCCCGCGCTCGTTCTCGAAGTTCGCCGGGACGAAGCACAGGGCGTAGCCCTTCCCCTGCGAGACGAGCTCCCACACGAAGTCGATGTAGCCCACGCTCATGCCCTGGGGCATATCGCAGGTAAAGCGTTCGGCCCACCAGGAGTTCAGAAGCTCGGTGGACTCCTGGTTGGTCCGGAAGTCGATACGAGGCAGAAGCGGCAGCTCGTCGGTGGCGACGGGCTCGCGGTAGACCAGATAGGCCTGCGTGCAGTCGACCAGGATGCTCTCGACCGGCCCCTCGTGGTCGCCGCGCACGAACGCCAGGTCGACGTTGCCGTCCAGAACCATGCGGAACAGCACGTCGCTCTGCTCGTTCACCACCGTGAAGCGCACCTCGGGGTCGCCCACCTCGGCGTAGCCCTCGAGCACCTCCCACAGGTTGTACTTGTTGAAGGTGTACGACGAGCCGATGGTGATCGCCTTGCGCGAGGCACGCTGCAGGTCCTCGAGTCCGCGGAAGGTCTGGTTCACGAACTCGACGTGCTCGGCAGCGCGCTGGGCAAGGTAGGTGCCCTCGGGGGTGAAGGTGAGCCCCTTGGGCGTGCGCTCGGCGATGCGCACACCCAGCTCGCGCTCGATATGCTGGAGCCGTTTGGTCAACGTGGGCTGCGTCATGAACAGGGCAGCGGCCGCACGCGACACGTTGGGGTTGCGGAACAGCTCGTTGATGATCTCCCAATCGGAGTCCCTCATATGCACCATCCGTTTTGTCGAGTGCCTTGTGTATGCCCACCTTGACTATATCAGCCGGCCGCCGGCCCTGACAGCACGTCAACCGCCGGCTTGCGCTACTCGGCGGCGAGACGCGCCTTGAGCAGGCGCAGCTGGCCGCCGGCGAGCACGACCTCCAGCTCGGCATCGGACAGGTCGAGCACGACCGCGAACTCGGTGCCGCGCGTCTTGTTGCGCACCGTCACGCGACGGGTCGGGATCTGGTCGAGCAGCCCGCAGATCTCCAGCTCGTCGCCGAGCTCGATCGAGTCGTAGGCCGCCGGGTCCTCGAAGAGCATGGGGATGATGCCGTGGTTGATGAGATTGCCCTTGTGGATGCGCGCCATGCTCTTGGCGATCACGCAGCGCACACCCAGGTACATGGGGTTGATGGCGGCGTGCTCGCGGCTCGAGCCCTGGCCGTAGTTCTCGCCCGCCACGATGATGGACTGGCCCATGGTGCGCGCCCGCTCGGAGAACTCGGGGTCGTAGCGCATGTAGCAGTACTTGGACATGAGCGGGATGTTCGAGCGCATGCTGGAGAGCTCGGCCGAGGCGGGCGTGATGTCGTCGGTCGAGATGTTGTCGCCGCCCTTGAGGGAGACCGGCACGCACAGGTGCTGGACGGGCTCTTCGGGCACCGGCAGGAACTTGATGTTGGGGCCGCGCACGATCTCGACCCGCTTCGCCTGCTCGGGCGGCAGCGGGGCAATCAGCATGCTGTCGTCGATGGGATAGGAGTCCGGCTCGTGGATCCGGGCGAGCTGGGCGACGTCCTCGCCCAGGATGTCGTAGGCGCTTGCGAACGTACCCATGATGGCCGTGGCCGCCGCGCTCTCGGGGCTCGCCAGGTAAACCTTGGCCGACGGACTGCCGGCGCGACCGCGGAAGTTGCGGTTGGAGGTGCGCACGGCAACGCCGTCGGTGGCGGGCACCTGGCCGATGGCGCAGCACGGGCCGCACGCGAACTCGAGCAGGCGCACGCCCGCGTCGAGCAGCATGTCGATGTAGCCGTCGTGCAGCAGCTGCTTGTAGACCTGCTTGGACTGGATGGCGCAGGTGCAGCTCACGTTCTCGTTCACGTGCAGGCCGCGCATGACGAGCGCCGCCTTGGCGATATCCGAGTAGCTCGCGTTGGTGCAGCTGCCGATAAAGACCTGCTGGACGGGACCCCTCTCCACATCCGCGAGCTTGTGGACGTTGTCGGGGAGGTCGGGGCAGGCCATGAGCGGCTCGAGGGAGGAGAGGTCGAGGTCGATGCGCTCGTCGTAGACAGCGTCCTCGTCGGGCAGCAGCTCCGTGTACTGGTCCTCGCGGCCCTGGGCGGCCATGAAGCGGCGCGCCTGCTCGTCGGCGGGGAAGATCGAGGTCGTGGCGCCCATCTCGGCACCCATGTTGGCGATGCTGCAGCGCTCGGGCACCTCGAGGGTCGCGGCTCCGGGACCCCCGTACTCGAACACGCGGCCCAGACCGCCCTTGACGCCCACGCGACGCAGCATCTCCAAGATGACGTCCTTGGCGTTCACGCCGGGTCTGAGCGAGCCGGTAAGGTAGACCTGCACCACCTTGGGGTAGACGAGGCGCATGGGCTGGCCGGCCATGGCGCAGGCGACGTCCATACCGCCCACGCCGATGGCGAGCATGCCCACCGCGCCGCTGTGCGGGGTATGCGAATCGCCGCCGAAGAGCACCTTGCCGGGCACCGCGAAGCGGGCGGTGTGGATGGCGTGGCATATGCCGTTGCCCGGACGCGACACGTACACGCCGAAGCGCTTGGCCGCCGACTGCAGATAGATATGGTCGTCCGGCGTCTTGTTGTCGATGTAGAGCAGGTTGTGGTCGAGGTTGGAGACCGAAAGCTCGGTGCGCACGCGGTCAAGACCGGTCGCCTCGAAGGCGAGGTAGGTCATGACCGCGTTGATGTCGTGCGTCAGCGTCTGGTCGACACGCAGCAAGATCTCCTCGCCGGGCTCCATGGTGCCCGAGACGAGATGAGACTCGATGATTTTGTGGACAAGAGACGATCCCATGGTGCGTAACCTTTCTGCAGCGCGATGTATCTCATACATATGGTGCAACGGGCAGGGCGCATTATCCAATTGAAAGCGGGCATGAAGCCCATGCCCGGACGGCATGATGGGTTGGAACGAACCCGTCCCCAAATGACCGAGGGGGTCAATGACACAGAATGGGCAATTTGGCACGCTAAGAACCCCTATTGGCCCCTCCTAGCGTGCCAAATTGCCCATTCTGTGTCATTGACCCCCTACCCCCACGTACGACACGGCGCAAGGCAAACCCCGGTGCACCTGAGCGGGGCGCATCGGGGTTTCGGAAAAGGGAGACGGAAAGGAATGTCTCGATGATTTATCAGAGTCCTACTTGTTCAAATACCAAGCAGCGCCGTTGTCGTACAGAATGCCTTGAGCGTGATCGGCGCCAACAGCGGCCTCGATAAGCTCGATGTCATCGACGCCGAAGCGTTTGCTTGCGCGAGTCGACGGCAGATCCGAGCCGAAGATGAGCGCCTTGGGATTCTCTGCATACAGTTCGGCAACGAGCTTTGCCGCCTCTTCACGGGTGTAGTCGATACGGCCAAAGCCCGTTACTCGAACAGGAACACCGGCAGCGACAAATCGCTTCAAAACGTCGGCACCACCCTTTCGCATGCCGAGATGGTCGATTGAAACACCGGGCATGCGCAACACGAGCGCCACGAAATCGTCATCCATCTTGGACGCGTCAAGATACAGCTCGGTCTTCCAACCGCACAGCTCGCGCACGCGACGGCCCTGCTCCTCGATCTCCTCCAAGGTGGCGGAAAGACCGCGGAAGAGATTGAAGCGAATCGCGCGGATGCCAAGCTCGTCGAGCTTGAGAATCTCCTCGTCGGACGTCTCCGGATCAAGCTGCGTCACGCCGACGAAGCCCTCGCCGAGCTTGCTGAGCGCGCCGGCGAAGTAGCTCTGGTCGTAGCCCTGGAACGAACCGGACACCACGGCACCTCCGACGGCCTCGACGCCCATGCCGGCGAGTTCGGCGCGGTACTGCTCGACCGTGTAGTAGTCGGGCGTGAAGCCCTGGTTCACCACGAGGGGATATGCAGGATCGATGATGTGGAAGTGACTATCGAATACCTTGTACACGACTCCCCCAAACCTAGAAGATGAACATCAGGACGACCGAAGCGACGGCAGCGAAGACCATGCCAAGCGGCGTGCCCTTGAACAGGAGCTCGTTGTAGAACTTGTCCTGTTCCTCGCCCTCGAGGCCGCTGGCGCCGAGCTGGAGCGAGCCGCCCGTGGAGAACGGGGCGATCGAGGTGGACTGAGCGCCGATGATGATGGCGACGGCGAACAGCGAAGGGCTCATGCCGGTGGCGGCCACGAAACCCGGGATCATCGGGAACATGAGCGGTGCCACGACGCCGAGCGTCGAGCTGAAGATGGACATGATACCGGCGATTACGCAGACGGCAATGGGCACGATCGGCGTCGGGATCATGTTGATGAGGCTGGCGAGCATGTCGATGGTGCCAGCCTGGACGGCCACCTCGACGAGCATACCGACGCCACCGACCAGCCAGATGGTGTCCCACGGCACGCGCTGGAACACGGGCTTGGGGTCGTCCACGAGCTTGCACAGGTAGCCGACGATGGCCATGACCAGGGCGACCAAGGTAACATCCACGCGGCCGCACGCCTCGACGAACCAGGTGACATCGGAGAACACGTTGCTCAGGATGGGCGCACCCAGAACGATAAGCATCATGACGAAGATGAGCGCCAGGTTGAGCCTCTGCTTGCCGGTGAAGGGTTCGGGCTTCTCAATGCGAAGCTCGCTGTCCTTGCCGCGGTTGTTGCGCATGTCGATGAAGCACAGGATGCCGATGACGATAATGGGGTAGATGAACGACACGGCGAAGATGTTCGTCGTGATGGTACTCGCCTGATCGGCGACGCCCTCGACCTGGCTGAGCAGCGAATTGAACAGGACGCCGTGGGCGCTGACCATGAAGTTCGCCCCGGACAGAGCGCCGAGCGACACGGCCATGGCGGCATACAGGCGATTCATGTTGGAGTTGCGGCAGAGCACCATGCCGATGGCGCCCATGACGGCAACGGAGGTGAAGAACGCGGCGCCGAGACCGGAGACGAGCGCCGTCACGAAATACAAAACGAGCGGCAGGAACTGCTCGAGCTTGCGAAAGCGGTACAACAGCACGTTCGCGACCTTCTCCAGCGTGCCGTTGACCACGGCGAAGTTGAAGAAGAGCGAAATCGAGAAGATGACCATGAACAGGTCGGTCGGCCACGCACCGAGCAGGTCATCGACCGACATTCCGAGTACAAAACAGCCGATAATATAGGCAAACGCGCCTGCAATCAGACCGGTATTGATGTTAAATATCTCACCGAGGCCGATTGCCAAAACGATGGCTAGGATAACCAGCACAGATTCCATTGTTATCCCCTCATATAGTAATGGAAAGCTAACCTACGTCTATTTCGAGCGCAATCACCTCCCTGCGTATGCGGGCGGGGCACCGTGTGGAAACTTCCGTTCCGCTCGCATACCCTTTTGCTGAGCGACAGGCGACGGATCACGTGCGGCCGGGGCGGGGCATCGCCCCGGCCGTTTGCGACTGTTAGCGCTTATTGCGATTAAAGTTGATCAGGCAGCCATCGAGCACGATCTGGCGCTCGTTGTCGGTCATGGGCGCAACGTAGAGCGCCATGGTGCCGGCAACCTTGCCGTCGCGGATGACGTGACCGGTGAACTCGGTGGCACCGGAGGCGATGGCCTCGCGGACACCGGGGACGTAGACGAAGTCACCGACCTCGAAGGCGGGGTCGTCCTCAGACTGGAACGGAATCATGCCCCAGTTCATCACGTTGGAGCGGTAGCGCTTCGTGGCGTACTGCTTCGTGATGTTGGCAAGGCCGCCGAGCACGCGCTGGCAGCTCGCTGCCTGCTCGCGCGCGGAGCCGTCGCCCGGCTTGATAGCGTAGACCATGGAGCCGATCTCGACATTTTCCGCAGCGGCCTCGGGCGTGACGGTGCGGATGGCCGCGAACACGTCGGCGAGCTCCGCGGGCTCAGCGCCCTCGAGGCGCGCGGACTCGTAGGCGGCCGTCTTCTTGGCGTTGCCCACATAGGCCGGGTCGCGGCGCGACAGCGTGAACTCAGCGAGGCCGAGCGGGTTGGAGCGGAACGACGAGGTCTCGCCCGAGGGGATGAGCTCGTCGGTCGTGGTCACCGGGTCGAGGATCTTGGAGCAGACCTGCAGCAGGATGTTCTCGCCGAGCGGCTCCATCTCGGGCCAGTCCTTGATGTTCGGGCCGTAGACGAGCGGCTCCTCCTCCTTGGCGGCAGCGAAGCCGTTGAACACACGGTGCTCGTAGGATGACGGGTCGAAGTCGTGCTCGGGCACGTCGCCCCAGCAGTCGAGCGTCTCGGCAGACGTCAGCACGCCGCCGTTGGCCGCCGTGGCCGCGATGGAGCGGGCGTCCATGAGGGCGACCGCGCTCATCTGGCCGTTGCCGGGCTTGGAGCCCTCGCGGTTCGGGAAGTTGCGCGTGGTGTGGCGGATGGCCAGCGTGTTGTTGGCCGGCGTGTCGCCCGCGCCGAAGCAGGGGCCGCAGAACGCCGTGCGAATGATGGCGCCCGCCTGCATGAGGTCGTAGATGGCGCCCTTCTTGACGAGGTCGGCGAAGACCGGCTGCGAAGAGGGGTACACAGACAGCGCGAACTCACCAGCACCGCAGCTCTTGCCACGCAGCGCGTGGGCGGCCTCGATGACGTTCGTGTAGTTGCCGCCCGCGCAGCCGGCGATGGTGCCCTGCTGCACGTGCAGGCCAGCGGAGTCGACCTTGCCGAGCAAGTCGAGCGAGCCCGCGCGACCGGAGATCTCGTCGGCGTGCTTCTCGACATCCGCCAGGATGTCGGTGAGGTTGGCGTTGAGCTCGTCGATGGTGTAGACGTTGGAGGGATGGAACGGCAGGGCGATCATCGGGCGGATCTTGGAGAGGTCCACACGCACGCAGCCGTCGTAGTAGGCGACGTCCGCCGGGTCGAGCTGCTTGAAGTCGTCGGCACGACCGTGGTCGGCGAGGAACTTCTTCGTGTCCTCGTCGGTACGCCAGATGGAGGACAGGCAGGTGGTCTCGGTCGTCATGACGTCGACGCCGTTGCGGAAGTCGGTGGTCATGCTCGAGACGCCGGGGCCAACAAACTCCATGACCTTGTTCTTGACGTAGCCGCACTCGAAGACGGCGCCGATGATGGCGAGCGCGATGTCCTGCGGGCCGACGAACGGCGCGGGCGCACCCTCAAGGTAGATGGCGATGACCTCGGGCGTGGCCACGTCGTAGGTCTGGCCGAGCAGCTGCTTGACGAGCTCGCCGCCACCCTCGCCGATGGCCATGGTGCCGAGCGCGCCGTAGCGGGTGTGGGAGTCGGAGCCCAGGATCATCTTGCCGCCACCGGCCATCATCTCGCGCATGTACTGGTGGATGACGGCGATGTGCGGGGGCACGTAGATGCCGCCGTAGTGCTTGGCCGCGGACAGGCCAAAGAGGTGATCGTCCTCGTTGATGGTGCCGCCCACCGCGCACAGGGAGTTGTGGCAGGTGGTGAGCACGTAGGGGATCGGGAACTTCTCGAGACCCGAGGCTTTCGCGGTCTGGACGATGCCGACGTAGGTGATGTCGTGGCTCGTGAGCGCATCGAACTTCACCTTGAGGTTCTTCTCGTCACCCGAGGTGTTGTGGCCCTGCATGATGCCGTAGGCGATGGTGCCGCGGCGCGCCTCATCCGGCGTGACCTCACGGCCCATTGCGTTCTTGACGGCGCCTGTCTCTGCCTCGGGAACGACCATGCTCCCATCGACCAGATACACGCCGCCCTCATACAGCTTTACTGCTTCCATTTGCACGCTCCTCCTCGTACGTAAGGCGGTAGTTCCATGACCTGAGTATCTGGTCACAGCCTATATATAGCCAATATTTTGATATGATGATTGCTATAGTATAAAGCCTATACACCAAGGTAGCTTGCTATAACCAACTCACCTATAAGAGGTGTCTTTTACGTGTTCTGCCCCACGAAACCGTTTGCCCGCCTATTTTCACCGTTCACCGTCGTCCGAAAGGCCCGATCATGAATGAGCGCGAATTGACCTATGTCAGGACCATCGCCGAGGAGCACAGCATCTCCGCGGCGGCTCGCAAGCTCTTTATAGCCCAGCCATCACTCTCCCAATCGCTCCATCGCGTGGAGAGCTCCCTGGGAACGAAGCTGTTCTTTCGCACGAAAAGCGGGCTGCAGCCTACCGAAGCCGGTAAGAAATATCTGCAAATGGCAAATCAGGTGCTCAAGCTCTACGACGATTTGCGCAACGAGCTGAAAGACGCCGACGAGTTGAAAACGGGCACCGTCACATTCGGCATAACGCGCCTGCTGGGTCGTATGCTCCTGCCCAAGGTGCTTCCTGCGTTTTGCGCAGCCTACCCCAACATCAAGCTCAATATCGTCGAGGGCAACTCGAAGGAGCTCGACCGCGCCCTTACGGCATGCGAGATCGGATTCGCCGTCATGCACCGCCTGCCCGGAAACGTCAACAACCATATCGACTACAGCATCCTATGGGAGGATCCGTTCGTCGTGACCGTCGGCCCGAACAGCCCGCTGATCGACAAAGCTGTCGAGACCAACCTCCATCAGTATCCCTATATCGACATCCACGACCTTGCAGGCCAGCCGCTGTTGACGGTCCCCTACGGCCAGCGCATCCGTCAGGTCCTCGACCTCGTCTTCCTGCAAGCCCGTGTGCGACCGAACATCTTGCTGGAGACGCGCGACTACACGACGGCGCAGCGCATGGCTGCGCGCGGATTGGGATACACCATAGGGCCGCAAAGCTATACCCAGATCTCACGGGTCGACGAAGAGGCGCGGTTTCTCTCGCTCGACAGCTCCCTCAACGCCACATGGCACCTGTGCATCGCCACGTTCAGGAACGGATCGCTCTCCCGCGCCGACGAGGTCCTCGCCTCGCATTTCAAAGACGCCATCGAGCGAACCGTCGTCGCTTGACGCCCAGATGTCCACATGGCGGGGCGCGGTGCCCAGAAAAGGCATGGTGCCCGCTGCTGCCTGCGGGCACCACGTAGGAGGAAATGCTATGAGTACATGCCGGCCGATAGGACGAGATTGGGAAGTTAGAGTCCCTCGATGGTCTCGATGAGGTAGTCGGTGAAATCCGCCGAGGTGGGACCGTCACCGAATCCCATCACGACGCGCTGCTCGGTCGTGCAGCAGATATCGAGCGCGTCCTCCAGCAGCGCGCGGCGCTCGGGGAACCCGATGTGGCCCACGAGCAGGCCGGCTGCACGGATGACGCTGCAGGGGTTGGCCCAGTCGGCAAGACCTTGCTCCACGAGCGTCGGCGCTGTGCCGTGGATGGCCTCGAACAGCGCGTGCTGGCTGCCGAGGTTGGCCGACGCCGCGGAGCCCAGGCCGCCCTGATGCTCGGCGGCCACATCGGTCACGATATCGCCGTAGAGATTCGGCAGGACGATGACCTGGAAATCCTTGTTGAACTCTGGGTCCATGAGCTTGGCCGCCGTCGCGTCGACCAGACGGGTCTGCACGGTGATCTCGGGGTACTCGCGCTCAGCCACATCGCAGATGATCTTCTGGAAGTTGCCGTCGGCATGCTTCACGATGTTGGCCTTCGTGATGACCGTGACCGTGGACTTGCCGTTGTCGCGGGCGTAGTTGAGCGCCATACGGGCCAGGCGCTCGGTGCCGGGCAGCGTGCAGACCTTGAAATCGACGGCGAGGTCGTCGTTCACCTGGATGCCCTTGTCGCCCCAGATGTACTCGCCCTCGATGTTCTCGCGGAAAAACGTCCAGTCGATACCCTGATCCGGCATGCGGATGGGGCGCATGCCCACAAACAGGTCGAGGCCGCGGCGCAGCAGGCTGTTAGCGCTCACCATATTGGGCCACGGGTCGCCCGGGCGAGGCGTGGTCAGCGGCCCCTTGAGGAGCACGTCGCACTCAAGGGCGGCGTCGAGCACGTCTTGGGGCAGCGACTCGCCCAGCTCGGCACGGCGCTCGATGGTGAGGCCGTCGATGGGGCGGATCTCGACGCGGCCGGATGCGATCTGGTCGTCGAGCAGGCACTCGATCACGCGGACCGCCTGCTTGACGATGGTCGGACCGATGCCGTCGCCCGGCAGGATGCCGATGGTGATATGGTCGAGGTTCGCGTAGTTCTTGGGGGCGCCATCCTGGCGCACCCGCTCGATGCGCTCGAACTCGCCGGCGATAAGCTCGCCGAAACACTTGGTTGCGCGGTCGATGGCTTCCTGCTTTGCAGCGTCCATGATGCCTCCTTCGCCCGGGCCACTCTGGCCCGATATCTCGGTGATTCCATGATGAACCAGACGAAAGATGCAATCCAATTGAAAACCGTCATGCCCCCATGCCGCTTTAGCATGGGGGCATGACGCCCTGCGCGACATCATCTCGGATAATGGGCCGGGCGCGGTATGTCAACCCTGCGACCGCTCCCTTCAATTTGGTTGCGGAGCCAAACTCTGCTTGGAACCGTCGCGCGCCACCCCGATCAAACGGCCGACAGAACTTGCAGGTTGACCATTTGCCTCGGCCTCAAACCCTCTCCGGATGACAGAGCTTGCAGGATGACCGTTTGACAGGGGTCAATTTGGCAGAAACTTGCAGATTGCACATTTGCAGGGGGTTAAAATATCAGAAACTTGCAGATTGACCATTTGCTCGGATTTATCCGGACCAAATGTGCAATCTGCAAGTTTCTGTCACGTGGGCGGCCCCGGGCAGAAGCAAACGTGCGATCTGCAAGTTTCTATCGGGAGGGGGTCCACCGAGCCGGGGCAAATGGACAAACTGCAAGCTCTGTCAGGAGGAGGGCCTACCAAGCCGGAACAAATGTGCTATCTGCAAGATTCTTTCGCGGGAAGGGGGCGCCGGAGCAGACGAACGGTCTGTGCGCGTCGTCATCCGAGAAGCCGATGCGCAAGCACGGCAGCCTCACATGGCAGAAGAACCTGCCCTACTTGTCATCCTCGCGCCAACCGCGGCAGACGTCGACCCAGCCGGCGGCGTTCGTGGCGCGCTCGAGCTCGGGGATCGTCAGGCGCACGCCGCTGTGGTCGTTGCCGCAGGCGGGGTAGACCACCTCGAAGCGGCGCAGCGACTCGTCCAGGTACACGCGGGCCTCAGGGTTCGCGCCGAAGGGGCACACGCCGCCGGGCGCATGGCCCACGAGCCCCTCGACCACGTCGCCGGGAATCATCTTGGCCTTGGTGTGGAAGAACTGCTTGAACATGCTGTTGTTCACGCGGGCATCGCCAGCGCACAGCACGAGCACCGGCGCCTCGTCCACCAGAAACGCCATGGTCTTGGCGATGTGCGCCGGCTCGCAGCCGAGCGCGGCCGCGGCCTCCTCCACCGTCGAGCTCGGCGCCTCGGTCGCGATGACGCGGTCGCCGAGACCGATACTGTCCAGATATGCCTTCGCAACATCAAACGACATGTCGCAGTCCTCTCCCCTCGCCCGCCTGAACCGGGCGTCTTCTTACAGCAGAATCAGGCCAGCCGCCCACAGCACGACGGGGACGGCAAAGGTCCACGGGAAGTCGGCGCACACGGCGCCGAACTCGCGGATGATCGAGCGTGCCCAGGTGTCGCCTGCGGTCGTCGCGCCCATGACGTCGGCGTCCAAACCCATGCGACATGCAAGGTAGCCGCAGCGATACGCATGGAAATCGCTGGTCACCAGCGCCACGCGATACGACTCCGCCGTCGTCAGGCCGCCCATGACCTCACGTGAGAACGCGAGGTTCTCACGCGTCGTGGACGACCGGTCCTCCTCGACGAGCTGCTTTTTCGGCACGCCGCGATCGCGCAGGTAGTCGTGCATGACGCGGGCCTCGCTCAGCTCCTCGTCCGAACCCTGTCCGCCCGAAACGATGATCGTGCCCTTCTTGCCCTGGCGCTCCCACAGCGTGAAGGCGCAGTCGAGCCGGTCCATGAGCACGGGCGAGGGGCGCGTGCCCTCGATGGCCGCACCGTGCACGACAATGAACTTGTACGCGTTCTTGCGGTCGGGCGCGGCTCCGCGCGCGGCCACCCGATAGACGAACGATGCGAGCGCGACCATGGCGAGCGAGAACGACATCCACAGCCCGACCAGCGAGATGAGCCCGAGCAGGGCGCTCACCAGCTGGTTTCCAGCCCCCTCCACGACCATGGGAACCACGGTGAACAGCAGCGCGAGCACGACGGCGATGGCCAGAGGGATCGCCGACGCCGGGCGGACGCCCCCGTCGCGCGAGATCAGCAGCACGCCGTTCATGGCGAACAGCTCGACCGCGACCAGCACGAACACGATCATGAGCGAGCCGGAAGTCACCGTGAAGCCGTCGGGGGCCGCGCAGGTGGCGATCACAAGCCCCGTGAACAGCATCAACGCCGCAGGCACCGAAGCGCGACCGAACGCACGCGTCCCCATGCGGAACGTCACGACGAGCACCGCGAGCGCCACGACGGCGAGCACAAGGCCCATCAGATGCACATCCATGTTCTTTCGTCCTTTCGAGATGGTCCGCGCCCCTGCCGTCCCCTACAGCCCGCAACGCTCCAGGAAGGAGCACGCAAGACCGATCCAGGGACGCACGACGGCCTGCTCCTCGGCGTTATCGGCGCAGGTATTGATGTTCGCGACCGATAGGCCGTGCCCGCCCCGGTCGAAGACGTGCAGCTCATGGGCGACGCCGGCGCGCGCAAGCGCCGAGACGAGATCGTAGACCTGGATGATCGGGCAGGTACGGTCGTCGCTGGTCCCCCACACGAACGTCGGCGGCATATCGCGCGAGACATGCGTCGTGGGGCACACCTCCGCCATGCGCTCGTCGGTCGCCTCCCCGCCGATGACCATGGAGATGAAATCGTTGAGCAGATCGCGTCCCGTCTTGCCGCCCGTCTTGGGAACGCGCAGGTCGATGCGGGGATCGCGCGTGCGCTCATCGCGCATCACGCGCATGTCGAGCAGCGGATAGCCCAGCACGACCGCATCGGGGCGGATATGGTCGGGACGCTCGCCGGTAAGCGCGGCGAACGGGCCGGTCTTCCACTGGGCCGCCAGCGACGCGCAGATGAAGCCGCCTGCGGAGAAGCCGACGACGGCGACCTTCTCGGGGTTGACGTGCCATGCCTGCGCGTTGGCGCGCACGCGGGCGACCATCTTAGCAAGATCGGCCTCGGGGTTGGGGAACGACACGTTGCCCGTGGCGCTCGTCACGTAGTCGAGCACGAACGCCTGATAGCCCTGATTCAAGAACGCGAACGCGACCGGCTCCTGCTCATGGGCGGCGATGTTGGTGAAACCGCCTCCGCCGCAGATGACCACGGCCGGGCGGGGCGCATGCTCGCGCGCCGGAACCGGGTCCGCCAGATAGGCGGTAAACGTCGCCGGATGCTCGTCGGTCGGATCGTCTCCCCAAAGGGCATGCTGTTCGATAACCATGAAGGCCCTTTCCATTCATTCTCTTCTGCGCGCCGCGGGCGCGGCGCATGTCTGCTTATCTTAGGGCATTCCCGCGCCGTGCGCCTGGCTCGCGCACGGTCTCCGCACATGCTTGAGGATGCCGCAAGCCGCCCGCGCCCCCAAACATGTGCTCCGGGGTTGGACTTGGGTTCATGCCAAGCCATCCGGTGCGTATTTGGGTATGATGAGCTTGATAAGCTGCGAACCGCAGCTAGGGAGCACCGACCGATTGCCTTCGCGCCCGGCGCCCGTCACGGAGGGGCCGGGCGCGAACTGTTTTTGCCGAACGTGCGGCAAGATGGGAGACAAGATGCCTGAGAACGAATTCGATATGATCGGCAAGCTGGGATTCGGCCTCATGCGCCTGCCCAAACAGGGCGAGGACATCGATATCGAGCAGACCAAGCAGATGGTCGACATGTTCCTCGATGCCGGCTTCACCTATTTCGACACCGCCTGGGCGTACAAGGGCAGCGAGGACGCCATTCGCCAGGCGCTTGTCGAGCGGTATCCGCGCGAGCGCTACCGGCTCGCGACGAAATGCGCCGCGTGGATCGACTGCAAGACGCGCGACGACGCGATCGCGCAGTTCGAGACGTCCCTTGAGCGCACGGGGGCCGGCTACTTCGACTTCTATCTGCTCCACAACCTGGGCGAGCACCGCACGGCGCTCTTCGACGAGTTCGGTCTGTGGGACTGGATCTTGGAGCAGAAAGCCTCCGGGCGCATCAAGCACGCCGGCTTCAGCTTCCACTCCACGCCCGAGGAACTCGATGCGCTGCTCACCGCCCATCCTGAGATGGAGTTCGTCCAGCTGCAGATCAACTACGCCGACTGGGAGAACCCCTCCGTGCAGTCGCGCAGCTGCTACGAGGTGGCGCGCGCCCACAACATGCCGATCGTGATCATGGAGCCCGTCAAGGGCGGCATGCTCGCCGACCCGCCCGAGAGCGTCGCGCGCGTGCTGCACGATGCGGAGCCCGAATCCTCTGCCGCGAGCTGGGCGGTCCGCTTCGCCGCGAGCCTGCCGGGCGTCATCACCGTGCTGTCGGGCATGAGCAGCGTCGAGCAGATGGCGGACAACCTTTCGTATATGAAGGGCTTCACGGGCCTGTCCGACGCCGAGCGTGCCACGCTCGACAAGGCGCGCGCCGAGCTCGCCCGCATCCCGCTCATCCCCTGCACCGCCTGCAACTACTGCGCCAAGGTGTGCCCCATGGGCGTCGGCATATCGGGGACATTCATGGCCATGAACATGCTGACCCTGTACGGCGACCTCAAGAAGGCACAGGACGAGGAGGCATGGCTCGTCGGCAAGCACGGGCACAAGCGGGCGACCTCGTGCATCGCGTGCGGAGCGTGCGAGCAGGCATGCCCGCAGCACATCAAGATTCCCGACGAGCTCGCACGCTGCGTCGAGACGCTGGGGATCGCCGAATAGCCCATGACCTGAAATTCTAGGGACTGTCCCTAGAATATCAGGGCTCTAGGGGCGCGTCAGCGCACGGATGCACGTCGAGCTCGTCGCCAGGTAATAGGCGATAAGGATCGCCAGCGTGAGCCCGACCGTCGCTGCCGCGAACAGCACGAAGCCCTCCGACGCGAACATGATCGACAAAACGAAGATCAACGCGAACCCAAAGAGGCAGTGCAGGCACGCCATGACGGCGGGAATGGCGAAGCTCACCCCCACCTGCGCGCGCACGGAAGATCGCACCAGGGCGGCATCGGCCCCCAGGCGGTCGAGCGTGCGGTAGGCGACGTCCGCGTCGGCCGCCTGCGAGAGCTGCTGCAAGGCGAGCACCGCGGCGGCGGCGACCATGAACGCCGCGCCGTAGAACACGCAGGCGTAGGCGAGCGGGGCGAGCGCCCAAGCGCTCTCGAACAGGTCTCCCGAGCGCAGGCCCACGCTGAACACCAAGCCGGCCACGATCATGCACATCCCCGCGGCCATCAGCACGCACACCGCGGCCAGCGCCGTGCAGCCGCTCTCGATGCGCGCCTCGACCTGTCGCACGGTAAACGGCACGAGCCCCGAGTAGTACCGCTCGGAACGCGCGCGCAGGCGCTCGGGCACGCGCGCCGCGAGCACGCGGAAGGCGAAGTAGGTGCCGCCCAGCGCGATGAACCCCATGGGGATGATGAACACGATGAAGTAGCCGGGGGCGAGCAGGCACACGCCCCATACGAGCGCCAGCAGCGCGATCGCGAGCAGCCGCTGCACGCCCACGGCGACCCGCCCCGAGGCGACGCGGCGCTCAGGCGCGCGATCGGTGCGCATGAGCTCGATCAGCGAGCACCTGTCCACGCTGCGCACCGCGCGCAGGGCGGCGACGACCGTGATGGCCGCGAATGCGAGGGCGGTCTGCGCTGCCGCCGCGAACGAGACCGTCACCACCGGCGTCCAGGGAACGCCGAACACGAACGCCGCCACCAGGCCGAACAGGGGCGAGAGCGCCACGCCGAGCGCCATGCCCGCGATAAGCGACACGATGCCCACCGAGGCGCTCTCGAGCGCCAGCACGCACGAGACCCGAGCGTGCCCCATGCCCAGCAGCTCGTACAGGCCGAACTCGCGCTTGCGGCGGCGCACCAAAAACACGTTGGCATATCCGATGAGAAACGCGAAGATCACGGCCACGAACACCGCGAACGCGACAAGCACCTCGCCGGACTTGGCGTAATAGAGCCGCTGCTCGGCCGTGAGGTCGAGCGCGAGCAGATAGTCGGTCGATGCCAGAAACGAGTACAGCAGGCAGACGGCGAAGGCGAGGGTCATGAAGTAGACCGAGAAATCGCGCGCGCTGCGCCGCACGTTGCCGAGGGCAAGCTTGATGAGCATGGGATCCTCCACGGTCGGGGACAGGACGACCTCTATGGTTCCACGTCGCGCGCGCCGATGTCTTACGGGCGGCTTACGGTTGGACGCTTGGGGCTAACGCTTTTGTAAGGTGGGGCTTCTCGGATCGTCTGCCCCCCGGCAGCCGGGCCCGTCCCAAAAAGTCCCACCTGGCGTTTCCGGCCCGACGGTGCCATCATGGGGGCATCTGGTCGCTCGAAACCGGGAGGAACCATGCAATCCGCAGAGGCACCGCAGAGCTCCACAGGCGCGCCCGCCCTGCTGGCGCGCGGCATAGCCTTTGGCTACGGCCGCGCAAATATCTGGGAAGACGTCGATTTCCAGCTCGAACCGGGTTCGCTCACCCTGCTCGTCGGGCCCAACGGAGCCGGCAAATCCACCCTGCTGCGCTGCCTCGCCGGCTGGGAGCGCCTGCGCGCGGGCGCCATCACGATCTGCGGCGCTCCGCTCGAAAGCGCGACGGCAGCCGAACGCGCCCGCATGGCGTTCGTCAACGACGTGCCCGCTTTCTACGACGACATCACGGCATCCGAGCACCTCGAGCTGCTCGGCCGCGCAAACCGGTGGAGCGACAGCCGCTGGGACGAGGCCGACCGCCTGCTGGAGCGATTCGGCATCGCGCGGTTCTGCGATCAGTATCCGCAGAGCTTCTCGCGCGGCATGCGCGAGAAGCTCGCCTGCACCCTCGCGCTCGCCTGCCGGCCCGACCTCCTGCTGCTCGACGAGCCCACCGGCCCGCTCGACCCCGCATCGGCAGACATCCTGGAGCAAGAGCTGGGCCGCGCCGCCGACCGCGGGTGCGCCGTCCTGCTGAGCTGCCATCACCGGCTCGAGCGGCTCAAGCCCGACCGCGTGCTCGTCTTGCGTGACGGAACGCTCGAGACGCGCGACGGCGCCGTCGCGGAGCAGCCCGACTTCTGGAAAAGCGTGTAGGCGCCGCCATGTTGCACGATCTCGCCTCCCTCCTGTGGCTCCAGGCGCGCCACCTGCGCTCCGAGCTCAACTTCTACCTGTGGGCAGCCGGTGCCGACCTGGACGACGCGCGCGACCTCACCGACCGCATCTACCTGCTGTATCTTGCCCTGATCGTAGGAGGCAACGTCGTCGCGTGCTGGATATGGCTGCTCGGCATGGTCGAGGGCGCCGCCGGAGACTTCGCCGCATACACCGCGGCATTTCCGTCTGGGCTATCCCAGCTCGCCGCCCTCGTGCTGGCGGCGCCGATCGCCTGCGGCGTCCTGTGGTCGGTGCGCAGCGCATGGCGCTCGCCGTGGACGCCCAGCGCGCCCGATATCATCTGGCTTGCGCAGACCGGCATCGGCACCGGACCGTGGGCGCTGACCGAACTCCTCCCGCGGGCGATCGTCGCGGGCGTCATCGGCGGGGTGCCGGGATACCTCTTTGCCGCATTCTTCCAGGTGGCTTGCGGCACCGCTCGCAGCGAGGTCCCGAGCTGCCTTGCGTTTGCCGTCACCGTGGCGCTCGCGATCAGCGCGGCGCGCGCGATGTCCTGGGCCATCGGCATGGTGCGGATGCGCGCAGGCAGCCGCCACCGGCTACCCCTTTCCATCGCGACGATCGCCGCCGGCGTATGCGCTCTCGGCGCCGCCGTGCTCAACATGCCGATGCTCGCTCGCGCCGCCGACACCATGCTGCTCCATGCGCCCGGCAACCCCTTTGCGCCCATCATCGCCTGTGCCATCATCGCCCTCGCCGCCATCGGGCTCGCCGTCGCGCTCGCCGCGCGCCTGCCCCGTGCTGCGCTCACGCGCGAGGCCGGCGTGGACGTCGACCTGTACGCCGTGCGGCGCATGGCCGTATACAACCCATCGCTCTACCGAGACCTGGTGCGCCGGAGCCGTCAGGCGCGGCGCACGCCGATCGGCCGCATGCCCGCCGGCACGGGCAACCGCGCGATCCTGGCGCGCGCACTCATCTCGACGCTGCGCCGATACGACACGTGGCTGCGCATCATCGGCGTCGGGGCCGTCCTCTCCCCTGCCGGCGTCGCCCTGCTCGGCGGGTCGCTCGCGCCGACCGCGGCGGCGCTGGGCCTGATGGGCGGAGAGGCGGGCGGCCGCGTGCTCGGAGCCGCGATGTGGATCATGTTCGCCCTGCGCAGCGCCGAGCTGCCCCGCGCCGTGTCCCGTGTGTTCCTGGATGACGAGCGCAACCGCTTCATGCGCGACCACCTGCCCGTAAGCAGCCCCGTTCTGCTCGCGCTCGACGCAGCCCCGGCGTTCATCCTCTGCGCGCTGGCCTCGTGCATCGTGGCGGCATTCGGCGGATACGCCGGCATGCCGGCCTTCCCGTCGCTCGTCTGCATGCTGGCGCTCGATATCATGTTTGCCCTCTGCAGCGCCCTCGACGCCGCCGATGCGCGGCCGAGGCGTCTGCACCTCAGCTGCGAGGCGGCGATAGCCGTCTGCGGCATCGTCCTCGCCGTCCTGTCCGCCTGCGTGCCCGTAGGCATGCTCCCCTTTGCATTCATGGGGTGCGCGGCCGTGACCGCCCTCGTGGTTTCGCGGCTCATCGGCCAAGCCTGAAATTCTAGGGACTGTCCCTAGAATTTCAGGGCTAGAGGAAGTCGTAGGGCATACGGCGAGCGACGAGGTAGAACAGGGCGAGCGCAAACCACGCGAACGGGATGAAGAGGTACGCGGCGCCCAGCACGACGAGGCGCGCCAGGTAAAACGCCACGCGCCGCACGCCGGTGCGCTCGCGGGTCTCGCAGCTCATGCGCACGAAGCCGCCGCCCGGCGTGGAGCCCGCGTGCATCCAGGGCAGCACGCCCTCCACCAGCACAAACAGAAGCGCCATCACGACGAGCATCCACGGCGTGCCCGCCAGGTCGCGGGCGATGCCCTCGGGCAGGTTCCATAACATGATGGACACCGCGCCGCTCACCACAAGCGACAGCAGCCCGATGATCAGCGTATCGAGCCAGAACGCCACGCAGCGACGGATGAAGCCCGGCGCATGGGTGACCTCGCCCTCCTCGGCAAGCGCCCCGGGAGGCAGCACGCGGGCGAGGGCCGCGGCGCACAGCCAACCCAGCGCCGCCCCGCTCGTGTTGTAGATGAGGTCGTCGACGTCCGCCGTGCGATAGGCATACGGATAGACGCCGAACAATCCGGTGCCCTGCGCCGCCTCGATCAGCAACGATGCGGCAAAACCCAAGACGATCGACGGCACG
Organism: Collinsella ihumii; assembly: GCF_030385545.1. Classification (NCBI taxonomy): domain Bacteria; kingdom Bacillati; phylum Actinomycetota; class Coriobacteriia; order Coriobacteriales; family Coriobacteriaceae; genus Collinsella; species Collinsella ihumii. The sequence goes on along the minus strand of NZ_JAUEIQ010000001.1, from coordinate 44,963 downwards.
AAGCGCAGACGGAGCAGACGCCCCGCAATAAAGCCCAAAGGGACGAAGAACACGACGTTGAAGGCGATCTGCGGCAGGACGGACAGGCCCTCGCGCGCAAAGTCGCTGATCGGCGCCAAGGGATTGAGCTGCCAGGGCACGCCGTAGGTGATGCCCGGCCCAGACGTACCGTCGGGCAGCGGATAGAGCGTGAAGCATCCCAGGCCAAGCACATAAAGCACCGCAAGGTACGTCGAGACGACCGATGCGAACTTGAGACGACCGTCGCGATGGTAGAGATACGCCAGGATCGGAAGCGTCAGCGCAAACGAAGCCGCAGGCCACAAGGTGAGCGCGAGCAGGAAATTGTCGCTGTATCCCGATAAGAACCGTTTGATGAGGGCCATCGATGCCGCCTTCTGCCGAATTGCCTGCAACAGGTGCGAAATCGCACATATATATGTTCCTGCAGGCGGCAGGTCGGCCGCCATCGATTTGCCTTACGGTTGCATGACGGTTTGGTAAGGTTGCACGGCCGGCCAGCCGATGCGCGGCGCGAGGGACCAAGCGAGCGCAGGTCGACAGCCTAGCTGCCACGCCCGTCATCTCTTCCAGTCGATGTCCCCGAAGTGGCTAAAAAGTTCTGATTTGCTGTTGGGGGAACCGTGAAAACGGGCCCAGATCCCACCGCTGGTGCCGCATGGCCCCTCAAAAGCCTCGATTTGGAACGATCGGGCCTTCGAATCCGGGGTTTTAAACGGTCAATATAGACAGAACAGCCAACACGACCGCTCTTACCCGAACCGGTCTACAGCAAAATAGAAATTTCTAGCCAGCAATCCAGATCGCTGGTTCACGATGAGGCGCCACGGCGGAGCACCCCATCATGTTCGGAAATCTGCAGGCCGGAGCCCCCGACCTCAGCCCGTGGCGCGCCAGCGGTTGAGCGCGGCGAACAGCTCCTGCGGGCGCGGAAGCGCCAAGCCGCACGACGCATCGCCGTGCTCGGACCAGGCGCTCCAACCGCGCTCGTCGATCATGGCGTAGAGCGTGGCCACGATATCGCCCGCCGTGTGCGCGCCATCGAGCAGGCCGCGCGCCGCCGCGCAGCGGACGCATTGCGCCAGCGCGGACGTCTGCTCCTCGTCGACCAGCTGCTCGACAAGGCGCACGTCCACCGAGCCGCCGCCCACCGAGAACTCGTCCAGACCGCGGACGCGCACCTTGATCCTCGCATCCGAACCGCGACGGCCTCCGCGCACCTGCGGCTTGATGCCAAAGATGCGCACGCGCCGCTCCCGTTGCGGCAGGGCGAACCCTACAGCACGCGGGGTCTGGGGCGCCTGCAGGTCCGCGCACACCCGACGGACGCGCTCGGTGATATCGTGCGCTTCGTAGCGGTCCATCTGAATCACGGCATCGGCGACCGAGAAAAACGCTCCCGAGCTTCCCGCCACGATCACGCAGCTCACGCCCGCTTGCTCCCAGAGGTCGCGCACGCGCTCCACGAACGGCGTGATGGGCTCGTGCTCGCCGCTCACGACCGCCTCCATGAGGGCGTCGCGCACCATGAAGTTCGTCGCCGACGTGTCCTCGTCCACCAGCAGCGCCCGCGCGCCCGCCTCGAGCGCCTCGATGACGCCCGCCGCCTGCGAGGTGCTTCCGCTAGCGTCCTCAGTCGAGAACCGATGCGTGTCGCGCCCATCGGGCAGGTCGCCGATGAAAAGCGAGATGTCGGCATCGTGCACGGGACGACCGTCCTCGGCGCGCAGCTTGACCGCCGTGGCATCGGTGATCACGAGCTCGCGGCCATCGCCCGCGACATGGTTGTACACGCCGTCCTGCAGCGCGCGGAGCAGCGTCGACTTGCCATGGTAGCCGCCTCCCACGATCAACGTGATGCCGCGCGCGATCCCCATGCCGGACGTGGGACCGCGATGGGGCAGATCGATCGTCACGCGCATCGATGCCGGCGAGGCAAATGGGCGCGCGCCCTTCAGCGGCTTTGCCGACACGCCCGTCGCGCGCGGCAGCACCGACCCGTCCGCCACGAACGCCACCAGGCCCAGGCGCCCGAGCTCGTCGCGAACGGCCTGCTGGTCATCAGCCAGATCGACCGCACGCTGCGCCACGGCAAGCGCCCGGTCATCGCACACAAGCGCCTCGTCGACGCAGCGCGGCACCAGGTCGAGCAGCATCCGCTCGCATGCGCGCGCATCGACCGTGCGCCCGTGAGCAGGAAGGCCCGCCTCAAAGCGCAGCGTGATCAAGCCGTCGCGGGAGACCTCGCACGCAGAGCGCGCCAGCACCTCCGGTCCGGGACGACTTGTGGCGAGAAGACCGCTTTTGCCCGAACCGCCGACCTTGAAGCTCACGCGCGACGCGGCCTGGGCGAACCGACGAATCAAGACGTCTTCGAGCGCAACCTTGCGGTGGGGCGCATCGAACAGCGGCCGGGGAAACCCCGCGGTCCGCGCCGGCACGACAACGCTCAGCTGGGACGGGGCCGCAAAGGGATCTCCCTGCACATGGTCGATCGACAGCGTGAAGCCGCCCATGTCGTAGCTTCCGCGCAGGCTCTTGTAGGCCGGATACCCTCGGCGCTCGATCGATGCCAGTTGGCGCGCCAGATCGCGATCTGTCTTCATAAGGAGACTCCCGTCGTTGTGCTCTCGTGCCTCGGATTGTAATCAATCCGCGCAGAACCGAGCGGCGGCACATCCGACGCACCGAAAAACCCGCCGCCCGCAACGCGGGAGCGGAGCCGACGACGCAGCCGGCCACCTCTTCCCCATATTGGCAATGACCAACATGCACCCGTCCCCCGTTTGCCTGCTATGATGGTCGATGGTCTGTAATTCGCTTTAACCCAAGAACAGGGGCATCTATGAACCGCACCAAGATCGCTCAGCTCTACGCCGATGCCGAGTCGCTCGGCGGGAGCCGGGTCACGGTCGCCGGATGGGTCAAATCCGTCCGCGACATGAAGAACTTCGGCTTCGTCACCCTGAACGATGGCAGCTGCTTCCGCGACCTGCAGGTCGTCATGAACCGCGAGGACCTCGCCAACTACGACGAGATCTCCCACCAGAACGTGTCGGCCGCGCTCGTGTGCACGGGCACCGTCAAGCTGACGCCCGACGCGCCGCAGCCCTTCGAGCTGACCGCCGAGAGCATCGAGGTCGAAGGAACCTCCACCCCCGATTACCCGCTGCAGAAGAAGCGCGCCACGGTCGAGTTCCTGCGCACGCAGCAGCATCTGCGCCCGCGCACGAACCTGTTCCGCGCCGTGTTCCGCATCCGCTCCGTGGCCGCCGCGTCCATCCACAAGTTCTTCCAGGACCGCGGCTTCGTGTACGTGAACACGCCGATCATCACCACGAGCGACTGCGAGGGCGCCGGCGAGATGTTCCGCGTCACCACGTTCGACCCCGCGCACGCGCCGCTGCTCGATGACGGCACGGTCGACTGGAGCCAGGATTTCTTCGGCAAGGCGGCATCGCTCACCGTATCCGGCCAGCTCAACGCCGAGAACTTCGCCATGGCCTTCGGCGATGTGTACACGTTCGGCCCGACGTTCCGCGCGGAGAACTCCAACACGACGCGCCACGCTGCCGAGTTCTGGATGATCGAGCCCGAGATCGCGTTCGCCGACCTCAACGACGACATGGACCTCGCCGAGGACATGCTCAAGTTCATCATCACCTACGTCATGGAGAAGTGCCCCGACGAGCTCAACATGCTCAACAAGTTCGTGGACAAGGGCCTGATCGAGCGCCTGACGCACGTGGCCACCTCCGACTTCGCGCGCGTGACCTACACCGAGGCCATCGAGATCCTGGAGCGCGCCGTCGCCGCCGGCCACACGTTCGAGTATCCCGTGAGCTGGGGCATCGACCTGCAGACCGAGCACGAGCGCTTCCTCACCGAGGAGCACTTCAAGTGCCCGACGTTCGTCACCGACTACCCCGCCGAGATCAAGGCGTTCTACATGCGCATGAACGACGACGGCAAGACCGTCGCCGCAGCCGACTGCCTCGTGCCCGGAATCGGCGAGATCATCGGCGGCTCCCAGCGCGAAGAGCGCCTCGACGTGCTCGAGCGCCGCATCGCCGAGCTCGGCATGGACGAGGGCCAGTACAAGTACTACCTCGACCTGCGCCGCTTCGGAAGCTGCAAGCACGCCGGCTTCGGCCTCGGCTTCGAGCGCATGGTCATGTATCTGACCGGCGTCGGCAACATCCGCGACGTCATCCCGCACCCGCGCACCGTGGGCAACGCGGAGTTCTAATCTTCAAAACACGTTGCGACCGCTCAGCCCCCAGCGAACGTTCAGTCCGCTGGGGGCTGCTTTTGTATCGTTCGCCGATATATATTTTGCTTGTTTTTCTACGTATACAGCGACTATCTGCTGCGTTGGCCACCATCAGGATGCCTGTTGGAAATCTGTTAGACCCCCTTTGATAGGCTGGGCCCATCATCAGCCATCTTACGGGAGGTACCCATGGCACTCTATTGGCCCGAACAGCACGTCGCCCTCGAAATCGTCGACGATCCCCACGCCCGCCCCTTCGATCGCGCGTCCGACCCCGACGCAACCGTCATCCAGGCCACCGTCGCCGAGATAAGCGACCTCGAATCATTCCGCGCGCTCGCCAAGCAGCTCGCCGCCGCACTCGGCGAGAACCTGCCCGAAGACACGCCGCTGTTCCGCCGGCGTCAAGCGGATCTGCACGCCTTCGCGTTTTCCCGCGCCAGCCGATGCCGCCCCTCCCTGCATAACCGGTGCGACACGACGGCGAAGGGTGACTGACGTGTACCGCATCGAAAGCACGGCCGAATTCGATCGATGGCTCAACCGCGTACCTAACAGGCCGGTGCGCTTCTCGATCATCCGGAGGATCCGCGCCATCGCACGCGAGGGGCATCTGCTCGGAGATTGGAAGCAGGTCGCCAACGGCGTGTTCGAGCTGAGGTTTCGTGACGAGGCGAGGCATCGGGTCTATCTCGCGAGAAGGGGCTACCGGCTCGTTCTCCTTCTTGGCGGCGCCGGCCGCATCCGTGGCGCAGACGCCGTTCGGGCGGCGCACCTCTGGAGGCGCTGGAAGAAGCTCCATGGAAACAGGATTTTCTGACATACGGCGGGATCGGAACACGGTTGTGCCACCGAGACCGGCGGGAGCGGAGGCTCCGGCATCAAGAATTACTGAAAAATCGACGTTGTGGACGGGCAGAATCCCGACCCGCGTGAAATGGCATCTTCGGTGTCAACGTTTCCGCAGGTAACGGCCGTACGACAGGTGTCCTTTTGCGAGCGTTCCAAACCAACTCGTCCACAACGTCGATTTTTCAGCAAAAGTTGGGGCCGAAGCCTCCGCTGAACCGATCCGGGAAGATCCGCGCCGGGCAATTCGGTCGGCGGGCAGATTTTTCCTATCGCCGGAGCAAACGTTAATACTGTGTAACCTGCGCGACGGAATTAATGGGCACCGCGGCGGTGCCCTCTATCATCAACAACTATCTATCTGCATATTCGTTCGGGAAGGAACCGAAGAGAGGAAGGATTCGCCATGAAACGGCTCAAGACCCTGGCATCCGCCGTCGTTGCAGGCACGCTTGCGCTCGCGCTTGCCGCCTGCGGTGGCAACGGCGCCACGACCGAAACCACCGACGAAGGAAGCTCCACTGCCGAGGCCGCAACCGGCTCGACCTACAAGATCGGCGTGCTGCAGCTCACCGAGCACGCCGCGCTCGACGCCTCCAACGAGGGCTTTGTTGCCGCCCTCGATGACGCCGGCATCGACTACGAGATCGACCAGCAGAACGCGCAGAACGACCAGTCCGCCTGCCAGACCATCGCGAGCAAGCTCGTGAACGACGGCGACGACCTGATCCTCACCATCGGCACGCCCGCAGCGCAGGCGGTCGCGAGCGCCACGAGCGACATCCCCATCATCGGCACGGCCATCACCGACTTCGCCGAGTCCGGCCTGGTCGCCGACAACGAGGCCCCCGGCGGGAACGTGACCGGAAGCTCCGACCTCACCCCCGTCGCCGACCAGATCGACCTGCTCCAGCAGCTCGTGCCCGACGCCAAGACCGTCGGTCTTCTGTACTGCACCGCCGAGTCCAACTCCGAGGTCCAGATCGCCATGGCCGAGGAGGCGCTGGATGAGGCCGGCATCGCGCACGAGCGCTACACCGTGTCGTCCTCCAACGAGATCCAGCAGGTGGTCGAGTCCATGGTCGGCAAGGTCGACGCCGTCTACGCCCCCACCGACAACACCATCGCCGCCGGCATGGCGACGGTCTCCATGGTCGCCAACGAGAACGACCTGCCCGTGATCGTGGGCTGCGACACCATGGTCGAGGACGGCGGCCTCGCCTCCTACTCCATCAACTACTACGACCTGGGCTATAAGGCCGGCGAGATGGCCGTCGAGATTCTCACCGAGGGCGCCGACCCCGCCGAGATGCCCATCGAGTACCTCGCCGCCGAGGACTGCCAGCTCATCGCCAACCAGGCGACCGCCGATGAGGTCGGCATCGACATCTCCGGCCTCGAAGATGCTGAAATCGTCTAGAATTACCGAACACGATACGGCTCACGCGCCGGGGCCGAATGACTGGACCCCGGCGTCGCATCCCCCTTGCGCTCCGCGCAAGGCAATATGAGGAGATAACTATGGAACGCACCACGCTTTCCCGCCGCACATTTTCCAAAGGGCTCGCCGGCATGGCGGCGCTGACCGCAGCCGGCACGCTCGGGCTTGCAGGCTGCGGCGGCGACACCGCCGAGAGCGGCTCCACCTCGGCCTCCGGCGACGGCAAGACCTATAAGATCGGCGTGCTGCAGCTGACGGAGCACGCCGCCCTCGACGCGGCGAACGACGGCTTCGTCCGCGCGCTCGACGAGTCGGGCATCTCCTACGATATCGAGCAGCAGAACGCGCAGAACGACCAGTCCGCCTGCCAGACCATCGCCTCCACGCTGGTCAACGACGGGTGCGACCTGATCCTGGCCATCGCGACGCCCGCCGCCCAGGCGGTCGCCGGCGCCACGAGCGACATCCCCATCATCGGCACGGCCATCACCGACTTCGCCGCGTCCGGCCTGGTGGACGACAACGACGCCCCCGGCGGCAACCTGACCGGCACCTCCGATATGAACCCGGTGTCCGACCAGATCGACCTGCTGGTGCAGCTCGTGCCCGACGCCAAGACCGTCGGCCTTCTGTACTGCACCGCCGAGTCCAACTCCGACATCCAGGTCGCGCTGGCCGAGGAGGCCCTCGACGAGCTCGGCATCGCGCACGAGCGCTACACCGTCTCGAGCTCCAACGAGATCCAGCAGGTCTCCGAGTCCATGGTCGGCAAGGTCGACGCCGTCTACATCCCCACGGACAACACCATCTCCGCCGGTATCTCCACCGTCACCATGGTGACGAACGAGAACAACCTCCCGACGGTCGTCGGCGAGGTCGGCATGGTCGAGGGCGGCGCGCTGGCGAGCGTGTCGATCAACTACGAAGAGCTCGGCTACCGCGCAGGCGAGATGGCCGTCCAGATCCTCACCGAGGGTGCGGATCCCGCCGAGATGCCCATCGAGCAGATGACTGCCGATGAGTGCGACCTCGTCTACAACCAGGAGACGGCCGATACGCTCGGCATCGACGTGTCCTTCCTGGCAGATGAAGGCGGAGAGGACGTCTCGGCGTAACCCTCCCCGCAGACAGCTTGCACCTCAGGGCTGGAGACCTACGTCTCCAGCCCTTTTTCGTTCGCGCCGGAGCTCGCACGTTTCAACTCCATTACAGATACCTTCTGGCTCCATCGGGCAAGTCGCCGTGCTAGACTTATCCGATGTATCTACATCGTTCTCGCGATGAACCCCGGCGAGCATACCCGTCGGGGTTCATTTGGCTGAATAAAGGAGGAGAGATATGGGGCTCGCCCTACTTGGCGCCGTATCCCAGGGTATTCTCTGGGGCATTATGGTCCTCGGCGTGTTCATCACCTATAAGCTGCTCGACATCGCGGACCTGACGGTCGACGGCAGCTTTGCGCTCGGCGGCTGCGTGTGCGCCGTGCTCGTCGTGGGAGGCGTGGACCCCCTGGTCGCGATCTTGGCGGCCATGCTCGCCGGCATGGTTGCAGGTGCCGTCACGGGCTTTCTGCACACCGTGTTCGAGATCCCCGCGATTCTCGCCGGCATCCTCACGCAGATCGGCCTGTGGTCCATCAACCTGCGCATCATGGGCAAGTCCAACACGCCGCTGCTGAAAAACGAGACCATCTTCTCCAAGGTCACCGACATGACGGGCCTGTCCACGAACGCCGGCGCCATCGTCGTCGGCCTTGTCGCCGCCGTCCTCATCATCGTCGTGCTCTACTGGTTCTTCGGCACCGAAATCGGTTCCGCCTGCCGCGCCACCGGCAACAACGAGGCCATGGTCCGCGCGCTCGGCGTGAACACCAAGGTCACGAAGATGATCGCCCTCGTGCTCTCCAACGGCCTGGTCGGTCTGTCCGGCGGCCTGATCTGCGAGAGCCAGAAGTACGCCGACATCGGCATGGGCACGGGCGCCATCGTCATCGGCCTTGCCGCCATCGTCATCGGCGAGGTCCTGTGGCGTGTCCTGCCCGGCGCCAAGCTGCACTCCTTCGGCGGGCGCCTGGCGTCTGCCGTCGTGGGCTCCGTGGTCTACTTCCTCATCCGCGCCATCGTCCTTCAGATGGGCATGGATGCCAACGACATGAAGCTGCTGTCCGCCATCATCGTCGCCCTCGCCCTGTGCATCCCCGTCGTGTGGGAGAAGTACCAGCTCAAGCGGTCCTACACCCGTGCCGCACGCTCGGAAGGGGGGCGATAGGCGATGCTGAACATCACCAATGTCTGCAAGACCTTCAACGCCGGAACCATCAACGAGAAGCGCGCGCTGGTAAACGTCAACCTCACGCTTGATGCGGGCGACTTCGTCACCGTCATCGGCGGCAACGGCGCCGGCAAGTCGACCCTCATGAATATGATCGCGGGCGTCTACCCCATCGATTCGGGCGTCATCGAGCTCGACGGCAAGGACATCTCGCTGCTGTCCGAGCCCGCGCGCGCCAAGTACCTCGGCCGCGTGTTCCAGGATCCCATGATGGGCACCGCCGCCGACATGCAGATCATCGAGAACCTCGCCATGGCGAAGCGTCGCGGCAAGACCCGTACGCTCGCCTGGGGCGTTACCAAATCCGAGAAGGACGAGTACACCGAGCGCCTGGCCGAGCTCGGCCTGGGTCTCGAGAAGCGCCTCACCAGCAAGGTGGGCCTGCTGTCCGGCGGCCAGCGCCAGGCGCTCACGCTGCTCATGGCGACGCTGACCGAGCCCAAGCTGCTGCTGCTCGACGAGCACACCGCCGCCCTCGATCCCAAGACGGCCTCAAAGGTGCTCGAGCTCACGGAGAAGATCGTCGGCGAGCACCAGCTCACCACGCTCATGGTCACGCACAACATGAACGACGCCATCCGCCTGGGCAACCGCCTCATCATGATGCACGAGGGCCGCATCATCTACGACGTCAAGGGCGCCGAGAAGAAGGCGCTGACCGTCCCCGACCTCCTGCAGAAATTCGAAGAGGTCTCCGGCGGCGAGCTCGCGAACGACCGCATGCTCCTGTCGTAGCCCAACCGCCCTTATGAGCGATTCTTTCGGCCCCGGTCCCAGCACCGGGGCCGTTCTTATTCGGGCAGAGCGCAAGGCCCGGCGCCTTCGCTCTCCCGCCCCGTCCCATCCAAGGAGGCTTATGCCGAAGCTCATCAAAACCCGCGAGGCGGATGCCGCCGACGTTCGCACCGTCGGCATTCCGCGCGGCCTGCTGTACTACCGCTACCACACCCTCTGGCGCACGTTTTTCGAACGCCTCGGCCGCACGATCGTCGTCGACCAGCCCTCGACGCGTGCCACGTTCGCCGCGGGCGATGCCGTCTCGGTCGACGAATGCTGTCTGGCGTCCAAGCTCTACATGGGCCACGTCCTTGCGCTGCTCGACGGCCGTGGGCTCGACCCTGCGGGAAACCCCCGTCCCGTCGACGCCCTGTTCATCCCCAGCACCGCCAACTTCGGCCAGCTCAAGCACTTCTGCACCAAGTTCCAGGCCCTTCCCGACCTCGTGGCCAACTCGCTCTACGAACGCCATCCGCGTATCCTGTCCTTCGCGGTCGACGAGCTCGAGGCGCACATCTCGCTGCGCGAGGGCCTCATGGAGCTCGGAGCGCGCCTCGGCGAGCGTCCCCGCGACGTGAAGGCGGCCATCCATGCCGCCCTGCACGGGCAGCAGCGCGCCGAGGAGATGCTCGCCCGCGCCCAACGCGACCTGCTCGACAGCATCGAGCGCCTGCCGCGCGCCGGACGCCCGCTCACCATCCTCGTGGCGGCCCACCCCTATGTGGCGCACGACCCCTTCGTCGGCGGCGCGGTCGAAGACGCGCTGCGCTCGGCGGGCGCCGAGGTCATCTATGCCGACGAATACGACCGCGAGCGCGCCTACAAGAAGAGCTTCGAGTTCTCGGCGACGCTGCCCTGGATCGTCAACCGTGAGCTCGTCGGCGCCATCCTGGCGCTGCACGACCGCGTCGACGGCATCGTGATCATGAGCGCATTCCCGTGCGGTCCCGACTCCATGACCGATGACGCCGTGCAGCGCTGCGTCCACGGCAAGCCGATCCTGGCGCTGACCGTCGACGCGCAGTCGGGCACCGCCGGCGTGGAGACCCGCATCGAGAGCTTCGTCGATATCCTTCGCTATCAGCAAAAGGGAGGTTACCTGCATGACTGATGCCCGCATGAGACAGCCCGGCGAGTCCGCCGACGACACCCTGCACCGCCCCGTATCCAACGAGGCGCGCGCCCGCGTGGCCGTGGAGACGGGCGCCCGCCGCGGCCTGTTCGGATCCGACGGCGCCACGCGTGCCGACCGCCGCGCGGCAAAGCGCGCCGACCGCGCACGTCGCCGCGACAAGCATCACGCCGCGCGCCGTGTCGCCTTCTTCCATTACAGCTACTACGGCCCGGTCTTCAAATACTTTGTCGAGCAGGTCTTGAACGCCGAGTATCTCGACATGGGAGAGCCGACGCGCCGCACGCTCGAGATCGGCAGCCAGCACAGCAACGACTACGTCTGTGCGCCGTTCAAGCACATCATGGGTGCCTACATCGAGGCGCTCGATGCCGGCGCGGACGTGCTCATGCAGTTCACGGGCCCGTGCCGTCTGGGGTACTACGGCGAGCTGCAGGAGTCCATCCTGCGCGACATGGGCTACGACTTCGAGATGCTGAACTTCGCCAACGTGCCGAGCGGCTCGATGAAGGAGTACGTGGCGTACTGCAAGCGCGTGGTCAACCCGCACCTGTCTATCCCCGCAGGCGTGGCAAACCTGCTCGCGTGCCTGCGCATGGTCGAGCGCATGGACAGCTACAACGACGCCTACCTGGCCCGCGCCGGCTTCGAAGTCGAGCACGGCAGCTTCGCGGCCGCCCAGAAGCGCTTTTTCCAAGACATGCGCGACGCGACGAGTGCGGCGGATATCGACGAGGCCTACCGTCGCGGCATGGCGGAGCTCGACGGCATCGCCATCGACAAGCCGGCGGACCCCGTGCGCGTCGGCATCGTGGGCGAGTATTTCACCGCCCAGGACGCGCCGAGCAACCTGCACCTGGAGGACAAGCTGCTCGCCATGCACGTCGAGCTCGCCCGCGCTCTCAACATGACGAGCAGGCACCTGCACTACAACGAGCCCAACCTGCGGCGCAGCATCTCCGAGTACGTCGCCTACGACATGGGGCCCACGAGCACGCTCACCATCGCCGCGGCCAAGCGCTACATGGAGCAGGGGTTCGACGGCATCGTGCACCTCAAGTCCTCGGGCTGCACGCCCGAGATCGACGTCATGCCCGTGCTGCAGCGCCTCTCGCGCGACTATCACGTGCCCGTGCTGTTCCTCTCCTACGATTCGCAGACAAGCGATACGGGTCTGGACACGCGTCTCGAGGCCTTCTACGACATGATCGCCATGCGCAAGGCCCGCTGATCGCAGCCCGCCCCGCGTTCCGAGCGCGACGGCGCCGCCCGATCGCCACGAAAGGAAGAACCATGATCGAAGCCTATCTGGGAGTCGACACCGGCTCCATTTCCACCAAGGGCGTCATCATCGACGCCGACAAGAACATCATCGCCCGCTCCTACCTGTGGACCGAGGGCGATCCCACCGACGCCGCCCGGCGCGTGGTCGACGAGCTCGCCTCGCAGATCGACACCTCCGAGGTCCAGGTCGTGTCCGTGGGAACTACCGGGTCGGCCCGGCGCCTGGTGGGTGCCATGCTCGACGCGCAGGTGATCAAAAACGAGATCACCGCGCATGCGGTGGGCACCACCTTCCTGCACCCCGACGTCCGCACCATCCTGGAGATCGGCGGCCAGGACTCCAAGATCATCTGCGTCGAGGGCGGCATCGCCGTCGACTACGCCATGAACACGCTGTGCGCCGCGGGCACGGGCTCGTTTCTGTCCAGCCAGGCGCATCGTCTGGGCGTCGAGGTCGAGGAGTTCGGCGCCATCGCCCTGTCGAGCAAGAAGCCCGCGAACATCGCCGCACGCTGCACGGTCTTCGCCGAAAGCGACCTCGTGCACAAGCTGCAGGTCGGCTATTCCAAAGAGGACATCATCGCCGGACTGTGCCGCGCCGTGGCGACCAACTATCTCAACAACGTGGGCAAGGGCAAAAAGATCGTCGCGCCGGTGGTGTTCCAAGGCGGCGTATCCAAGAACATCGGCGTGGTGCGCGCCTTCGAGGACGCGCTCGGCATGGAGGTCCTCGTTGACCCCGACGGCCATCTCATGGGCGCGTTCGGCGCCGCGCTGCTTGCGGCAGACGTGCCGACCTCGCAGCGCCGCCCCTTCGCCTTCGATGTCGACGATTTCGAGTTCCGCACGCGCGAGGTCGTCTGCAACCGCTGCGCCAACCACTGCGAGATCATCTGCGTCTACAAAGATGACGACCTGATCGACTCGTGGGGCAATCGCTGCGACCGCGGAGCGATTCGAGTGGGTAAATAACCCCAGGGAAACACTGATTACCTGCTTTCGCGGAGGAGCCATGGAGATCAACGAGTATCTGCTCGCCTTTGCCACGAACCCCCTGGTCCAGCAAATCTTCTGGACCGTCGTACTCGGAGCGGCGACCATCATCGTCGCGCGCATCGCCGCGCGGGCGCTGCGCCATCTGCTCAACATGGACAGCAACCCGCTGCCCTCATCGAGCATCATCGTCAACATCGTGCGCGCCGTGATCTGGATCGTCGGAGCGAGCATCATCATCGACGGGGTTTACGGATACAGCACCAACGCCATCTTCACCGCCCTCGGCGTCGGCGGTATCGCTGTGTCGCTCGGCTTCCAGGACACGCTGTCGAATTTGATCGGCGGTCTCCAGATGACGTTCATGGGCATCATCAAGCCGGGCGACAACATCGAAATCGGCACCGAGAAGGGCGTGGTGCAGGACATCTCCTGGCGCCACACCACGATCAAGGACCCGATGGGGCAGACCGTGATCGTGCCCAACTCGGTGATATCCAAGACCGCACTTGTCCACCTGCTGCCGGCCAACCGCGTGTCCGTGCCGTTCGCCGTGCCCCGCTACAAGGACGACGCCCACGAGGATCTCTCGATGGACGCGATCGCCGACAGGCTCATCGCGATGGCGCGCGAGGCGGCGGGCGGCATCTCGCCGGTCACCGACGGGCCTAAGGTCTTCTTCTCCGAGATCACCGAACTCGGCATCAAGGGGACGATCGTTCTGCAGGTCGAGGACCCGGGCAAGGTGTCGCTCGCGGCGGACGCCATCGTGCGCGCCATCGCCAGCGACATGGCATAGCCCGCCGCCTCGGACGGGCGCTGCCGGCAGATTCGGCGCCGGCTCGGCTGACGGTGCCCGCGATCGTGCGATTACCTGCGGCGCCCTCCGAACAGGTTCCGCGTAATCTGCCTTGTCGCCTCACGGCCGAACGTGCCCAAGATCTGGTTCGCGAGCTTGCCGATGCCCTTGATCATCTGCTCCTGCTGCTTCTCGCGAGCCCGCTCGGCTCGCTCCGCCTCGCGCTCGGCTTCTCGCGCGGCCTTGGCGGCGGCGCTCTCCGCCTCTTTGGCCTTCTTCGCCTCGAACGCGGCCTTCTCCTTCTCAAGCGCCTCGCGCTCCGCCGCGAGCCTGTCGGCTTCCGCCTCGTCGCGCGCAGCCTCTTCAAGCTGCTCGAACGCGCTCTCGCGATCGAGCGCCGTGCCGTACTTGGCCATCAGGTCGCCTTGGTCTGCGCATACCTCACGAAGCGCCTCGTCGGAGGCCGCCGCCATCAGGCATTGCGGCGGCAGAATCTTGGCGCGCTCCACGATCTCGGGCTGGCCGTCCGCGCTCAAAAACGACACCAGCGCCTCGCCCGTACCGAGCTCGAGGATCGCATCTTCGCTCTTGAACGCGGGGTTTGCGCGAAACGAGCTCGCCGCGGCGCGAACCGCCTTCTGCTCGGCGGGCGTGTAGGCGCGCGGGCCGTGCTGGATGCGGTTTGACAGCTGGGCGAGCACCTCATCCGGAATGTCGGAAGGGCTCTGCGTGATGAAGTACACGCCGACGCCCTTGGAGCGAATGAGCTTGACGACCTGCACGATCTTGTCGAGCAGCTCGCTCGACATGTCGTTGAACAGCAGGTGGGCCTCGTCGAAGAAGAACACGAATTTCGGCTTGTCCAAATCACCGGCCTCCGGAAGCGTGTCGAACAGCTCGGAGAGCATCCACAGCAGAAACATCGCATAGATCTTGGGGCTCTGGATGAGCCTGGCCGCGTTCAGGATGTTGACATAGCCCTCGCCGTTGGGCGCGCAGGCGAACCAGTCCGCCAAATCGAGCGCAGGCTCGCCGAAGAACACGTCGCCGCCCTAATCCTCGATGGAGATGAGCGAGCGAAGTATGGCGCCGACCGACTGAGACGACACCTTGCCGTATGTCGACTCGTACTCCCTGGCATGCTCGGTGGCGTAATTGAGCATGGAGCGCAGGTCTTTGAGATCGATCAGGAGCAGCTGCTTGTCATCGGCGATGCGGAACACGATGTCCAGCACGCCCTCCTGCACCTCGGTGAGCTCAAGCAGGCGTGCAAGCATGGTGGGACCCATGTCGGAGACCGTGATGCGCACCGGTATCCCCTGCTCGCCGAGCATATCCCACAGCCGGACCGGACAGCCCGCATAGCTCCAGCCCTCGATGCCGAAGCGAGCGATGCGCTCCTGCATGTCCTCGGAATCCTTTCCCGCCTCGCACACACCGGTTATGTCGCCCTTGACGTCGGCCATAAACACGGGGACTCCGGCTCGCGCAAAGCCCTCCGCCATGACCTTGAGCGTCACCGTCTTGCCCGTTCCCGACGCGCCGGCAATCAAGCCATGACGATTCGCCTGGTTCAGAAGCAGACTGACGTGCTTGTTGTCGGGCTCGGCACCCACGCCCATCCAAATTGCGTTCTCTTGCAGCATCGGCAGCTCCTCACTCGGCAGAATCGGACGGACCTTCGGCCTCCGCCCTTAGGTCGCTCCATCCACAATAACAAGCCGTCGGCGCACCTCGTTGCCAATACCGAGGAGGTCAAATAGCGGTTTAGGCCGCGTTCCGCGGAGCTGCGTTATTGTGGGGGCGAGGGCCGATCAGCTCGCCCCCTTCGCCTCGGAGAGGCAGGTGCTGATGACACAAAATGGGCAATTTGGCACGCTAAGAGCCTTTGCTGACCCCCTTTAGCGTGTCAAACTGCCCGGTTTGTGTCATCGACACCTCTTCACCCCTCTGGGAAACAATGTGTGGCGCACGATGGCCTTATTCTTTCGGAGCGGAACTGTCCGTACCCGCGCGATGCTGCCGAATGCCCGACTTGACGGCTGCGACATCTTTTCTGCTCACCATCATCCGGCGGCCTCGATTCGCGATGGCGTGCATGGGCGCGTCGACGTTGATGCCGAGCAGCATATTCGCGATCCAAAGGAAGAACAGCAGCACGAGGACGGGAATGACGCACGATGTGACCAGCATGACCGCGACGCCCTCGATCAACCGGTTGACCTGGGCGAGCAGATCCTCGCCGATGCTGCTCGCCGCGTCGACGACGGTTTCGGGCAGGCTCAGGATAAAGTCGATGGGGTTGCCGGCGCCCTCTTCGACATCCGTTTCCTCCTGAGGTTCCTCCTCGATGGTGTAGGAGATCTCATAGGTCCTATCGATCATATCGGTCACGGCGACGCCCGCAGGAACCGTCGCCACGAGCACTGCGCCGAGGACGACCAGCTTTGCCGCCAGGCGCGCGAGCACGGCCGAGGCCCCCGACCGGCGATATAGCAAAATCGCCCCGATGAGGAACAGCAGCGCCAACGGGATGAGAACGCCGAACGTAGCGAACCCGAAGATGGTCAGCAGGTACTTCTCCAGATAGAGCACGCCCAAGATCAGCATGAGGTTCGAGCTCAGATCCATGAGCTTTTCGGCGATGGGCGTGCCGACGTCGTCGGGCACCGCCGTGATGGCGACCGAAGCGGCTGTCGACGCGGTTACCATGCCGAGCACGTTGGCCTTCTTCTCGTCAAGCGTCGCGATGGTCGACGCGAAGGTATCGGGTGACGAGAAGATCTCGCGCAGGGGAACGGCCGACACGATGCCGGCCACGATAAGCAGCGCAATCACGAAGAACTTGAACCGCATGATGGTGTCCATGGGACCAGCGACAGCTTCGACGCCAAGTTCGCCCTCGAGCGTCACGATGACCGCGTCCTCAGGGATCTCGATAACCTGCAAATCATCTCGCTGCATAGCGCTCACCTCGTCGACGGTCGCACAAGTCCGGCTGCTGCCCTCCATCTTACCGGCACCGGAGCGCTCGCACCCCGATGAATCGAATCGTTTAAGCGCGGCAGCAAACGGCGGGGTGGGCTTAGCGCAAAAGGAGATGATTGGGGCGGAATCGGCTAGCACCCTCTAGGCCCCGCTCATTCATGAACGAGCGGGGTCGTATTCGGCGTTTGCCCAGGATTCCATTGTTTGACACCCGCACTTTTTCATGAACGAACGGATCTCGCAGCGGCAGTGCGGCGCACAAAAGCGCCCGGAGAGGGCCCCGGGCGCACATCAGCCGATGAACCGGCGCTTCTTTATCCCTGCAGCATCGCCTGCAGGTCGTTCTCGGGCGTGGTGATGGCCGAAATGCCGTAGGTTTCCACCAGATAGCGAAGCACGTTATCGGACACGAATGCCGGCAGCGTGGGCCCGAGGCGGATATCGCGGATACCCAGGTACAGCAGGGTCAGCAGCACGCACACCGCCTTCTGCTCGTACCACGAGAGCACGATGGACAGCGGCAGCTCGTTCACGCCGCAGCCGAACGCCTCCGCCAGCGCCAAAGCCACCTGCACCGCGCTGAACGCATCGTTGCACTGCCCCATATCCATAAGGCGCGGCAGACCGGCGACCGTTCCGAGATCGAGGTCGTTGAAGCGGTACTTTCCGCACGCCAGGGTAAGCACGACGCTGTCGGCCGGCGTCTGCTTGACGAGCTCCGTGTAATAATTGCGCCCCGGCCGCGCACCGTCACAGCCTCCGACCAAGAAGAAATGGCCGATCTTGCCCTCGCGCACCGCATCGACCACCTGATCTGCCACGGAGAGCACGGCGTCGCGCGCAAAGCCCGTCGTCACCTTCGTGCCGCCGTTGATGCCCGTGAACTGGCGGTCTTCGGGATACCCGCCCAACTCGAGCGCCATCTCGATCAGCGGCGAAAAATCCCGTTCCCGATCGATGTGCACCAGTCCCGGATAGTCGACGGCGCCGGTGGTGAACACGCGGTCCCGGTAGCTCGCGCGCGGCGGCATCAGGCAGTTGGTCGTGAACAGCACCGGTGCGGGGATGCCCGCGAACTCCTTTTGCTGGTTTTGCCACGCCGTGCCGAAGTTCCCTTTGAGATGGGAGAACTTTTTGAGTTCGGGATAGCCGTGCGCCGGCAGCATCTCGCCGTGCGTATAAATGTTGATGCCGAGGCCTTCGGTCTGCTCAAGAAGGCGCCGCAGGTCGTACAGGTCATGACCGGACACGACGATAAACGGCCCCTTCTCGACCAGCAGCGGAACCTCGGTGGGAACAGGTGATCCGTACGTGGCGGTGTTCGCGAGATCGAGCATCTCCATGCAGAGGTAGTTCTTCTCGCCCACCTCGAGCATGACCGCGAGCAGCTCATCCGGTGCCGCCGCATCGTCGCCCACCGCGCGCAACGCCTTCATGAAGAACGCGTTCACCTCGTCTTTTGCATAGCCCAGCACAAGCGCGTGATAGGCATACGCCGCCATACCGCGGATACCGAACAGGATCAGGGACTTCAACGAGCGTATATCCTCGTCTGCATGCCACACGCGGTTCATGTCGTAATCCGACACCACAAAGGGAACGCCCTCTGCGCATCGCGCCGATGCCGCCTCTGCCTGCTCGACATGGACGAGGTCGATGAGCTTCTGGAGCGCATCCCCGTCGAAGTTGACATTGGTGACGGTCGCAAACAGCCCCTCGATCACCAGATGCCACGCGCTCTCGGATACCCCTTCCGCCTCATCGCTCAGGCGCGCCAGCTCGATGAGCGCGCCCGTCAGCTCGTCCTGAAGATGAGCGACGTCGGCCGGCTTGCCGCATACGCCCGCCCTTCCCGTACAACCGCTGCAACCTGCCGTCTGCTCGCACTGGAAGCAGAACATCATGGGTTCGAATGCCATGCCAGAGCCCTCCTTGCTCTCGGGGGTCACCGTATCCGACCCCGCGCTTGCCCAGTTATACCGGGAGGGCTACGATAAGTATGTTGTCGCAACAACGAAATGGAACTCCGCATGAAGCACATCGCTCCCACACATGCCATGTTGTTCGAGGGCATCGATCCTTTGGACGCAGAGCGCATGCTCCCCTGCTTCGATGCCCATGAGCGCGCCTACGACAAGGGCGAAACGATCATGCGCGCTGGAGACATCACGCACAGCCTCGGCATCGTGCTGGACGGCAGCGTCAACATCGTCGCGAATCATATCTGGGGCGCGCGCGACATCTTCGTGCATGCGGAGGCGGGGCAGATGTTCGGCGAGGCGTACGCCGTCAGCGCGTCGAAGCTGCTCGTCGATGCCGTCGCAGCGGAACCGAGTCGCGTCTTGCTGCTCAACGCCGAGAAAATGCTGCACGTGTGCGGACAGTCCTGCCCCTATCACCACCGCATCATCCAAAACCTTGTGCGCATCGCCGCCCTGAAGAACATCGCGCTGTCGCGCCGCATCATGCACACGGCGCCCAAAACCATTCGCGAACGCGTGCTGTCCTACCTGGCGGAGCAGGCGCTCGAGCACGAAAGCCGCAGCTTTGCCATCCCCTTCTCGCGCGAGCAGATGGCCGGCTACCTCGGCGTCGACCGCAGCGCGCTGTCTGCCGAGCTCTCGAAGATGCAGCGCGACGGGCTCATCCGGTTCAAAAAGAACCGCTTCGAGCTGCTCGCATGATCGGTGGTGCTTGCTAGGACAGGCCACGCGAGATCGCAGGAGGTGACGATATGTTGGCAGCCCTGCGCGCCGGAACCGGGTATTATGCCGGAAATCCCGGCATAATACCCGCAGATTAATATTTAAGAATGGTTTTGCTTAGCTTGATTATATTGCTCAAATAGAAAAGGGACTATTGGGTACATATTCTGGGAACCGCCGAGTAGACCTATCAAACAGCAGTATATCATTATGCTTATAGTATGTTTTACTTGCTCTCAAATAGGCTCTACTCGCGCAATCCCGAAACATGTACCCAGAAGTCCCTTTTTCGTTGCGGGCAGCGCGCAAAGAGCCCCGCGGCACGCGCCGCGGGGCTCTCAATCGGGTCCAACACCCAAAATCTGCCGAGTAGCCGGTCGATTCTGCGGCCCGCAACGGCCGCGAACAACCCTACAGGCGCGCGACGACGGCATCCCCCATGGCGGCGGTGCCCAGCACGTTCTCCTCAGGCGTCCCGGCGTCAGCGATGTCGCGCGTGCGCAGGCCATCATCGAGAACCGCGGTCACCGCGGCACGAATGGCGTCGGCGGCCTCGCCCATGTCGAAGCTGTAGCGCAGCATCATCTCAACGGACAGAATCTGGGCAAGCGGGTTCGCGATACCCTTGCCCGCGATATCCGGCGCGCTTCCGTGGCTCGGCTCGTACAGGGCCACGCCGTCGCCCAGGCTCGCGGAGGCGAGCATGCCGAGCGACCCGGTGATCTGCGCCGCCTCGTCGGACAGGATGTCGCCGAACATGTTCTCGGTCACCACGACGTCGAAGTCCGCAGGGCGATTGATGAGCTGCATCGCGGCGTTGTCCACCAGCACGTCCTCGAGCTCCACGTCAGCGTAGTCCTCGTCGTGGATGCGATGCACGATCTCGCGCCACATGCGGCTCGTCTCCAGCACGTTCGCCTTGTCCACGCTCGCCACCTTGCCGCGACGCTTGCGCGCCGCCTCAAAGGCCTGGCGGGCGATGCGCTCGATCTCGTACTCGCGATACTCGAGCGTGTCGTACGCGCGCTGGCCCGGCTTTCCGTCCGCGCCCGCACCCTCTTCGTCATAGAAGCGCTCGCGACGCCCAAAGTACAGGCCGCCGGTGAGCTCGCGCACGATCATCATGTCCACACCATCGATGACCTCGGGCTTCAGCGTGGAAGCACCGGAAAGCGCCGAGAAGATCTGCACGGGGCGCAGGTTGGTGTACAGCCCCAGCTCCTTGCGGATCTTGAGCAGACCCTGCTCGGGACGCGGCGCGGCAGGGTCGGTCGTGTCCCATTTGGGACCTCCCACGGCGGCAAGCAGCACGGCGTCGGACGCACGCGCGGCATCAAGCGTCTCATCGGGCAGCGCGGTGCCGCATGCGTCGATCGCCGCGCCGCCGATCAAGGCGTCTTCGCAGACAAACTCGACGCCGAACCTCTGACCCACGGCCGCGAGCACCTTCTTGCCCTCGGCCATGATCTCCGGCCCGATGCAGTCACCGGGCAGGCAGCAAATCTTGTAGCTCTTCTTCACGTTGCAGCTCCAATCAAGCGAGCTCGGGCCCGCGGAAAACGGATTGTCCATGAGCAAAAACGACCCCGTCCCAAAACGTACCGGACGGCATTACTGCGCGGCCAGCTTGGCGCGCGTGCGGTTGACCAGGCCGCCCGCCTCGATGATCTCGGCGATAAACGGCGGGAACGGCTCGGACGCAAACGCCTCCCTGGTATCGATGTTGGTGATGGTACCGGTGTCGGTGTCGACCGAGACCCGCACGCCGTCGGCGATCGCGTCGACCGCCTCGGGGCACTCCAGAATCGGCAGCCCGATGTTGATGGCGTTGCGATAGAAGATGCGCGCGAAGCTCTTGGCGATGACGCACGACACGCCCGCGGCCTTGATGGCAACCGGCGCATGCTCGCGGGAGGAGCCGCAGCCGAAGTTCTCCTCGGCCACGATGATGTCACCGGGCTTCATGCGCTCGACAAACGTGGGGTCGAGATCCTCCAGGCAGTGCGACGCCAGGTACGCATGGTCGGAGGAGTTGAGGTAGCGGGCAGGGATGATGACATCGGTGTCGATATCGCGTCCATAGCGGAACGCGGTGCCTTCAAAATGCATGAGCGGTCCTTTCGTACTCACGATCTGGGCGGGACGGGGCCCGCATGAAACAAGATGGCCCCGTCCCAAAAGGAATCATTACAGGTCGGATGGAGCGGCGATATGGCCGGCGACCGCGCTTGCAGCGGCGACCGCGGGACTTGCCAGATAGACCTCCGAGGTGGGATCGCCCATGCGGCCGACGAAGTTGCGGTTGGTGGTGGACACGCAGCGCTCGCCTGCGGCGAGGATGCCCATATAGCCGCCCAGGCAGGGACCGCACGTGGGGGTGGAGAACACGCAGCCGGCATCGATGAAGACATCGGCCAGACCCTCCGCCATGCACTGCTTGAAGACCGCCTGCGTCGCGGGGATCACGATGCAGCGGACGTTCGGGTTGACGGTGCGCCCGCGCAGCACCTCTGCAGCAGCGCGCATATCCTCGATACGGCCGTTCGTGCAGCTTCCGATGACGGCCTGATCGATGGCGATATGGGTGCTCTCGCTCACCGGATGGGTGTTGCCCGGCAGATGCGGCCACGCGACGCACGGCTTGATGTCGGCCGCGTCGATATGGATGACCTGCGCGTACTCCGCATCCGGATCGGCGTGGTACTCCACGTACGGACGCTGGCAGCGCCCCTCGAGCCATGCGCGCGCCACGTCGTCGACCTCCATGATGCCCGCCTTGCCGCCGGCCTCGATCGCCATATTCGAGATGGTCATGCGGCCCTCCATCGACATGCTGCGGATGGCCGACCCGGTGAACTCCATGGCCTGATACAGAGCGCCGTCGACGCCGATCATGCCGATGATGTGCAGAATGACATCCTTGGGCGTCGCGCCGTCAACAAGCTCGCCTTCGATCTCGAACTTGATAGTTGGCGGGACCTTGAACCAGCACCGTCCGGTCGCCAGGCCCACGCCCGCATCGGTGGAGCCCACGCCGGTGGAAAACGCACCGAGCGCGCCGTAGGTGCAGGTGTGCGAGTCGGCGCCGATGATCAGGTCGCCCGGCACGACGGTACCCGTCTCGGGAAGCAGCGCGTGCTCGATACCCGCGCAGCCCTGCTCCCAATAGTGCGTCACCTTCTGCTCATGGGCGAAGTCGCGCATCTTCTTGGTCTGCTCGGCGCTCTTGATGTCCTTGTTGGGCGCGTAATGGTCGGGCACGAGGCACACGCGGTCGCGGTCGAACACCTCGGTCGCACCGAGCTCGCGGAACACGTCGATGGCGATGGGCGCCGTGATGTCGTTGGCCAGCACGATGTCGACATCGCACTCGACGAGCTGGCCGGGACGGACCTCATCGAGTCCGGCATGGGCCGCAAGGATCTTCTCGGCCACGGTCATAGGTCTTGGCATTGGTTGCATCCCTTTCTGTGATCTGACGTTGCGTGTCGCCTGCCGTTAGGCGGCGCTGGCTTCTGCCTCGCGCTGATCGGAGATCAGGCGGTTCAGGGCGTTGATATAGGCCTTCGTGGAGGACACGATGATGTCGTTATCGCTGCCGCGGCCGATGTAGACCTCGCCGTTGGCGGCGGTCACGCGCACCGTGACCTCGCCCAGCGCATCGATGCCGCGGGTGATGGACTTGATGGAGAACTCGGACAGGTCGTTGTCCACGGCCACGATCTGGTCGACCGCCTTGTAGACGGCGTCGACCGGACCGGTTCCGTAGGCGGCGACGGTATGCTCGGCACCCTCTTCGTCGACCAGCGTCAGCGTCGCCGTCGGCGTCAGCGGGAAGCCGCAAGACACCTGCACGGCGCCCAGCGTCCAGATCGCGGCGCTCACGCGCTCGCGCTCGTGGACGATGGACTCCAGGTCCTCGTCGTACACTTCCTTCTTCTTGTCGGCGACCTCGAGGAATGCCTGGTAGATACCCTCGAACTCCTCGTCGGTAAACGTGTAGCCCAGCTCTGCCATGCGATGGCGCAGCGCCGCGTGGCCGGAGCGCGCGGACAGGATGATCTGCGAGCCGGCGGCGCCGACGTCGGCGGGGTCGATGATCTCGTAGGTATCGCGCGCCTTGAGGACGCCGTCCTGATGGATGCCCGAGGAATGGGCGAACGCGTTGGCGCCGACGATCGCCTTGTTGGGCTGAACCATGATGCCCGTGATGGAGCTCACGAGCTTGCTCGCATGGGTGAGCTCCTGCGTGACGATGTCGGTGTGGGCGTCGAGCTCGGCGCCGTGCATGCGGATGGCCATGACGACCTCTTCGAGCGAGGTGTTGCCCGCGCGCTCACCCAGGCCGTTGATGGTGCACTCGATCTGCGTGGCGCCGTTACGCACGCTTTCGAGCGCCAGGGCGGTCGCCATACCAAGATCGTTATGGGTATGGACGGAGATAGTGACATCTTCGATACCGTCCACGCGCTCGCGCAGGTCGCGAATGCGCGCGCCGAACTCCCACGGCATGTTGTAGCCCGTGGTGTCGGGGATGTTCACGACCGTGGCGCCGGCCTTGACGGCGGCCTCGATGATGCGCACGAGGAAGTCCTGATCGGCGCGACCGGCATCCTCGGCATAGAACTCAACATCGTCCACGAAGTTGCGCGCATGCTTGACCGCATGGATGGCACGCTCGATGGCCTGGTCCTCCGTGAGGCGCAGCTTGTCGCGCAGATGGGAGGGCGACACGCCCAGGCCGGTATGGATGCGCGGACGCTTGGCGGTCTTGAGCGCCTCGGCCGCGACCTCGATATCCTTGTCGACCGCGCGCGTCAGGCCGCACACCGTGCATTTGTCGCCTGCGAGGCGGCCGATCTCGGCCACGCTCTTGAAGTCGCCGGGGCTCGAGATGGGGAAACCCGCCTCGATGACGTCGACGTTCATGCGGATAAGCT
This sequence comes from Collinsella ihumii, assembly GCF_030385545.1. Taxonomy (NCBI): domain Bacteria; kingdom Bacillati; phylum Actinomycetota; class Coriobacteriia; order Coriobacteriales; family Coriobacteriaceae; genus Collinsella; species Collinsella ihumii. The sequence goes on along the minus strand of NZ_JAUEIQ010000001.1, from coordinate 20,430 downwards.
GACGGGCGATGATGAGTTTTTCCTCGGTGTTCATGCTTGCGCCGGGCGACTGCTCTCCGTCGCGCAGCGTCGTGTCAAAGATGGCGATCTTGCGGGTCATGGGTTCCTCCTGTGCTCGTGGTCGTATGCTGTGCCTGCAGGAGGTGGCACCGATTGCGGTTGCGCAAGATACGCAAAAGCACCCCGTCGCGCGTCACGCCCTGCAAGGCGTCGGTCAGATGCGCGGTGGGGTGCTTCTGGAAGTGCCGGCTTATGCCATTCGTGCCATACGAAGGACCCTAGCGCGCATCGGCGGCTAGTAGGAGCGCTAGGGATAGGGACTGAGCAGCAGAGGCGCTCGCGCGCGAAGCCATGCTGTACTCCCTTGTTGCCATGCGTTCCGTCCTTTCGTAGGCGAATGTATTGCAGTTTAGCAAACTAAAGCGCTCATGCAAGCCAGAATCCCGTAAACGGTTCGCACGGTGCCTCTGGCAGCCCAGCGCGGGATGCCCGGGCACACCGAGAGGGCCCCAGCAGGACATCGGCCTTCAGCCGGCCCGATGCCTCCGTCCGAACGATGCCGCCTCGCCCCACGCCCCGATCGCGCGATATGATGGTGCCGCACCACCGGCACGAGGAGGCACCATGATCGACCTGCGCAGCGACACCCTCACCAAACCGACGCCCGAGATGCTCGAGACGATCCTCGACGCCCCGCTCGGCGACGACGACCGGACCCATGAGCTTGGCCGCGGCGAAGACCCCACGGTCAACGAGCTCGAGGACCTCGCTGCGCAGATCACCGGCAAACAGGCCGCGGTCCTCATGCCGTCGGGCAGCATGGCGAACACCGCAGCCGTGCTCGCCCAGGCAAAACCGGGAAGCACCCTGCTGGTGGACGAGCAGCAGCATCTGCTCATCAGCGAGAAGTACCTGTTCGACCCCGACTTCGGACGCATAAAGTTCCGGACCTACCGCCACGACGAGCACGGCCAGCCCGACCTCGCCGACATCGAACGGCATCTCGATGCGGGCGGCATCGACCTCGTCTGCGTCGAGAACTCGCACAACTACGCGGGCGGGGCCGTCGTCTCGCCTGATCGGCTCGCCGCCATCCACGAACTCGCAGGAGCCCATGGCGTCCCCGTCCACATGGACGGCGCCCGCATGTTCAACGCGACCGTCGCCCTCGGCATCGCCCCCGCCGAGCTGTGCGCATCCGTGGACACCCTTATGTTCTGTCTGTCCAAGGGGCTCTCGGCCCCCGTCGGTTCGATCGTCTGCGGAGATCAGGGCACCATACTGGAGGTGCGTCGCATGCGCAAGGCGCTCGGCGGGGCCATGCGGCAGGCCGGCGTCATCGCCGCGCCGGGGCTTTACGCGCTGCGCCACAACATCGGCCGCCTGGCAGAGGACCATGCGAACGCCCGCGCATTCGCAGATGCGATCCTCGACCTTCCGCATACCCACATCGTGGGCGATGTCGTCACCAACATCGTCGTGATAGACGTGAGCGACCTGATCGATGACCCGCTGAGCTATTGCGAGCTCGCCGCCCAACGGGGCCTTATCATCCGCCCGGTCATGAAGCGCTACATCCGATTCGTCTTCTACCGCGGCATCACGCGCGACGAGGCACTCGAAGCAGCCGCCATCGTCCGCGAGCTCGAAAACGAGCTCGCGGGCTGATCCGTATCCGGTGACGCGTGGAGCGAGGTCGAGACGAATCGGCCTGCCGCACCCCCTCGGACCCCGCTTATTCATGAATAAGCGGGGTCCTTTTCAACGTTTGCCCAGGATTCAAATTTCTGACACCCCTCTTCATTCATGAATGAAGAGGGGTGTCGTCGTTGGACGCACACAGAAAAGCGCCCGAAGGGAGACCTCGGGCGCACATCGGCCAATCAATCAAAGATTCTAGCTCTCACGGATGATGGCATCCGGGCGCTGCTTGACCTCGGGACGCAGCTCGACGCCGAGTCCCGGCCTCTCGGGCAGACCGACACGACCGCCATCGATCTGGGGAAGCGCATCCGCCAGATCCCGATACCACGTCGCGAGGTTCGCGCGCACCACCTCTTGGAACATGGCGGTCGGTGCATACATGCCCAGATGCAGGCCCGCCCACAGCTGGACGGGGCCGGTGCAATCGTGCGGTGCGATGGGGATGTTGAAGCTCTCCGCCAGCGCGGCGATCTTGCGCCCTTCCGTCAAGCCGCCGCACCAGCCCAGGTCGAGCATCGCGTAGTCGACCGCCTGCTCGGCAAGCAACCGGCGGAACACCGGAGCCGAAGACAGCGTCTCGCTGCCGCAGATCGGGGTCCGCGTCCCGGCGCGAAGGTCTCGAAGCTGATCGACGTCGTCCATCTTGCACAGCGGGTCCTCCGCCCAAAAGACATCCACCTCCTCGAGCGCCTGGCAGATCCTGCGCGCCGCCGGTACGCTCCACAGGCTGTGCAGCTCGCACATGACCTCCATCTGGTTGCCCACCGCGGCGCGAATCTTGCGGAACGGCTCCATGCCCGCCTGCAGATCCTCGTCGGAGATCCACATGCCCTGGGTCGCCTTCGCATACGGATCGAACGGCCAGATCTTCATCACGCGATAGCCTTCCGCGAGCAGGCTCTCGGCCAGCTTGCCTGCATCGCGCGTGAAGGCGATCTGGTCGTCATAGGGACCGCGCATGCCGTCGGCATCGGTGATGACGCGGCGGGCGTTCCCCGAATCGTAGGCGCTGCTGCTCGCGTTGAACGAGTAGCCCGAGCACGTGTTGTACACCGGAAGCGAGGTCCGAGAGGCGCCGCCCAGGGCCTCGTACACCGGAATGCCGGCACGCTTGCCGAACAGGTCCCACAGGGCGATATCCACCGCGCTCGCCGCGCGGACCTCTGCGCTGGCGCTATGGAAGCCCACGTAGGGCGTCAGCAGCGTGCGCGAGATAAACTCGATGCGACGGGCATCCTGGCCGATCAGCCAATCGGCCAGCTCGCTGTGCACGACCGCCTCAATCGCCGCGGCTCCGCGCCACGCCTCGCCCAAACCAACAAGCCCGTCGTCGGTCTCGACCTCGACCCATATGCAGTTTGGATACTGTTCTACGCGAATCGTCCGCAATGTGGTAATGATAGCCATGGCCGTTCCTCCGTCATCCGCGTCTCGAACCGAAGCGCATCATCAGCGCTCCCTTTCATCCGTTCTATAGAGAAGCCACGCACTCGTCATCGGTACGAAATACACATTCGATAAACGGCAGTAACAGATATGGCAAAGGGACCACGGAGTAAGGGCTTCCGCAGGAGCACCCCGGGTAGGGAGCCGGCCCCGCGGGGGCGCTTGGTGGCACGGCTTACCGGCCCGCAGCCCGCAGCGGAGGGTTCTGGCCGAGCGTTCGCTGAAAAATCGACGTTTTGAGCGCATCGATTTCAAACCCGTACAAAACGGCATCTTCGGGCCGATGTTTCCGCAGGTCACAGCCATTCAACGGATGCGATTTTCAGGACCTTCCAAATCCACTCACTCATAACGTCGATTTTTCAGCAATTCTGTACGGCTGAATCTCCGCTGGGCGTCCTCCCAGGACGTGAGCGCAAGGCCGCTTTATGCTACCCGCCGCAAAAGCAATTGTTCAGTGTTTCCCTAACGCAGGGGGGCGGACATCCAAATGATGTCCGCCCCCATCCGAGAGGTATCAAGTTAGTTGCGCTCAGCTCGATCGGTTGCCGTGTCGTACACGTTCTCGCGCATCACCAGGTCACGCACAGCGTTCCACTGGTCGCCGGATTCGAACAGCGAGGAGTTCAGCTGCGTGATCGAACCGCCGCTCGCATCCGACAGGAGCTGCTCGAGCATCGTGCGCTCAAAGCTGTAGATGTCAGTCTCGTATTCGCTGTCGTACTGCTCGTGAACCGTGATGTTCACCGTATTGAGGTCCTCGTAGACCGACAGTGCCGCCACGGCGTCGTAGACGATCGCGCGGTCGAGAGCGTCGCCATCGATGTCCTCGCTCACATTGCTGTAGCGCACGTTGAAGCTGTCGCCGTTCTCTTCGACGCCGGAGCTATCAACATAGGAGCCGAGCGGAAGGCTCTCGAACAGCTGCACCTTGGTCGTGCCGTTCCCCGTATAGGACTTCAGCGTATCGATCGAGTTGTTGGCGATCTCGTTGTCGAGCGCCGTCGTCGCCTCCCACTCGCGCTGATCCTCAGGGTCGTCGAATTGCGGGGTCTGGGCCTGCGTTTGGGACTGAGTGTTGGACGACGTGGCCGCATCACCGCTCGTCGAGTCGCCCTGCGAGGTCTGCGGGCTCTGGTTCTGTTGCTCGCGCCACTGCTGCTCTGCCTGGGCCTCGGCGACATCCTCCTGATGATCCAGCATGGGATCGATCACGAACTCGAACAGGCCGAGCACCGCGGCGATCAGGGCAACGGCGACGATGCCGAGCACGAGCGGCCATTTGGCCCGCGACTTGGGCGCCTGGTGCTGTGGGCCCTCAGAGGCCGCAGAGGATGTCGGTGGAGTCGGTCCTCGAGGCGTCTCGGATTTTACCGCGGGCGCAGCCATGACGACCGTCGGCTCCGTCTCGGGAAGAACGGTCGTCGGCGCCTCGACGGGCTCATCGGTGCCGGCACCTCCCGACAGCACGTCATCGATGCTTGGCACGCTTTCCTTCGTGCGCGCCATCGCCTCTTCTTCAGACAGCCCCTGGGCAAGATAATCCTCGTAGCGCGCCACGAGGTTGCCGTAGATCTCTTCCTTGAGCTCGATGTTCTCTTCGGTGAGAACCCTACCCTGGAACAGATGCTCAACGTACATACGAAGCTCGTTCATCGTCTGTCCCCCTCCTGTTTCAGCAGCCTATCGATAATATTGCGGACACGAACCCAGCGCTTCGTCGCTTCGGTGAGCTCATCGCCACCCGAAGGGGTAACCCGATAGTACTTGCGTCGGGCGCCTTGCGACTCATCCCCCCAGTAACTCTCAACGTACCCTTGATTCTCCAAGCGCTTGAGGCTCGTGTACAGCGAGGGCTCTTTCATTTCGTATTCTCCCCCGCTGGCCGTGGCGATCTCTTTGAGGATCTCGTAGCCATAGCTGTCACCACTCGAAAGCGTGCACAAGATGATGGCGTCGATATTTCCGCGAATGAGATCACTTACCGCATCCCTCGTGGACATTGCGTCACCTCCCGTCGGATACGTGCTTTCTGACAGCTCCAATGTAGCACAGATTACTTTGTGTGTTGATATACATGTTCACACACAGATAAACGGTAGATTAGGCAAGGTAAACGGTAGGATTTCGTAAGAACCTTCTTAAGCGGAGCCATTTGCCCACAAGTGCACCAAAAAAGCCCGGTACCGCGAACGGTACCGGGCTTTCAGCAACACCGGAAATGTAAAGCGCTAAACGCTACTCCTCCATGAAGTTGCGCTGGACAGCGGAGTCGACCTTGACGCCGGGGCCCATGGTGGAGGTCAGCGTGATGCTCTTCACGTACTTGCCCTTAGCGGAAGCGGGCTTGACGCGCAGGATCTCCGTGTACAGAGCGGCGTAGTTCTCGACGAGCTTCTGGTCGTCGAAGGAAACCTTGCCCAGGGGCACGTGGCAGATGCCATAACGGTCAGCGCGATACTCGACGCGGCCGGCCTTGAGCTCGCTGACCATCTTGGCGACATCCATGGTGACGGTGCCGAGCTTGGGGTTCGGCATCAGGCCACGGGGGCCGAGGATCTTACCGATGCGGCCGACCTTCGCCATCATGTTCGGGGTGGCGATGGCGGCGTCGAAGTTGATCTCGCCCTTCTGGATGTCAGCGATCAGCTCGTCGGAACCGATGACGTCGGCACCGGCCTCACGAGCCTCGTCAGCCTTGGCGCCCTCGGCGAACACGGCAACGCGAACGGACTTGCCGGTGCCGTGAGGCAGGGAGATGGAGCCACGGATGTTCTGGTCAGCCTTGCGGGTGTCGATGCCCAGACGGAAGTGAGCCTCAACGGTCTCGTCGAACTTGGCGGGAGCGAGCTCCTTGACCAGCTTCACGGCCGCAAGCGGCGTGTAGAGCTGAGAACGATCGACCTTCTCCGCAGCTGCGCGGAACTTCTTACCATGCTTAGCCATGATTCTTACCTCCTGTGGTGAACGGGCACGAGCCCTCCCACATCGATGTGCGCACTATTGCGCTAAAGCAGGCGCGACCGAATGCCGCGCCTGCAAGGAAAACAACTTACGCGTCGGCGATGGTGACGCCCATGGAGCGGGCGGTGCCGGCGACGATCTTCTTGGCGGCCTCGATGTCGTTGGCATTGAGGTCCGGCATCTTGATCTCGGCGATCTTGGTGAGCTGCTCCTGCGTGAGCTGGCCGACCTTGTCGCGCTGCGGAACGGCGGAGCCGCTCTTGAGCTTGAGCTCCTTCTTGATCAGGTGAGCCGCAGGAGGGGTCTTGCAGACGAAGTCGAAGGAGCGATCCTCGAAGACGGTAATCTCGACAGGGATGATGTCGCCCTGCTTGTCAGCCGTGGCGGCGTTGAACGCCTGGCAGAACTGCATGATGTTGACCTGAGCGGCACCCAGGGCAGGACCGACGGGAGGAGCGGGGTTCGCAGCGCCAGCGGGAATCTGGAGCTTGATGACGGTGGCAACTTTCTTCTCAGCCATGTCAAACCTTCCTAAACACGAACGTGTGAACAAGTGCTATATCGTCAGCGCGAACCCGTTAGAAGCACACCATCCGGTGAGCGGCCGGATGACGAAGCGTGCACGCGCGAACGGACAACCTAACCGATGACCGTGATCTGGTCGAACGAAAGCTCGACCGGCGTCTCGCGGCCGAAGATGAGCAGCGTGACCTTGACCTTGCCGGACTCGGCGTTGACCTCGGACACCTTGCCGTCGAAATCGGCCAGAGGACCGGAGATGACCTTGACGGCCGTACCGACCTCGATGGCGACCGACGTGCGCTTGGGAGCGCCGCCCTTGGCGGACTTGCGCATCATCTTGTTGTACTCATCGCGGGAGAGCGGAGCGGGCTTGCCGTTGGCGCCCAGAAAACCGGTCACGCCGGGGGTGTTGCGCACGCAGGTCCAAGCATCATCGTCCATCTCCATACGGACCAGTACATAGCCCGGGAAGATCTTCGAATCCTTGGTCTCGCGCTTGCCGCCCTCTTTGATCTCGGTGACGCGCTCTACCGGAATCTCGATGTTGAAGATACGGTCCTGCATGCCCATGGTCTCGATGCGATGCTCGAGATCGGACTTGACGCGGTTCTCGTATCCGGAATAGGTGTGAACTACGTACCAACGCTTAGACATGAACTACCCCCTCAGTCCCGACAAGAGCAGAAGGCCCTCACCGATGACAACATCGAGGACGGCGATCACGATACCAACGACAACGAGCGAAACGACGACCGCCACGGAGTAGTTGATGAGCTCCTTCTTGGACGGCCACACAACGCGCTTCATCTCGGAGCGGATGGAGCCAAGGTACTTCTTTGCACGGGCGATGATACCCGGCTTGGCGTTCTTGGCCTTGGTGGTCTTCTTGGAAGCCTTCTTCGACGTCTCAGGGGCCTTCTCGCCCTTCTTGAAGAGAGACTTCTTCTCCTCCTTCTGAGGAGCGGCCTTCTTGGCATCCGCCTTCTTGCCGGCTGCCTGCGCAGGCTGGGCCTTAGAAGCAGCAGGAGAAGCCTGGTTGCTCTTCTTCTTGGACTTCTTGTTGGCCATGACGTTTACCTCCGGCCTAAACCACCTAGACATTAGAAACCGTAAGCCTCACAAGGAGGCTTACGGATTACAAACTGGCACGCCAGGAAGGACTCGAACCCTCAACACTCGGTTTTGGAGACCGATGCTCTACCAATTGAACTACTGGCGTATGTACGTGAGACTAGCGAGTCTCTTTGTGCACGGTGTGACGACGGCACCAGGGGCAATACTTCTTGATCTCCATGCGATCAGGCATGTTTGCCTTGTTCTTGGTCGTCGTATAGTTGCGACGCTTGCACTCGGTGCAGGCAAGTGTAACGAGAGTACGCATGTATCTAATAACCTCCATTTACCGTCCCCTGCGGGCACGGTGGAACATTTAACCGCAGATACGGAAGTGTGTCAATGCTCCTTTGAAATCTGGTGGATATCTGCAAATTCGTTACACAACCTGTACAAAGGAGTAGACAAGAAAAACCCGGCTCCCCCGAAAAGGAGCCGGGTTCAAGAAGCAAATCAGCTACGACTAACCGAAGTTACTCGATGATGGTGCTGACGACGCCGGAGCCAACGGTGTGGCCACCCTCGCGGATAGCGAAGCGCAGGCCCTCCTCCATGGCGATCGGGTGAATGAGGTCGCCCTCGATGGTGATGTGGTCACCAGGCATGGCCATCTCGGTGCCCTCGGGCAGCTTGACGGAGCCGGTCACGTCAGTGGTACGGAAGTAGAACTGCGGACGGTAACCATCGAAGAACGGGGTGTGACGGCCGCCCTCCTCCTTGGTGAGGACGTAGACCTCGCCGGTGAACTTGGTGTGCGGGTGAACCGAACCGGGCTTGCAGAGAACCTGGCCGCGCTCGATCTGCTCACGCTTGATGCCGCGCAGCAGGATGCCGACGTTGTCGCCAGCCTCGCAGAAGTCCATGGTCTTGCGGAACATCTCGATGCCGGTAGCAACGGTGGACTGGGTCTCCTTGATGCCGACGATCTCGACGGGCTCGTTGAGCTTGAGCTGACCGCGCTCGACACGACCGGTAGCAACGGTACCACGGCCGGAGATGGTCATGACGTCCTCGACAGCCATCAGGAACGGCTTGGCGTCGTCGCGCTCGGGGGTCGGGATGTACTCGTCAACAGCCTTCATGAGCTCGCGGACGGAATCCATCCACTTCTCCTCGCCGTTGAGGGCGCCCAGAGCGGAGCCGCGGACAACGGGGATGTCGTCGCCGGGGAAGTCGTACTCGGAGAGGAGCTCACGGGTCTCCATCTCGACGAGGTCGATAAGCTCCTCGTCGTCAACCATGTCGCACTTGTTCAGGAACACGACGATGTAGGGCACGCCGACCTGACGGGCGAGCAGGATGTGCTCGCGGGTCTGGGCCATGGGGCCGTCGGTGGCAGCGATGACCAGGATAGCGCCGTCCATCTGAGCAGCACCGGAGATCATGTTCTTGATGTAGTCAGCGTGGCCGGGGCAGTCGACGTGAGCGTAGTGACGCGTAGCGGTCTCGTACTCGACGTGAGCGACGGAGATGGTGATGCCGCGCTCGCGCTCCTCGGGAGCCTTGTCGATGTTCTCGAACGCGGTGAAGTCGGCCTTGCAGCCCTCGGTCTCGGAGAGAACCTTGGTGATGGCAGCCGTCAGCGTGGTCTTGCCGTGGTCAACGTGACCGATGGTGCCGATGTTAACATGCGGCTTAGTGCGCTCGAACTTTTCCTTGGCCATGAAGCCTCCTCCTTAAAGGTGTCCCCGGCGGGACGTACCAATAAACTTAGTGGCTCCCCTAGTATATAGGAAAGCCACCGTGTTACCTGGGTAGCGGTGACTGGATTCGAACCAGTGACGCCACGGGTATGAACCGTGTGCTCTAACCAGCTGAGCTACACCGCCGTACTGGAGCCTGCGACCGGACTTGAACCGGTGACCTCCTCGTTACCAACGAGGTGCTCTACCGACTGAGCTACACAGGCGTGAACGGGTGGGAGCTATAGGATTCGAACCTATGTAGGCATAGCCAACGGGTTTACAGCCCGTCCCCATTAACCACTCGGGCAAACTCCCATGTGTTCACGCGCTCGGAACGGCTGGCCGCTCCGTTGCGCAGGAAGGATATTACGACGCTCGGGGGCCGGATGTCAACGCAAAGTTGCTTAATACACGCCACCGGGCGTATCCCATTTGTGCCACATAGGCGTTGACCTGCGGTTTTAGCGGCACTTTATCATGGTGAGCTTGTGAAGATGCAGGATTCCTGACAAGTGCAAATTGGGGACGTACCTTCCGCTTGTGCAAATTGGGGACGTACCTTCCGCTTGCACTTTTACAAACTGGGGACACCCCTTCTGCTTCTGCGCCTGGGATGGGTTGTTTGGGGACGGGTTCATTTCAACCCATCCCGTCGCCCGCGCCCGTCTCCCACGGCCTGCCCCCTGCCATTAGGGATGGGCACAAGTGACAGAGGGACGCTCGACCGACCGGTAAGCCCGGCTTCGATCTTCGAGCTCCCCCGACGTAGGTTCAGCGTTCCGTGTCCGCCTCGATTTCATGACTGGTTCATGACCGTTTCATGACTTGATGCGAATGGAATGCAGCGACAGGGATCTTTTCGCGCCCACTTCACCATATTTACTGGCGATTTACTGGCACTTCTTATTAATACTGGCAACAAAAAGAAACAGGCCAGACCATTTACCGTGTCTGACCTGCTGTTTTCTATGGAGCCAGCGACAGGAATCGAACCCGCAACCCAATGATTACAAATCATTTGCTCTACCGTTGAGCCACGCTGGCACGCTTGGCGCTTGCGCGTGAAGCCCTTACAGGATACTGAAAGCGACCATCAGGGGCAAGAGCGCCGCGACATTCCCTATCGGGTCGCCTTGAACGCCCGCAGCTTCTCCAGGGTTTCAGGCGAAAGACGGCTGCCCAGCGTCATCTTGATCTTGGGAGCCTCCTCCGCCTCGCGCACATCCTCGTCGACGTGACGAAGCTCCTCCACGAAGATGCGGGCCGAGATGCGCGCCACGCCCTTCCCCATCACGGTCGCCTGAATCGTGCCGTCGCTGGTGACCACCGTGCACGCACGGCCCGCCTCGCGGGCATCGGTGCACAGCTGCTGAACCACCGTGTCGGCCGATACGCCCGTGGGAGAGAACTCGATGCGCACGCCCGCCTGCGGCAGATTGGGCCGGTCGGCCGAAACATTGCCGGCGCCGTCGAACACGATGACCGGTTCGTAGCGGCGGCCGGCGAACGCCGCGACGTCGGCGATCAGCGCCGTGCGCGCGCGGTCGTACACATCGTGCGAATAGGGGTCGTCCGACTTGTCGAAGATAAGCTGCTCGTAGCGCGGCGTCGCATGGATGACGTTGTAGCCGTCCACGACCAGAAGCTCGCGCTTCCCGCTCACGTTCGACCCGCGCGGCACATCGGGCGTCGAGAATGCCGAGGCGAACGCGTTACCCACGCCGTAGGTGCTCGCATCGACGAACTTTTGCGCCGATCCCTCGCCGAAGCGCTTCGCCTTGGCCTTGGCCCGGTTCTTCTTGGTCATGGGCTACTCGCCCGCCCCGTCGACGAGCACGGCGCGGTTGCGGCGCATCCACTCGAAGCTGAGAGCCGTCGCCGCCTGGGCGACATTCAGGCTCTCGGTCTCGCCGCGCTGGGGGAGCTTGGTCAGGAAATCGCACGTCTGGAGCACCAGGCGGGAGATGCCCTCGCCCTCTGAGCCCATGACGAGCGCGACCCGGCCCTCGAGCGGAGCGTCCCAGCACACCTGCTCGGCGTGTTCGGAAGCGCCGCACGCCCAAAAACCGGCCTCCTTGAGGTCCTCGAGCGCACGCGCGATGTTGGGAACCTGGGCGATCGGCAGATGCATGACCGCGCCCGCGCTCGTCTTATAGGTCGCAACCGTGACCTCGGCGGCGCGCTTGTTCGCGATGACGACGCCCGCGGCGCCGACGACCTCGGCCGAGCGCACGATTGCGCCGAAGTTGCCCGCGTCGGTCACATGGTCGAGCACGAGCACCAGCGCCGGACCGTCGCCGGCGCGCGCGATGATGTCCGACAGGTCGGCATACGGGTACGATCCGACCTCGAGCACGATGCCCTGATGCGCGCCATGGCTCGAGATGGCATCGAGCTGCTCGCGGGCAACGTAGCTGACAGGCGCGTTCACCGAGCGCAACGCCTCGATGATCTGCGTCAGGACGACGTCTTTACTCGAGCTCTCCGCAACCAGCGCGCGCTTGACGGGATAACCCGTGCGCAGCGCCTCGATGGCTGCGCGGCGGCCTTCGAGATACGAGCCCTCCGGTGCATGGGCGGGCTGGGCCGCGCGAGCAGGGCGCGTCGCTCCCCCGGAGCGCTGGCCGCCCTTGCCGGGATGCGTCTGGCTGCGTCCGCCCGGGCGCTGTCGCCCAGCGGCCTCGCGCTGCCTTTCGGGCCCCTTGCGGTTCGCACCGCGCCCTCCGCGAGCCTCGGGGCGCTGTCCCTTGTTGTTCTGCTGTCGTGCCATGCGGCTCCCATCTGACTCTCATCGTTATTCGACCTTGCAGTATAGATGAGACGTCCTCGACGCCGGCACGTTGCGCAGATGTTCCACGGTTGGGAACGACGTCGGAGCCCTAAAAGGACGGCAGGGGCTTCGCAATCGAAACCCCTGCTCGCAGATGATTAAAGATGGCCCCGTCCCAAAAGGTGGCGCTAGAGGTGCTTGATGCGCGATCCCGCGGCGGTGTCCTCGATCATGAGGCCCATGTCGCGAAGCTGATCGCGAATCGCGTCGGCAAGCTCCCAGTTCTTGGCTGCGCGCGCCTCGGCACGGGCGGCAAGGATCTTCTCCGCGGCCTCGTCGACGTCATCACCCGTATAGCCGACAAGCCCGGCGGCGACGCCGAGCAGGCCAACCGGCAGCTCCTCTTCCGGCTTCGGCAGCTCGATGCCCAAGATCGCAAACGCGCCCGCGATGGACACGGCGCACACGGTCGCCGCCTCCTCGTCCACGGCGGAGCCGGCCTGGTCGAGATAGGTGTTCGCCTCCGTCACCAACTGGAAGTACGCAGCGAGCGCGCCGGCAGTGTTGAAATCGTCGTTCATGCAGGACTCGAACTCCGCGGAAGCCCTCTCAGTCGCGGCGACGAGCGCGGCCGCACGCTGGGCGTCCGCCTCGCCCTCCGCGTGGTCGGCAGCCCACTTGAGGTTGTTCACCGTTCCCGCGATGCGCGCGAGCGAGTTCTCCGCGCCCTCGAGACGCTCCCAGCTGAAGTCGAGCGGGCTGCGGTAGTGCGTCTGCAGCATGAGCAGGCGAAGCGCCGCCGCGGAGTGCTTCTCGAGCACCTCCTCGAGCGTGAAGAAGTTACCGAGCGACTTCGACATCTTCTCGCCGTCCACGAGCAGCATGCCCGTGTGCATCCAGGTGTTGGCAAAACCCTGATGCCACGCGCACGAGGCCTGCGCGCACTCGTTCTCATGATGCGGGAAGGCGAGGTCGGAGCCGCCGCCGTGGATATCGATCGGCGTGCCCAGGTAGCGGTGCACCATCGCGGCGCACTCGGTATGCCAGCCGGGGCGCCCCTTGCCCCACGGGGAGTTCCACATGGGCTCGCCCGGCTTGGCGGCCTTCCACAGGGCGAAGTCCAGCGGATCGTTCTTGTCCTCGTTCTCCTCGATGCGCGCGCCGACCATCAGGTCGTCGATCTTGCGACCGGAAACCTCGCCGTAGCTGGGATCGCTACGGACCGCGAAGTACACGTCGCCGTTATCGGCCGCATAGGCGTGACCCTGCTCGATGAGCGTCTTGATCATGCCGATCATGGGGCCGATCTCCTTGGTGGCGCGCGGACGGATGTCGGGATCCATCACGTTGGCCTTGTGCATGACCGCGATGAACTTCTCGGAGAACTCGCTCGCCACGTCCTCGGCCGTACGGCCCTGCTCGTTCGCGCGGTTGATGATCTTGTCGTCCACATCGGTGAGGTTCTGCGCGAACGTGACCTCGAACCCGGAGGCGATCAGCCAGCGGCGGATGACGTCGAAGGAGATGAACGTGCGCGCGTTGCCGATGTGGATGTTGTCGTAGACGGTGGGGCCGCACACGTACATGCGCACCTTGCCCGCCTCGATGGGCTGGAACTCTTCTTTGGTATGGGTCTTGCTGTTGTAGATCTTCATGGCAAACATCCTCTCAGGGAGGTCCAAAGACGGCGAGGCGCGATGCGGCACCTCGCCCGTCCGTCGTGCGGTCGGTCGGAGATGGGGTCTTCGGGGCGGACGATGCGCCGGCTCCTAGGCCCGATCGCGGGAGCTACATCGCTCGAGCAGGCACACGGCCCAGGCACCGATGCCGGCACCCTCGCCTTCCCAGCCAAGCTTCTCGGTGGTCGTCGCCTTCACGCCCACCTGCTCGACATCGACGCCGAGCGCGCGGGCGAGGTTGGCGCGCATCGCGTCGCGATGCGGCGTGATCTTGGGCGCCTGCGCCGCAATGGTGCAGTCGGCATCGACGAATTCGTAGCCGCGCTCGCGTGCGAACTCCATGACGCGCGAAAGCAGCACAAGCGAGTCCGCGCCCTCGTACGCGGGATCCGTGTCGGGGAACAGCTTCCCGATGTCGCCTCCTCGGCAGGCGCCGAGAATCGCGTCTGCCAGCGCGTGAGCGAGCACGTCGGCGTCCGAATGGCCGAGCAGGCCCTTCTCGTACGGGATGTCCACGCCACCGATGATGCAGCGGCGTCCTTCCACCAGACGGTGAACATCGTAGCCGTGTCCTATGCGAAGTGCGGGCTGCTGCATGGCGCGATTGCCTTCCTGCTCGGTTTGCGTTGCCAGCATCATACCTCAGCAGGCGAAGGTTTGCCGGAAGGCCCCGAGTGAGACCGCGATTGCATGGGACATCGACCGCTCGCTTTCACACCGGTCGCTCGCAGCCGGTGCAGCCTGGACTGACCGAACTTCAGCTCCCCGGTTTTTCATGAACGAAGGACACCGTTTTCGGCGTTTGCCCAGGAAAGCGATTTCTGACATCGCACTTTTTCATGAAAAGCGAGCGATGGCGGGGTGCGGCAATACCACTGCCCATCGCACCCACATCGCACACCAAACTTGCTACCATGGTGCGCGGCCAACCGACGCGAGAGCTCGGCTTGGCTTGTTGCACTCAACCGCCAAAGGAGAGCCCTATGGATCGGCCGATCATCGGCATTCTCGGCATGCGCACGATCGACGCGAGCGGAAACGTCCCCGTCATGCGCGACTTCACCAATGCCGCGTACTGTGCGGCCGTCCAGCGAGGCGGCGGCATCCCGCTGCTCATCCCCGCCACGACGGGCATCGATGACGTGGACAGGCTTCTCGCCTGCTGCCAGGGATTGCTCCTGCCGGGAGGCATCGACGTCGATCCGCGTCTCTACCACGAAGATCCCCTGCCCGAGCTGGGCGAAGTCGACCTGCACACCGACCGACTTTGGATGACGGCCTGCATGCGTGCCCTCGAGTTGGGCCTTCCCTTACTCGGCATCTGCCGCGGCCTGCAGCTCGCCAACGTCGCCCTGGGAGGCAGTCTGTACCAAGACCTCGCTTACGCGAACCCCCGGCATCTGCTGCATGCCCAGAAGCAAAACCGCGACTACCTGATGCACCGCATCGACATCGACGCTGCAAGCCGCGTGGCACGCATCCTCGGTACCACCTCGCTGTACACCAACACCCTCCACCACCAATGCGTCAAAGAAGCGGGACGCGGTCTTTCCGTGATCGCCCGTACCTCAGACGGCATCCCCGAAGCACTGGAATCTGCAGACGGCCAGATCGTTTTGGTCCAATGGCACCCTGAAGAGCTGCTCGAAAGCGAACCGCGCATGCTCGGACTGTTTACCGACCTCGTGGAGCGCGCACAAGGTTAAGGGAGCACTAGACGGCGTTCATGAAAAAGCGTCGAACCGGGACGGCGGGATGGGTTGAAACGAACCCGTCCCCAAACAACCCATTTGTCAGCCGCGGGAGCGCAGCAGGAATTCAACCAAGGGCAGGTCTTCGGGCAACGTGACCTTCAGGTTGTCGCGCGGGGCCTCGACGCAGCGGACGCGGCCGCCGGCGCGCTCGACAATCGATGCGTCATCAGTGCCCACGAAGCCCTCCGCGCGCACGGCGTCCTCGGCACGGCGGAGCGCCTCGACGCGGAAGATCTGGGGCGTCTGCACGGTCCAGAAGCGGCTTCGATCGGGCGTGTCGAGAATCATTCCGTCTTCGACGAGCTTGAGCGTGTCGACGGCGGGCTGTCCGCACACCACGCCGTCGAGCTCGGGGTCCTCACGCAGGACGCGCACCGCGCCTTCGATAACCTCTGGGGTGATGAGGGGGCGTGCGCCATCATGGATCGCCACGAAATCACAGGTCTTTGGCACCTCCGCCAGACCAGAGCGCGTGGAATCCTGCCTGGTGTCGCCCGCGGGGGCAAAACTCACGGGCACCGTGAGGTCGAACGGATCGACCGCGCGGCGGCGCACCTCCTCGGTGCGCTCAGCCGGGCAGACCACCACGATATGGCCGACCGAGGGCGCGGCGTCAAACGCCAGAAGCGACCAGGTCATGAGCGGACGTCCCGCGGCATCGATGAGCTGCTTGCCGCCGGGGTTGCCGAAACGCTGCCCCGATCCGCCGGCAACGATGACCGCGCACACGTCGCCCATGTCAGGCACCCTGCTTGCCCTGCATGCGCGCCAGGGAATCGGCCAGGATCGCGGGGTTGTTGACGCCGAAGTCGCCCAGGCGCTCGGGGTCTTTCTGGATATCGCCCATGAGCTCCTGCAGCGAGCCGTATTCGTCGACGATCTTCTCGGCCACACCGTCGCGCACCACCGACACGCGCGAGAGAGTGCGCAGGCCGAGCGGCGTCATGACGGAGTCCTCATCCAGGTCGTCGAAACCGAGCGCGTCGGCGACGCGCGCGGGATTGGAGAGCTCCTCGGGCGTCATGGAGCTGAAGCGCTCGCGGATGCGTCGCGCGTTCTCCTCCGACGAATCGCTCGCGTAGTCGCGGATCATGAGGTCGTATTCGGTATCCATGCTCTCGCCGGCGAGCTGCTCCATCTGCATCTGGACCAGCTTGCCCTGGTTGCCGAGCTTGACGATGCAGCTGCGAAGCTCCTCTTTGGCCTGCTGCATGATCTCGAAGCTCGAGAAGATGCCGGTGATGTCGGCGAGCGTGACGTAGTCGTCCAGCTCAAGGGCGGTCAGACGGACCAGCGATTTGTCGAGCGAGGCGCGCGTGGTCTGCAGCGTGGCGATGAGCTGGTTGACCGAGCTCATGATGATGCCGACGGGCTGGATCTCGTAGGCCTTGCCCTTGACGTAGACGTTCACCACCGAACGGCGGGACGACACCGAGATCATGATGGCGTCGGTCAGCACGCTCATGCGGGCGGCCGTGCGATGGCGCATGCCCGTCTCGCTCGTGGTGATGGAGGAATCCGGATTGAGGTGGAAGTTGGCGCGCAGGATATGCGACAGATCCTCGTCGATCACGACCGCGCCGTCCATCTTGGAAAGCTCGAACAGGCGGTTGGAGGTAAACGAGATGTTCAGCGGAAAGCCGTCGTTGCCGGCGGCGAGCACGTTTTCGGTATCGCCGACGCAGATCAGGGCGCCGAGATGCCCGGCGATGATCATGTCGAGGGCGGTCCTGATGGGCTGACCGGGAGCGGTCAGTCTGATGGCCTGGTCCATGCGCTTTTGAATCTCGTTTTTATCCAATGTGCTACTCCATCTGCTCGCATTCTCAGTCATGCAAATATTTTCTCATGGATACCACCGCTTTGCGACAACGTTTTACAAAGTTAAACAGAAAAATGTCACCGCCAAGGTCGCTGCAGACCGCCGACCACATCCGCGCACTGACGCGCTCCGCAACGAAAACGGCGCCCGCGATGGCGGACGCCGTTCGATAGGTCACCCTATTCGGGATTATGAAGAGGGTACGGGCCGGTCCCTGGACCCTACGAGCGCGCTCCGGCGCCCAGCTGCCGTGCGGTGCCCGAGGAGTTCCGGGCGCCCGCCGAGCCGCTACGCGGCGCGGACTCGAACGACGCGCCCAGCACGCCGGTCGCCCGCGGAGCCGGAATCTCGCCCGTGCCGTGGCTGAAGACGAACTCGTCATCCACGACATCGGTGAGCACCGTGTCTCCCTCGCGCCACTCGCCCGCCAGCAGCTCCTCGCTCAAAGGATCCTCGATGAGGCGCTGGATGGCGCGGCGCAGCGGACGGGCGCCGTTGGTGAGGTCGGTGCCCTCGGCCACGATCTTGGCGATGGCGGCATCGGTCAGCACGATGTTCATGCCGTTGGCGATCAGGCGCTGGCGCAGGTCGTCCACGAGAAGCTCGGCGATCTTGGTGAGCGACTCTCCCGCAAGCTTCTGGAAGACCACGATGTCGTCGATACGGTTCAAGAACTCGGGCCTGAACAGGCGCTTGAGCTCGCCCATGGCGCGGCTCTTGATCTCCTTGGCGGAAAGCCCGGTCTCGCCGGTGGTGCCAAAGCCCACGCTCGCGTCCTGCGCGATCTCGCGCGCGCCCACGTTGGACGTCATGATGATCACGGTGTTGCGGAAGTCGACGGTCTTGCCCTGGCCATCGGTCAGACGGCCCTCGTCGAGCACCTGCAGCAGCACGTTGAAGATGTCCGGGTGTGCCTTCTCGATCTCATCGAACAGCACGACGGAGTACGGATGCCGGCGCACGGCCTTGGTGAGCTGGCCGCCCTCCTCGTGGCCCACGTATCCCGGAGGGCTACCGATGAGCTTGGAGACCTCGTACTCGCTGGCGAACTCGCTCATGTCGAAGCTGATCAGCGCGTCCTTGCTGCCGAACAGGTACTCGGCGAGCGTCTTGGCGAGCTCGGTCTTGCCCGTGCCCGTGGGGCCGAGGAAGATGAACGAGCCGCCCGGGCGGCGCGGGTCCTTGAGCGGCGAGCGCGAGCGGCGGATTGCCTTGGCCACCGCGTGCACCGCCTCGTCCTGGCCGATGATGCGGGTCTTGAGCACGTCCTCGCAGGCGAGCAGGCGACGGGACTCGTCCTCGGTCAGCGAGGACACCGGCACGCCCGAGGTCGCGGACACGATGTCGGCGATCTGCGGCACGTCGATGGCAAGCGGGCTCGCATCCATCTCGGCGTTCCAGGCGGCACGGGCCTCGGACAGCTCGATCTCGGCGGCATGCTGCTGCTCCTTGAGCTCGGCGGCGCGGTTCATGTCGTCGTCCTTCGTGGCCGCCTCGACCGCCGCCTTGAGCTCTCCGACGTGCGCCTCGGCGGTGCGAACCGGCTCGGGGGCGCGATTGGCCGCGATGCGCGCGCGGGCGCCGGCCTCGTCGATCAGGTCGATGGCCTTATCGGGCAGGAAGCGGTCCTGGATGTAGCGGGACGACAGGTTGGCCGCCGCCTCGACCGCCGCAGGCGTGTAGCGCACGTGGTGGTGCTCCTCGTAGCGGGGCAGCAAGGCGTTCAGGATCTTGATGGTGTCCTCGACGCTCGGCTCCTCGACGTCGATCGGCTGGAAGCGGCGCTCAAACGCGGGGTCCTTGGTGAGGTACTTGCGGAACTCTTCGGCCGTGGTCGCTCCGATGATCTGGAACGAGCCGCGCGCGAGCACCGGCTTGAGCATGGAGCTCGCGTCGATGGAGCCCTCGGCGGAGCCGGCGCCAATCAGCGTGTGCATCTCATCGATGAACAGGATGATGTCGTCGGCCTCGGTGGCCTCCTGGATGACGTTCTTCAGGCGCTCCTCGAACTCGCCGCGGTACTTGGCGCCCGCGACAAGGCCCGGCAGGTCGAGCGTCCAGATGTTCATGTTGACGAGGTTCTCCGGCACGTCGCCCGAAGCGATCTGCTGGGCCAGACCCTCGACGATGGCCGTTTTGCCAACGCCCGGATCGCCCAGGATCAAGGGGTTGTTCTTGGTGCGGCGGGAAAGGATCTCCATCATGCGGGAGATCTCCTTCTCGCGCCCGATGACCGGGTCGAGTTTGCCCTCGCGCGCCTGCGCGGTGAGGTTCGTGCCGAACTGGGCGAGCGTGCTGGCGTTCGCGTCGTCGGCGCGCGCCGACTCGCCCGAGAAGAACGGCAGGCCCGCGCCGGGACGACCGGATGCCGAGCCCGCCATGGGGCGTTTGCGCCCCTGGTCCTTCGACGTGAGCTTGTCCACCGCGCCGCGCACCGCGGCCGCGGACACGCCCAGGCGCTGGAGGATGTCCATGCCCATGCCGTCGCTCTCGTCGACCACGCCGAGCAGCAGGTGCTCGGTCGACACGTAGGTCTGGTTGTTCTCGCGCGCCAGGCGGAAGGAGCGCTCCATGACCGAGATGACGCGCGGGGTGAACGCGAGCTTGGCGGCCTCCGCGGGCTGCTCCTCATCGGGAACCGTGGTGCGGATCTCCTTGAGCTGCGTCAAGATGTCGTCGTAGCTGATATCGAGGGAGCGCAGCGCCTCCGCGGCAATGCCCTCCTGCTCCTTGGCGAGCGCGAGCAGCAGGTGCTCGGTGCCCACCTTCGTGGAATTCTGTGCCAGCGCTTCCTCCTTGGCCAAGGACATGACGCGCCGCGCACGGTCGGTGAATCGATCTAGCATGCGAATACCTCTTACGTGCTAACACTTGTTCGTTCGACCAGTGTGGTACCCAAAGTTGCACTATCTTAACCGAAACGTGAAATTTTAAAAGAAGCCCGCGGAAACACCGGCTAAAAACTCCTCGA